>CAURGZ010000026.1:0-18454 GCA_963524285.1 uncultured Atopobium sp.
ACGTCTTGCTTTGCTGTGCTTCACCTTCGATCACGCCGACTACCTGGGCCGCTTTGGTATTGGCCGGGTCTACTCCGGAACTGTTCATACCGGCGATAAGATTCTTGTTGTCAAAAACGACGGTTCCCGCGCTATGAGCCAGGTCAAGCAGCTGTTCACCTTTGACTACCTTGGCCGTAAGGAGTGCAGCGAGGTTGACGCAGGCGATATTGCGGCAATCGTTGGTGTTGATAACACTGATATTGGTGATGTCTACACTGATCCAGAGAACCCTGTTGAGCTGGATCCAATTGAGATTGATCCACCAACCCTTTCCATTATTTTTGAGCCTTCTACCTCGCCACTTGTTGGTCGCGAGGGAGACATTGTTGGTGGCCGCCAGCTCAAAGAGCGCCTGATGACAGAGCGCGAGAATAACGTCACCATGCGCATCGAGGAGCTTCCTGATAAGACGGGTATTGAGGTTTCTGGCCGCGGTATTCTGCACCTCTCTGTTCTTATGGAGAGCATGCGTCGTGAGGGCTTTGAATTCCAGGTTGGTCGTCCTCGCGTTCTGTTCAAGAAGGACGCTCAGGGCCATACGCTTGAGCCTATTGAGCAGGCTGTTGTTGAGTGCAATCCAGAGTATGCCGGCAAGGTTATTGAGGTCTTTGGTAACGTTGGTGGCACCATGTCCATCATGGATACCGGTGAGACTCAGACGCACCTTGAGTTCAAGATTCCAACCCGCGGCATCATGGGCCTCAAGACGCGCGTCATGAACGTTACCCACGGTGACGCTGTCTTCTACCACACCTTCCTTGAGTACGGTCCTTTTGCAGGTGATATTGGTAGCCGCCAGAACGGCGCCATGATTTCCATGTCCACCGAGAAGGCTGTTGCGTATGCGCTTGGTACGCTCCAGGAGCGTGGTCAGCTCTTTGTTTCTCCAGGTGTTGAATGCTACGAAGGCATGCTGGTTGGTGAGCGTTCAAGGCCAGGCGACATGGTTGTTAACATTGCGCGCACCAAATCTTTGGGCAACCAGAGGTCTTCAACTGCAGATATTTCAGTTCAGCTGACTCCTCCACGCCTGTTTACGCTGGAAGAGGCCCTGGAGTACATCATGGATGACGAGCTTGTTGAGATTACGCCACAAAACATCCGCATGCGTAAGCGTATTCTTTCCGAGACTGAGCGCCGTAAGTGGGCAGTCCGCAACGGCATGGTCAAGAAGTAACAGCGTCGTTTACAGACAACCAATCTGGCGAGAAAAACTTGCAGCTGCAAGGGCTTCTCGCCAGTTTTGTTTTAGGCGGATTTTAAATAAAGTGCTGGTAAACGGTATGTGAAGGCGATGCAAAACCGCCCAGAACCGCCCAAAACCGCCCGATTGTGGCTGGATGTTACTTTGATGGGGTGTTCTGCTCAGGTTGCTTACCCGGCTTCTGAGCTTTGTGACGAAGCTTGTTAACACTGCGCATTACGTGCGGCGTAAGGTCAACGTCGGCCGGAGAAAGTACGTTGTATTTAAGCGACCAGCGTCTGAGGCCAACGGTAACTACAACGCAGACAACTGCCGCCCAAATTTTTGTGACGCCTACATAAGAGACAAGCGCCCAGTAGGAGGTAGCGCCAGCAACTGCGCAAAACGCGTAGAGATTGCTTCGCTGGAAAATACGAGGGATGTTGCCAAGAAATACGTCGCGAAGCATACCGCCACCAACGCCCGTAATGCTTCCCATCAGAATGACCGAGAAGGGAAGCAGGTGATATACCAGGGCTTTATCGGTACCAACAACAGCAAAGAGGCCAACGGAGATAATGTCGGTCCACTCAAGCATGCGAGGGAATCTGTCAAGCGGCTCAGGGAACATAAACAGCAAGACAGCGGTAAAAACGGCAGCCGGAATGGCGTAGGGCGAGTTGAGCATGTAGACGCCACCTTCTTGCATCATGACGTCCCTGATAAGCCCGCCACCCAGACCACCCAAAAGACTAAGACCCACAAAGCCCACAAGGTCTAAGTGACGATCTCTTGCAACCAAGATTCCCGAGATTGCACCAATAATTACCGTTAGAAGGTCTAGCCAGTAGGGGATGCTCACAGAAATCGCATCTGTGCCATATGGCGAGAAAAACGGTGGCATCCATACCTCCTACTGGTGTTTTTGTTTTTATGAGTATGACAATACTACACAAGTATTAAAAATACACAGAACTTCTCGTTCTATATTGGTGAGAAATCCGCTATACTGTCCCGTGCGGTTTTATATGGAGAGTTGTCCGAGTGGCCGAAGGAGCACGATTGGAAATCGTGTAGGCGTCTAAAGCGTCTCCAGGGTTCAAATCCCTGACTCTCCGCCAGAATTTTCACGGCGCCTACGGGCGCCGTTTCACCCTTCGGAGGGGTGGCAGAGTGGTTGAATGCGGCGGTCTCGAAAACCGTTTACCCCTTCTAGGGGTACGAGGGTTCGAATCCCTCCTCCTCCGCCATTTGACATTTTCATTTGATTAATTGTTACCAATAAAGATATATTTATTTTTCGATTTTATATAGAATGTTTAGGCTTAGTAATTCGATGTCATCTTTTTTGACACGAGGGGAGAGTTAAATGGCTGTTTCAGCAGATGAGTTGAATGGCTACAGGCGCGATCGCTACTTTGCACGTTCCTGGGCACTTCTGACTCTGGAAAAGGGTTGGTGGAAGCCTGTCCTTATTATGGCTCTGTTTGGTCTTATTCCAGTTGTCGGAATTCTTGCACTTGTTGGCTATGCACTTGAGACTGCACGCGTAACTGCATGGGGCATCAATGCTGGTCCAAAGCAGAAAGACCTTAAGTTTGGTACCTATATTGTTACCGGCTTCAAGGCAGTTGTTATTGCACTTGCATTTGGTTTGGCATACAGCATTGCAACGGGAATTCTTTCTTTTATTCCAGTTATCAATCTGATTCTTATCCCAGTCTTTATTGTTGCAGCATTTGTTTATCCACTGTGCATCAATGTTATTCAGGTTCGCGCATCAGTTTATGGTCGCATCTCTGCTGGTTTTGCTTTTAAGAACATCTTTGAGATGATCAAGCATGACATGGGCGGTCTGTTCCGTATCTTTGGTATGGGCATTGTGCTTGGAATTGCTACCTCACTTATTATGGGCATCATCGGCGGCAGTGCTGCAATTAGCATGTTCGTTAACATTGGTGCTCAGGCTATGGCCATTGCAAGAACTCAGAATATTTCCAGCCAGAACCAGCTTGGTCTTGTCGTGCTTGCTCTTCTTGCACGCGGCTTCATTCAGATGGGGCCAATCTTCCTGGTTATTGGCTATATTGGTCACGTTGTTGGTCTTATCGTTATGCTTCTTATGCAGAACGCAATCGCTCTTTGGATGCGTCAGTTCAACGTTCCTGCATGGGGACAGAGCAATGATCCACTGCCACCATTCATTAACGATCCACGTGATGGCGCAGCCGCTGTATATTCAGCTCCAGCACCAGTCGCTCCAACTGCACCAGCAGCAACCGCTGCTCCTGCAGTAGCACCTGTTGCTGTTCCTGTTGCAGTACCGGCACCAGCACCAGCACCAGTAGCAACCCCAGCTCCAGCAGCCCCTGCAGCCCCTGCAGCACCTGCAGCTCCTGCTGCTCCCGTTGCTGCTCCAGCTCCAGTTGCACCTGCAGCGCCTGTTGCAGCTCCAGCTGAGCCTGTTGCGGCTCCAGTAGCACCTGCTGCACCAGTGGCTCCTGCTGCTCCAGCAGCACCAGCAGCACCTGCTGCTCCAGTGGCTCCTGTCGCTCCAGCTGCACCTGCTGCACCAGCAGCACCTGCAGCACCTGTTGCTCCTGCGGCTCCTGCGGCACCAGTCGCACCTGTTGCGCCAGCAGCACCTGTAGCTCCAGAGGTTCCTGTCGCTCCCGCAGCTCCAGAGCCTGCACCTGCTTCGACTGTTGTTGTTGAGCCAATTATCCCAACAACTCCAGAGGCTCCTGAGGCACCAGCTGCTCCAGCAGACGCACCAACTCAGAATCCTGAGGGACCTGCAGCTCAGTAAAGTAGAGCACCTATAAAAGAGACGGCCATCATGCAGATTGTGTGATGGTCGTTTTTCTTTTTCAATCCCATGTTTTTAAAATTGCGCGAGTGACCACGCCTTAGAAAAATTCGCGTCAGATAGTTGCAAGATTAGAGGTAAATAAGCAACAAATTGCCGATTTAAGCTTTATATGTGGACTGCATGTGAGAAAGTTTGTGGGTCAGTTTCGTATTTGAGCATTTATGTGGTATGATGCTTGGTTGAACTTTCCTGCTTCGGGTGCACCTTCACTTCCCGAAGCCATTAGCCCAGAGGAGGTGACAATATGAAGGCCTATGAACTGCTGTTTTTTGTTGACCCAGCTTCCACCGAGGAAGTCCGCGCTGGTGTAATGAAGCGTATTGACGTTGCTATCACCACTGACGGCGGAGTAGTCGACAGCGTCGAGGACTGGGGTAAGCGTAAGCTTGCTTTTGAGATCGACGATCTTACCGAGGGTGACTATACCCTCATCAATTTCCATGCAGATCCAACGCAGATTGCAGAGCTCGATCGAGTCCTGCGAATCAATGATGCTGTTAAGCGTCACATGATCGTGCGTCGAGTCGATAAGGACTAAGTCCTTGTAATGGAAAAGTGGAATTATTCCACGATGAGAGGTAGTGAGATTTATGAGTATTAACAGGGTTAACATTTCGGGCAACCTGACCCGTGACCCGGAGCTTCGCTCCACAGCAGGCGGTACCCAGATTCTATCCTTCGGCGTTGCGGTTAACGATCGTCGCAGGAACCAGCAGACCGGTGAGTGGGAAGATGTTCCCAATTTCGTTGACTGCGTAGTATTTGGACAGCGTGCTGAAGCACTTTCCCGCTTCCTCTCCAAGGGTTCGAAGGTTGCTATTGAAGGCAAACTTCGTTTCAGCTCCTGGGAGACGAAGGAAGGACAGCGTCGCAGCAAGCTTGAAGTTGTTGTTGATGAGGTCGAGTTCCTTTCTAGGAATCAGCAGGGTGGAGCCCCTATGTCACAGGGTGCACCATCTTATGCAACTCCAACTCCACAGGCACCCGCTCCCGTTCCGGCTCCGCCAGACGAGGAGTTCTACGATGCTGATATTCCGTTTTAAACGTCAGACAGCAACACAGACGTTACTGTCATCTGAAAGGTAAAAGACATGGCTCAGCAGAAACAAGATTTCCAGCGCCAGCCGCGTCGCAAGTATTGCCAGTTCTGCAAGGAGGAGACTGAGTTCATCGATTACAAAGATACTCAGCTTCTTCGTAAGTACATGACCGACCGTGGCAAGATTAAGCCTCGTCGCGTCACTGGCACCTGCACGCAGCACCAGCACGACATTGCACTTGCTATCAAGCGCGCACGCGAGATGGCACTTCTGCCCTACACTGTCCCTGTGGTTTCCAGCCGCGGTGGCCGTAGTCGCGGATAACCTATCTGTTCTTCAGGTAGAGTTGGTTAGCAATGGATAGACCGGATTCAAATATTCCTCAGGCACCTGAAGGGTATTCTCGCCCAGAGAGTAGCCCACAGAATTTTGCTGGTCCAAGCAACCAAAACGGAGGCAAGCCGCGTCCGTTTGAAGCTCCAACCTACAAGCAAGGCTTTGTTCTTTGCGTTGTTGGCGGAGTAATTACCGGGCTCCTTTCTTTTATTGGAGCAGCTTTGGTTGCGTATGGCATGGTAATTGCTGTCTATTGCAAAAAAGGGCACGGATGGTTTGGTCCTGCTATTACTTCAGTACTTGTTACGGGTGTAGCAGCTTATTTGCTCTCGGGACCAACGGAGGCGGCTACTTCAGTTACCGCTTGTGCACTTGCTCTTGGAGTTGGCTACGCTTTTGCAACAGAGAAACTCACCGTTGGTGTTGGATCTCTTCTTGTAGGAGCAACGGCTTTGGCACTTCTGGGATACGACGCGTTCTTTGCCGCAATGGCAGGAACAACTCTTCCCGAGCTTGCTCAGAACGTATTTAATCAATACGCCTCGCAGGTCTCAGGTGCTTCTCCAGAGATCCAAGAAGGTCTTTCAACAGCAAAGGCACTCTTTATGCTCTTTTGGCCAACCAGCTATACCGGCATGGCGCTTTTATATTTTGTAATTGCGCGTTTTGGAGCTCGAACAGTGTATAAAGCGCTGACAAGGGACCCACAGAAATTGCCACAGTTCCAGCTGATGGATGTTCCATTTTGGATGTGTGCTCTTACCGTGGCCAACTTGTTTGTATATGCACTCTCAAGCACCATTTTGTCTGCACAAGACATACTTCAGCTTATTACGTTGAATGTGTTTATGGCTCTTAGGGTTGTGTTTGCTCTTCAGGGCCTTGCAGTGCTCACATGGTTTGTGCGCGAGAAGCACTTCTCGCCAGCACTTTCTCTGTCACTGTTTGTATTGGCAGGCATGTTAGAAGTTCAGTTAGGCGTTATGGCTCTCGTAGGACTTATTGACGCCTGGGCAAACTTCCGAAAGCTTAATCGCTCAGGAAGCCAGGATTCAGAGGCCACGATAAACAACAACTAGTCGATACCATCGACTCATCAAAGGAGTTTCCCATGAAAGTTATTCTCTTGGGCGAGCTTCGCGGTAAGGGCGGCGAAGGCGACATCGTAGAGGTCGCACAGGGTTATGCGGAGAACTTCCTGTTCCCCAACAAGATTGCCCAGCCTGCTACACCGGGTAACATCAAGCAGCTTGAGGAGCGTCGTCACAATATCGCTAAGCGCGAAGAGCAGCGTATTGCTGACGCAAATGCTACCAAGGCAGCTCTTGATGGCAAGCTCGTAACTGTTGACGCTCGCATCGGCGAGGAGGGCCAGCTCTTTGGCTCCGTCACCACCGCTCAGATTGCTGACGCAATCGAGGCCCAGCTCAACGTCACCGTTGATCGTAAGCGCATTTCTCGTAGCGCTGCTATCAAGACCGCTGGTCGCCACAATGTCACCATTGAGCTTTACCGTGACATTACCGCTACCGTCGTTGTTCTTGTTGGCGAGGACGACGCTGCTCCTGCAGAGGAGGAGACCGAGGAGGTTGTCGCAGAGGCAACCGTCGAGGTTGAGGTTGAGTCCGCAGAGTAGTTTTATGCATGCATAAAACACTGTTCTCCTGCATTTTTTGGTGGTTTATACAATTTCTGCAGTTTTCTACAGATTTGTAAGCTTTTATAAAAAGCAAGGCCATCTTAAAAGAATGGAATGTTTGTTCGAACCACCCCTTTGTGAAACATAACAAAGGGGTGGTCTTTTTATGTGTAGATAGAAAGGTATATTTTCTTATACTCTACCTGCGGTTATTCAAAATGTTATGTAAAACATATTCACTTAACCTGCGGAATTGTAATTTGATTTGTATAACTGCAGATAAGCAATTGTGTAGAAAATACTACGTGTCGAAAAAAGTCTAAAAAATGTTGAAAACGTTGAAAACTCAAGGAAATCCCGCTCAGGGTATGCGAGTTTTGGAAAATCATGTTGAAGACTTAACTTTTCGAATTTTGCAAGCCAAAATGACTCTTTATTTTTTTGAAAAGTACACTACTATTCAGATTCATTCCCAAAAAACATGATTGGAAAAGACGATGGCACAAGACTCGTTTGAGATGAATCCTACGCAATTAACGGCCCTAGAGAACGCCTCTATGCCACAAGATTCTGATGCCGAGTTTTCCATTCTTTCTGCAATGATTCTTTCGGAAGAGATCAGAGGAGAATGCCTCATTAGGCTTTCCTCCGAGGATTTCTATATTCCATCCAATCAAATTATTTTTGAGGCAATTAAGTCCCTGTTTGACAATAACAAGCCGGTAGACGTCATTTCGCTTGCAGACCACCTTAAGAGTAACGGCAAGTTTGAGCGCGCTGGAGGAGCTGTCCGTTTAGCAGAGCTTGGAAACAACCCACTTGCTATGGTTGGTTGGGAAAACCACGCTGTTATGCTGCACCGTGATACTACGCTCAGAAAGATGATTAGTGCTTCTGCAAAGATTTCTGCGCTTGCCTACAATGCTCCAGAAGATACAAAAGAAGTAGTTGACCAGGCAGAAAAGCTCATTTTTGATGTTACCAACAGAGATGTTCAGCAGTCCGAGCAGGGCATTGAAGACATCATGACTGATCTCTTTGAAGAGCTTCAGCAAAATGCTGGTAAAGATGCTTCAGAGTTGGGCGTCCAAACCGGATTTGCAACCCTAGATAACCTCTTCCAAGGTCTTCGTCCTGGTCAGATGGTTGTTATTGGCGCTCGTCCTGGTGTTGGTAAGACTTCTTTTGCTCTCAGCATGGCTTATAACGCTGCGGTTTCCGGTGCAACTGTTGCGCTCTTCTCGCTTGAGATGAGCAAGATTGAGATTGCGCAGAGGCTGTTGGCCTCTGAGTCAAAGGTTGATTTGCAGACCATCCGTTCTTCCAACATCAGAAATGAGCAGTGGCCTACCCTTCTGGAGGCAGCAGAGCGCATTTCTCGCCTTAAAATCATCGTTGATGATACTCCTGGCACAACAGTCACAGAAATCCGCGCAAAAGCCCGCAGAATGCTTAATAAGGCCGAGAAGGGCGTCATTATCATCGACTACCTCCAGCTGCTGTCTCCTCCAGCCGAGAAGGGCCGTGCAGACAGTCGTGCAACTGAGGTTTCTGAGATGTCTCGTGGCATTAAGATTATGGCAAAAGACCTCAAGGCGCCTGTTATTGCACTTTCTCAGCTCAATCGTACGCTTGAGAACAGAAACGGCAAGCGTCCACAGCTTTCTGACCTGCGTGAGTCCGGCGCAATCGAGCAGGATGCAGATATTGTTTTGCTGCTTGACCGCTCACTGAGCGATGAAGAAGCCGCACGCGATGACCGTCCTGATAAAGACGTTACCAACATCATTGTTGCAAAGAACCGTGCAGGTGCTCTGAGGGATGTTCCTGTTATGTTTATGCCAACATCCACCAAGTTTGTTGAGATCTACCAGGGAAATAATTACTCAGAAAGTGAAGCCGCACAGTACGCTGCGATGGCAAACCCCGCGCATTAATCGTTTCTTATGTGTGACAAAACCTCTGTGCTTCTGTGCTTTTGCGAGCGGTATTAGATATACTTATGAAGCAACCCCTAAAGAGGTTGCAACCGTCATGTAATGGTCGTGTTTGTAGATAGCTGCGATAGGGGAGAACTTATGCCAGCTTCCGTACTTGTTGGTGCTCAGTGGGGAGACGAGGGTAAGGGTAAAGTTACCGACCTCATTTCCGGAGATTTTGACGTTGTTTGCCGTTACGCAGGTGGTGCAAATGCGGGCCACACGGTAATTGCTGGAGATACAAAGCTTGCGCTTCACCAGGTTCCATCTGGCGTTATGTACGAGAACACCTATCCAGTTATTGGTAATGGCTGCATTGTTGACCCAGAGGTTCTTCTCGGCGAGATTGATATGCTGGAGAGCAAGGGTATTTCCTGCGACCTGCTCAAGATTTCTGGCAACGCTCACATTGTTATGCCTTATCACAAAGATCTTGATGGCGTACATGAGAAAAAGCTGGGTAAGAACCTTATTGGTACCACCAAGCGCGGTGTCGGTCCAACGTATATGGACAAGATGAACCGCACTGGCCTGCGTATTCAGGACATGCTTGACGAGAAGATCTTCCGCAAGAAGCTTGAAGCTGCACTTGAGTACACCAATCCAATCTTGAGTCTTGTGTATGGTCTTCCAACCTATACCGTTGACCAGATTTGCGAGACCTACCTGCCTTATGCAGATCGCATTCGTCCTTACATTGTTGAGTCTTCTCTCTTCCTCAACGAAGAGCTTGAGGCTGGTAAGAACATTCTCTTTGAGGGCGCTCAGGCAACCATGCTTGATATTGACCACGGCACCTATCCATTTGTTACCTCTTCTAGCTGCACCGCTGGTGGCGCAGTAACTGGTTCTGGCGTTGGTCCAACCAACATTGACCGCGTCCTGGGCATTGCAAAGGCATACCTCACACGCGTTGGCTCTGGCCCATTCCCAACAGAGCTCTTTGACGAGACGGGCGATCTTCTCGGCGAAGTTGGCCATGAGTACGGTGTAACCACTGGTCGTAAGCGTCGCTGTGGCTGGTACGACGCAGTAGTTGTTAACTACGCAGCTCGTATCAATGGTCTCACTGACCTGGCAATTACCAAGCTTGACGTTCTTGGTTGCCTGGACGAGATTAAGGTATGCGTTGCTTATGAGTGCGACGGCAAGATTTACAAGACCGTCCCAGAGCACCAGAGCGTCTTCTATCACGCAAAGCCTGTGTACGAGACTCTTCCTGGTTGGAAGTGCGACATCTCTAACGTTCGTAACTTCTACCAGCTACCTCGTGAGGCTAAGGACTACATTGATTTCCTGGAACAACTTGCTGGTGTACGCGTTTCTATCATCACCGTTGGTCCAGATCGCGAGCAGACAATCGACCGCTACTGGAGGTAACCTGTGGCGTCTTCGGACTGCTCAACTTTTGCAATAGTTTGCGATAACCCCTGTGGGCTTGAAGCTTCCCAGCTTGAAGCCCTGGGGGTTTCTGTAATACCTGGAGCTCTAAATTCAGATGCTGATCAGGTGGGCGAGTTTTACCGAGGCATTATTGAGTCAGGAGCTCAAAAGATCCTCTCGCTCCATGTGTATTCAGATTTTTCTGACTCGTTTCTTACGGCAAAAAAGGCTTGTCAGAACAATCCTGATATTTCAACCTCAATTTGCCTGGTAGATAGCGGAAATATGCCTACTGCTATGGGAATCATGCTTGAGCGTTTAAGTGTGGCAAGAAAGTCTGGAGCTTCATTTGAAGCTGCTTGTGCGTATGCACAAGAGCTTGCTGAGGTAGTTGCCACAATGTACATTGCAATGAACAAGGTTGTCCTTCATAAAAGCAAGGACAAACGCCCCAGGCTTTCGTTGCGACTTCGACTTGAGCGTTTGCATAGGCGCATCTCAAACGATATGTATTTGTACCGTTTGGTTGGCGGAAAATGTACAGAGGTGGCTCGCTCATCAGATTTTACCGATTTAGCAGCAAGAATTTCTCGCCTTATGAGCGCTTGTTTTGTAAAGCGCGGCGAGCTCAAATATGTAGTGATTTCAAGTGGCGAGAAACGCATAGAAAAGCATCTCAAAAAGCCGCTTAAAACCAACGAATATGATGCAGAATGTATTGCAGAAAGACTTGCTTCTCCTGAGTTTAAAAAACATCTTGGAGAAGGTGCTGTTGGCGTTGCTTGTATCCCAAAGGCGTTGTATCAGAAGGCTGGAGTACTTATGAATGACACCGTTGATATTTTGTTGCTCGGCGCAGGCGGTCGTGAGCACGCGCTCTTAACTAAGCTGCAAGAATCGCCTCGTGCAGGAAAAATTTACGTTGCTCCAGGTAATGGTGGCATGGCTGCCCAGGCAGAGATTGCTCCTATTGATCAAAATAACCCTGACGAGGTTGTTGCTTTTGCCAAGGAAAAAGGTATTAACCTGGTAGTTATTGGCCCCGAAGCACCTCTTGTTGTGGGCGTTGCAGATGCCGTCCGTCAGGCCGGTATTGCATGCTTTGGTCCTAACCAGAATGCAGCTCAGATGGAGGGTTCAAAGGCGTTTGCCAAGGGCATTATGGAGCGAGCAAACGTTCCAACTGCTGCATGGAAGTCTTTCACAGACCAGGCGTCTTGCGAGGCGTATGTTCGCCACATCGGTGCTCCTGTAGTTGTTAAGGCAGACGGTCTTGCTGCAGGTAAAGGTGTTATTGTTGCAACTGAGCTTGAGCAGGCCCTCGAAGGTGTTCGCGAATGTTTCTCCGGTCACTTTGGCGATGCAGGAGCAACCGTTGTTGTTGAGGAGTTCCTTGAGGGGCCAGAGTGCTCGCTGCTTGCGTTGACTGACGGAACGTACGTTGTTCCGCTGGCAACAGCCCAGGATCACAAGCGTGCTTACGACGACGATAAGGGACCTAATACCGGTGGAATGGGCGTCTATTCTCCTGTTCCGTTTGTGACCAATGAAGAACTTTCCCAGATGATTGCCATTGAGCAGCGCGTTGTTGACCAGCTCAAAAAAGAGGGTATCAATTATTCTGGCTGCCTTTACGGCGGATTTATGCTGACCAAAGACGGCCCTAAGGTTCTTGAATTTAACGCTCGCTTTGGCGATCCAGAAACTCAGGTTGTACTGCCTCGCCTCCAGGGTGATTTGGTTTCAATTTTGATGGCTTGCGATAACGGCACCCTCCGTCATCAGCAGGTTTCCTGGTCTGATACGGTAGCTGTTTCTGTTGTTCTGGCAAGTGCCGGATATCCTGGTTCTTACGAGAAGGGCAAGGAGATTACCGGTATTGAGGCTGTTCAGCAGCTTGAGGGCGTTTCTGTTTATCACGCAGGAACTGCTCAGACCGAGGACGAAAAGATTGTCACAGCAGGCGGCCGCGTGCTCAACGTTACTGCGCTTGCACCAACCTTTGAGGAAGCTCGCGCTCGTGCGTATGAGGCTTGCGACCTTATCAACTTTGAAGGCAAGCAGCTCAGGCACGATATTGGACTTAAGGCTCTTCAAGGTCGTCCAGAAAAATAGTTAGGTTAGCGCTTATGGCAAATCAAAATGACGAGAAAACCAACGTACAGGATGGTGCTTGGACCAGCAATCAAGGCAACTCTCAGTTTAGTGATGTGTTTGATGATATGCAGTCTGCTGAGCCAGAGATTCTTGATGCTGACATGCAGGTAACTCCAGAGGTATTTGATTCTGCTCGCAATGATTTGCACTCGGCAGTTGATTCGCTTACCTACGACGGCGAGCGTGTTGCTGTGGGCGATGCTGCCTACCATCATTCTGGGGAGCCACAAAAGCGCAGTTTTGTTGCAGGTACAGAGGATGCGCGTGATGCCTCTCTAGAAGAGAAGCCACTCTCTGAAGATACCGTTTGGGTCGGTCGCATTTTTGACGTGAATCGTCTGCGTGTCTCTCTTCCTGATGGACGCACTGCTCTTCGTGATGTTGTGCGTCATCCTGGTGCTGTGGCTATTGTTGCATTGACTGATGAGGGCAGAATTTGTCTGGTTCGTCAGTACCGAACTGCGCTTGGTCGCGTAACAGTTGAGCTGCCTGCAGGAAAACTTGACCCAGGTGAGGATCCTCTTGATTGCGCTCACCGTGAGCTGTTGGAAGAGACCGGAATGAAGGCGGGAAAGATGGCTTTTCTCACCACCACTGCCACTTCCGATGGATTTACCGACGAGCTTATTCACCTTTACATGGCAACTGAGCTGACCTTTGAGGGATCAGACCCAGATGCCGACGAATTTATTAACGTGGATCTTGTTCCGCTATCTGAGCTGGTAGACGCCGTTCTCGATGGCAAAATCGAGGACGCAAAGACTATCATTGGAGCTCTTATCTGCGATTCAATTTCACACCGATTGCCTATGGAGTAATTACGCATGCTTGATCGTTCTTCTCGCCCTGTACCTGGTAGTTCTTTGACTTCAGCCTCTAGCAGAAACGGCTTTAGAAACTCTGGAAACAACGCCTCTGGCAAACACCGCAAATCGCTGTTTGCCAGTTTTCTTTCTTATTACGCTCCGCAAAAGCATCTGTTTATTCTGGACACTATCTGCGCCATCATTTTGGCTTGTATCGAGCTCGCGTTCCCCCAGATTTTGCGCTTGCTCACCAAGGGGCTGTTTGTGCAGGGTAAAGATGTCATTCTCGGCAGCTTAGTGTTCATTGCCGTTGGGCTTGTCGTGATGTATTTTGTCCACTTTCTGTGTCGCTACTTTGTCATTAGCTGGGGACACATCATGGGCGCGCGTATGGAAAGCAAGATGCGAGAAGACCTGTTTGACGCCTACGAGCGCATGAGCTTCTCGTATTACGACCGTCACAAGACGGGCGATCTGATGAGTCGCCTGGTATCCGACTTGTTTGACATTTCTGAGACGGCGCATCATGGCCCTGAGTACTTGATTATTGGCCTGCTAGAGATTGCCGGCTCTTTTGTCATTCTGGCTTTTATTAACGTACCCCTTACGCTGGTGCTTGCTGGAATTGCTGCGGTACTGGTAGTGTTCAATTTCTTTGCCAACATGCACATGCGCGGCATTTTCAAAGAGAACCGCATGCGCATTTCCGACGTAAATACCCAGCTAGAGGACTCACTTTCTGGTATTCGCGTGGTTAAGGGCTTTGCGGCGGAAGATCACGAGCGTAAGAAATTTAGAGCAAGTAACTCGGCATACTTAGACTCCAAGGCCAATATGTACCAGGCTATGGGCAGGTACCAAGCTGCAATTTCAGGCATGATGGGTGTTTTGAACACTGTTGTGTTGGTTTTGGGCGGCTGGATGATTGCTCAGGGTCAGATGCAAGCCATTGACCTGGCTACGTATGCACTCTATATCTCGCTGTTTACCACGCCAATCATGAACATTCTGAACTTTACCGAGACATTCCAGAAGGGCCTTGCCGGCTTTAAGCGATTTACGGAGATTCTAGAAACTCAGCCAGATATTCAAGATGCACCTGGTGCTCATGATATTCAGATTACCGCCGGCGACATCATCTACCAGGATGTTCATTTTGCTTACAACAATGCTGAAGAGGTTATTGATGGCTTGAACCTTCATATTGAGAGCGGAAAAACTGTTGCACTGGTTGGACCTTCTGGTGGAGGTAAGTCCACTACCTGCGCTTTATTGCCACGATTCTACGATGTGACAAGCGGCAGCATCAACATTGATGGGCAGGATATTCGCTCTGTTACGCAGCACAGTTTGCGCTCGGCAATTGGCATGGTCCAGCAAGACGTGTACCTCTTTGACGGTACTATCGCAGAGAACATTGCATACGGCTGCCCTGAAGCTTCTGAAGAAGACATTGCACTAGCAGCAAAGCGAGCAAATATCGCCGAGTTCATTGAATCGCTGCCAGATGGATATGACACGCAGGTAGGACAGCGTGGAACTAGACTTTCTGGCGGACAGAAGCAGCGCATTTCCATTGCGCGAGTGTTCCTGAAGAACCCGCCGCTGCTCATTTTGGATGAGGCTACTTCCGCTCTGGATAACGAGTCCGAGCGCGCGGTCCAGGAGTCTCTTTCCGAGCTGGCAAAGAATAGAACTACGCTGGTTATTGCCCATCGACTCTCGACTATTATGGGTGCTGATGAAATTATCACCATCAATCACGGTCGTGCAGTTGAGTGTGGAACCCATGATGAACTGCTAGAAAAAGGCGGAATCTACGCTCATTACTATCAAATGCAGTTTGGTGGTGCGCCAAACCTCGCAAGGCGGTAAAATAGAGCATTAAGTGCTTTGCGAACTGTGGTTTGCAGCAGCAATCGTTCTTCTCGCGATGCGCTTAACCGCAGGTTTGCGGTTTGCAATTTGCGGCTGTAACTTGCGGTTTGCAACTTGCGGCCTGTAAACCGACGGGTGGAACTAAAGATCAAAAGTCAACGCATCGCACACTTTAAAGTGTGTTTATGCAGGTTGAATGAGAGAGCTACATGGCTAAAGATGATGCAGAACGTTCACGCTTTGCGCGCCGACAGAAGGGCGCGCTTGATGCTGACGCAGCTGAAGAGTTGTTTACCAAGGTAGACGAGACGGGTCATCCTAACGAGGAACGCGCAGCTCTAGAGCGTGCTCGCAGGCAGGGTGGAGCTGTGGCAGTGGACGTTGATCCACTTTCGGGATCTGATCCTTCGGGCTCAAATATCGAGAAGGTCATTACAAAGACGGCAGTCCTTTTTGTTTTGGTTTTCCTGGTAATCGTTGTTCTGATGCAGGTCTCTTGTGGTGTTATTCGCCGAGCTAACACAGCAAATCTAACCGAATCAGTTACGGTGAGATCTGTTGCATCTGCATTGCGCGGCGGTGTTGAGTGGGGTAATGGATTTACGCAGTTCCCCGAGGATTTCTCGGTTCAGGAAGCTGACGAGAACACTGGTCGCGTTGAGGTAACTGTTACCGATACAACCTCAAAAGACGTGCTTGAATGCTATGCGGGATCCAGTGTCCAGGCGCAGGCATTTGCCATTAACGCGCTGCTCAACCCACGAATCAATACCGTTGTCTATCACGTCAGTGTTCACAGAAATGACCAAGGTGAGCTTCAGAAATCTCAACTCTTCGGATTCCTTAAACCTGGCGGAGATGCAACACCTATCTTTACCTTTACGTTCTCAAAGACGCAGTCTTCTGATGGAGTAAATATCACCATGGTCATTACTGGTGCAAACGATACCATCCAAAAAGAATTGCGTGACCAGATTGCAACGTCATTTACGCCGGTCCGCGTGCTTGGCGGCATCGTTGGTGGCGACTCTTCAACAAAGAAGAACACCACAACTGGAACAACAGGAACCACTGGTACCACTAACACCACAGGTACAAGCGACAGTTCTTCAGGCACTAAGTAGTCTACGTACCTGCAAGCAACAAAGCAAAAGAGCAAAAGAGCCGCTGAAGTCAGCGGCTCTTTTGCTTGTGCTGTTGGAAGTGACTTATCGGGAGGTCGTCGCGCCTCAAAATGGTGGCGCGGCGAATGATTTTGCACGTTAATTTGGCTGAAAGTTATGGAATCGGTGTTTCCAAGACGATTTTGGTCCCAAAAAGGTAAAAAAGCCGTTTAGTTGGAAGTTTTAATCTTTATGCATGACGATTTTGAGTGATTTTGATTTAGCAATGTGTCGCTTGATTAACGCCAACTGGGCTTTTAGTAATATCAAATATGTAATCAATTTCTTCGATTTCCAACTAAACGGATTTTTTACCTTTTTCGCTATGTTTTGAGGCTCAATGTTTGTTTGATAAAAAATGAAACGAATAAAGGACTAGGAAAATGCATTTTCGTGCATAACAACGATTGCTTGCGTAAAAATAGGCGCCCACTCTACGTGAGTGAGCGCCTACGACAAAGAAAAAGAATACTTCTCCGCGGCGCAAAGGCCTGTGCGAGCAGTTTATTTTGTAGAAGCGTCTTACTCCTGCAGAAGCTGGGCAATTAGGCCAAGCTTTGTCTCAAACGAAACGCCACGAAGCTCAAAGTTTGGCTGATCGCGAGTAATTTCCATGGACTCGCAGACAAACTCACCAGCAAACTCAACCGCGTCAGCGATTTCTTGACCGCACATAACCGCAGCTAAAAGCGCAGAAGCAAACAGATCGCCGGTGCCGTGCAGCATGTAGGGGAGAAGCTCGGAGACAATCTCGCCACGCTCGGACTCGGTAGCAACAAAATTGCGGATAAGGCCATCGCCGCGAACAATACCCTTAAGGACAACGCACTTTGCGCCCATCGCAAGCAGTGCATCAAGCAGCTCATCTACCTGCTCATCAGTCAAATCCTGACCAGCGTATGGAATGCCCGTCAGAATCGAAGCCTCAGTAAGATTTGGTGTCAAAATATCTGCGCCGTTTACCAGGGACTTCATTGCGTCACAAAGCTCTTGCGTATAGGTTGGATACATCTTGCCGCCATCGCCCATAACTGGGTCAACAACGCGAAGTGCCTTTGGATGCTCCTGATACAAGCGCTGAATACTTGCAACCTGCTCTGCTGCACCAAGGAAGCCAGAATAAATGGCGTCCAGGTCAATGCCCTCTTCCTGCCATGCATCCAGGTAATCCTCGAGCATGTTGGTGGTGTCGTGCATGTAGAACGTAGGGAACTTGGTGTGTGCCGAGAAAAGCGACGTAGGTACTGGGCAAACGTCACATCCCGCTGCCGAGAGCACCGGAATAGCTACGCCAAGCGAGCATTTTCCGTATCCGCAGAGGTCATGCACTGCGGCGATGCGAGGGATGTACGAGCCTTCTCGTTGGTACAGAACAGAGTTGGTTTCATTCATTACAGTTTCCTTTCACGTGGACTGATGGACCAACGTTCTAGAAAATCATACTCTATACTGTGAGATGGATATTTGACGTATCCGCCTATTTTATGAGACGTAACAAAGGAGCAGAGATGGCAGATCAGCCTGTTGTCGGCATCATCATGGGATCTAAGAGCGACCTTGCAACTATGGAGGGATGCACCGCTGAACTTGAGCGCCTTGGCGTTCCATATGAGCTGGTCATCGCATCCGCACACCGTACTCCAGACAAGGTTCACCAGTGGGCCGAGACCGCTGCTGACCGCGGCCTCAAGGTAATCATCGCAGCTGCAGGAAAGGCCGCTCACCTGGGCGGAGTTGTTGCTGCATTCACTCCGCTGCCTGTTGTTGGCGTTCCAATGAAGACCTCTGACCTCGGCGGCATGGATTCCCTGCTTTCCATGGTCCAGATGCCATCCGGCGTGCCCGTTGCCTGCGTTGCCATCAACGGCGCCAAAAACGCAGCTATTTACGCTACCCAGATTCTTGGCGCCTCTCTTCCAGAGTATCGCGAGAAGATCGTCCAGCTTAAAGCCGAGATGGCTGACGCATAAGCTAGC
>CAURGZ010000027.1:0-17850 GCA_963524285.1 uncultured Atopobium sp.
CGAACGTAAGGAACAATGCAATACGTGCAGAAATTATTGCAGCCGGTCATGATAGGCACCCAAGCGTGATACTGCTGAGCGCGGTTACTTGGCAGATCTGTGGAGAATCCCTTGCCCTCCTCAGAAGTGTCTACGGCTACACGGTCATTCTCGCCCCTAAATGCACTGGTGAGAAGTGCTGGCAAGCTTGCAAGTGCGCTGGTGCCAAAAACAACGTCAACGGCTGGAACCTTTTCACGGAGCTTCTCGCCATCGCGCTGCGCAATACAGCCGCCAATAGCAACAATGCGCTTGCCTGATGGAGGCGTTGGAGCGCTGACCATGGCAGAAGCCTGACCGTAGAGGCGCTGATCAGCGTTCTCGCGAACACTGCAGGTCATAAAGATGACAATATCTGCGTCATCGGTATCTGAAACCTCGTTGCAGCCACAAGCCTCAAGCAGACCAGAGACTCGCTCTGTATCGTGCAGATTCATCTGGCAGCCAAAAGTTTTGATGTGATATGTTTTTCCTACGAGCTCGGAATTTTCAATCATGCTTAAAGTACCTCGTTATACTCAGTGGAACTAACAGCTGGAGTCTGCGTATCAGGGGCAGACAGTGTGTGGACATAAATGGCAATTTTAATTGCAGTTCTACTCTCCCCTGCAATCTCGATATCAGAAAATGTTGGAGCACAGGTGATATCCAGGCCGCAAGGAATCAAGAAGCCACGCGCAATAGCAATAGCTTTGATGCCCTGGTTGACTGCACCAGCACCAATGCACTGGAGCATAACAGGTTCATTATCTTTAACCAGTCCCGCAATAGCTCCTGCTACAGAAGCTGGTGAAGACTTACTTGAAACTTTAAGCAAACCCATGAGTGCTCCAATTATTGTGCGTTTGTTCTACTCTTGCGACTCAATATCAAAAGTCACAACAATTTTGTTTTTACTTACACGAACACGAGGCTCAGACGTCAAAGAAACGTAGTATTTCTCGGACAACTCAGCAAAACTCTGCTCCATTTTTCGAGAAAAGCTGCTGATATCAGCTTTGCTCATCTTGAGACCTCGGTGGTCTTTCATCAGATCAATTTCGCGAGAAACCCCTTCAGGTTCAACAGTGTGGCTGACCTGTGCATACACACTACGCAAAGGCTTAATCTGCTCAGCAATAATTCTATGAGCAGTTCTATCTGACATTGAAAGACCAAGAGACTTACAAACCTCAGAAAGCTCTGTTGCATCCGCTGCGGCCCTGAAGCGCTCGAGAACAGGAACGTTCTCAAAGCCTTCAACAAATAGCAGGTCAGCGATATCAAGCGTCTGCGCAATTCTGCGACGAGCAGTAGCTGCAATCTCTGCAGCAGAGCCCAGCATTACCTCGCACGAGCCTTTAACCTCAAGCGCAAAGTCACAGCAGGTACGAATAATGTTATGAGGGCCTTTGACGGTTGTCTTGAGTCCGTCCTCATTCAAACCACAAGTTGGCCAAGTAGACTGGTCTACTCGCTCGGAAATTTTAGTAGTGTCTACCACAATCTGTATAACAGAGCCAAGTCCTGGAGCAGAAGCTACAACCTGGGCTGATTCACAGTTTTCTTTGATGGAATAAAGAGCCATGCCTCGGCCATGGATTCCCCAACGGTCCATATGCATGCTCTCAAGCTTTGAAGTTACACGAGCTTCAAAGATTTTCTCCTGCATGTCTTTTGGAATACCCTGACCATCATCAAGTATGGTGATAGTTCTGAGCGCACCCTCTTTTGAGGTTGCAACATAAATGTGACGAGCACCAGCGTCGCGAGAATTACGCAAGAGCTCGATAACAATATCTTCTACCGAACGAATATCATGCTTTGCCTGTCTACGCTCTGCTTCTGCTACGCGTAAACGAACGTACCCCGCGCCGAGGGATTCCTCGACACGGAGTGCGCGCTCACCTCCCATGGAGGCAACAAAACCTGTTAAGTCAGTAGAAGTGGCTGCCATAAATTACTTAGCAACATCCACAGCACGAGACTCGCGAATAACAACAACGCGAACCTGTCCTGGATATTCCATCTCATCCTCAATCTGCTTAGCAATATCGTGAGCAAGAACAGTTGCCTCGGAATCGCTAATCATCTGAGGCTCAACCATTACGTGAAGCTCACGGCCAGCCTGCATTGCATACGTACGTTCAACACCCTCGTGCGCATTAGAGATAGCCTCAAGTTTCTCAAGACGCTTGATGTAGTTCTCAGCAGACTCACGACGAGCACCAGGACGTGCAGCAGAAATAGCGTCTGCAGCCATAACAAGCATGTCAAGAACAGTATTTGGCTCAATGTCTGCGTGATGAGCCTCAATGGCGTGAACAATCTCTGGGCGCTCACCATGACGACGAGCAAGGTCTGCACCAATTACAGCGTGTGGACCCTCAACCTCGTGGTCAATTGCCTTACCAAGGTCATGAAGCAGACCAGCGCGCTTAGCTGGAGCAGGCTCAAGGCCAAGCTCTTCAGCCATAATGCCGCAAAGTACTGCAACCTGAACAGAGTGAGCAAGAACATTCTGACCGTAAGAAGTACGGTAGCGAAGCTTACCAAGAGTCTTTACGATTTCTGGATGAAGATCATGAATACCACAATCAAATGCAGCCTGTTCGCCAGCCTCAAGAACACGCTCGTTAACAAGGGCCTCAGCCTTCTTGTAGAGCTCCTCAATACGAGCTGGATGAATACGACCGTCTGCAATGAGGTTCTCAAGTGCAACACGAGCAGTCTCACGGCGGACTGGATCAAAACTTGAAAGAACTACAGTCTCTGGAGTGTCATCAATAACAAGAGAAACGCCAGATACCTGCTCGAAGGTACGAATGTTTCTACCCTCACGACCAATAATCCTACCCTTTAGATCATCAGATGGGATATGGACGGAAGTTACTGTAATCTCAGAAGCCTGATCTGCAGCGACGCGCTGAATAGCGGTAGAAATAATCTCACGTGCAGTTTTATCTGCTTGTGCACGAACGCGCTGCTCAGACTCACGAAGAATCATAGCCTCATCGCGAACACTTTCAGAACGAACACGAGATAGAAGCTCATCATGAGCCTCATCTTTTGTAAGAGCTGCAATGCGCTCAAGCTCTTGAGACTGCTGGGAAACAAGAGAATCCAAATCGTTCTTACGACGATCAAGCTGGCCTTGAAGGCTGGAAAGCTGATGCTCACGCTTCTCTAGTGCATCAGTACGGTGATCAAGGGACTCTTCACGCTGAAGAATACGATTCTCCATGCTACGAAGCTCACTCTTACGCTTTTTCTCATCTGCCTCTGCTGCCTGCTTAAGCTGAAGAACTTCTTCTTTAGCCTCAAGAACAGCTTCTTTTTTAACTGTTTCTGCCTGGCGAGCTGCTTCAGAAGCAATACGATCTGCATTAGTCTGAGCATCTTTTAACTGCTGTTCTGCAGTTTTAATCTTTGAATTACTAATGTTAGAGAGTACGCCGTATGCAAGGCCTACTCCCACAAGAAGGCAAACAATGCCTACTGCTGCTAATTCCATACCTACTCCTCAAATGGCGATTACAAAAGTGTTCAGGAGACTTTAGACACAACAGTATCTAAAGAACCCGCCATGAGCAGGGTTCATTGGCTGGTCATGCCACATTCAGAGATAGATCAAATGTATGAGATACCTACTGTATACGTGACGCTGGTTGCCCAGCGGAAATGAGCCTATTCACGGCATATTTATCGTATAGAGCATTGTAACTTTTGTCAATAAATAGCAGGTAGGAAAAGTAAAGTACATCAATACAACAGACTTATAAGCTAAGCAAATATATTCATTCAGATGTGACGTTTTCATCCAAGATCTTTTTAGCAACAGATGATGCTATAGAAAATGAATATCCCTTTGTGGCGAGAAACCTGACAAGCTTCTCATAATCATTTTTTCCCGACAGGTGTTTTCTCTGGGCCATAGAATACGCAACTTCAAATTCATCCACATCAGAAAAATAAGCGTCAGGCCATCCAGGGAGAGTCTCAACTTCAATCCCTTTTTTAGAAATTTCAGTTTTAATTTTAAGAGGACCCCAGCCTTGCGAAATTTTAGAACGTATATAGACGTCTGCAAAACGACTGTCATTAATCAAACCAACTTCAACAGCCCTCTGCACTGCAGGGTCTCTTACATTCTTCTGATAGCCATCAAGCATGAGCTTTTTTTGAAGCTCAGCTGTAGAATAGTCCCTTTTTACAATCAAAGCCTCAATACGAGCTTTAATGCACTGCGTTGAAATCTCTTTTAGCTCATACAGAAACTCATTACGAGAAGAAGGTGTAAACACACCATCTTTCTCTTTGTTCTGAAGAGCACGAGCTACTGTTGGAGTGACAAAGAATTCCTCCGTCCCTCCAACTTCAGTTTCTAAAAGTATCTTTGCTTTAGGCTTTGCCTGACCTAGAACTGCCTGTTTCTTTTTTGGAAGCTCAATCGACCAAGAAATTTCTGACATTATTCAGCAGAATCTTCCGTTGCAACTGGAGTGCCAACTTCAGAATCTTCATCAAATACAAGGCCACAAGCAACTCGTACCTTGTGATCAATCTCTTCCATGAGATCTGGATTGGCAGTAAGGAAAGATTTAGCTGCTTCTCTACCCTGGCCAAGACGCTCACCCTCATAGGTGAACCAAGCTCCAGACTTGTTGACAATCTCAAAATCAACAGCCATATCAAGAATGGAGCCCTCTTTGGAGATGCCTTGACCGTACATAATGTCAAACTCAGCAACCTTAAAAGGAGGAGCAACCTTGTTCTTTACAACCTTAACGCGAACACGGTTACCAACGTTTTCTCCGTTAACCTTAATGCTGTCAACGCGGCGAATATCCATACGGACAGTAGAGAAGAACTTAAGAGCCCTACCACCAGAAGTGGTCTCTGGGCTTCCAAACATAACGCCAATCTTCTCTCTAAGTTGATTAATGAAAATACAAAGCGTATTAGACTTTGAAAGAGAGCCAGCTAACTTACGGAGAGCTTGACTCATGAGACGAGCCTGAAGACCAACGCTAGAATCGCCGATCTCTCCCTCAATCTCTGCACGAGGAACAAGAGCAGCAACAGAGTCTACAACTACAACATCAATGGCGCCTGAGCGAACAAGCATGTCACAAATTTCTAGAGCCTGCTCACCAGTATCTGGCTGAGAAATTAAAACATCGTCAATATCAACGCCAATACGAGCCGCATAACCTGGGTCTAGTGCGTGCTCTGCGTCAATAAAGGCAACAACACCACCTAGCGCCTGAGCTTCTGCAAGAATTTCTAGTGAAAGTGTTGTCTTACCAGAGGACTCTGGGCCATAAATCTCTACGATACGGCCGCGAGGAACGCCGCCAATACCCAAAGCTGCATCAAGAGCAAGTGAGCCAGTTGGAATAGCTTGAATATCAAAGGCAGGACCACCCTCACCTAAACGCATAATAGCGCCTGCACCAAATTTCTTCTCAATCTCTGCAGTGGTTGAAGAGATAACCTCATCTCTCTCATCACCAGTAGTACGAGCTTTAATCTCTTTTGAAACTGACTTTTTAGCCATGGATACTCCTTGCTCTTTTTGTTACTAGAATAATATAAGAACAGACGTTCTATGTCAACGTCAAACATATACTCTATAGAGGGAATTTGTCTGAATTCTTACCTCTATTTTTCCGCTCTTGAGCAGCTAATTTCTTCTTAATTTCAAATTTGACTGTATAAGTCCTGCATAGTCGAAGAAAATAAGAAGCTCAAAACAAACTAGTTTTGAGCCTCCCTATTAAAATCGGATTTTAAGCCTTCACAATTGCTTCATGAATTAATTGTAAAGCCTGCAAAACTGCAGCTTCTCGCACCTGTTCCCTATTACCAGAAAAATGTTTACAGACTGTATAGGTATAGTTTTTGCTGTCAATGCCAAACCAAACTGTTCCAACTGGTTTACCAGGCTCTTCTCCTGTTGGTCCTGCTATTCCTGTAACGGAAACTGCAATATCTGATCCAATAACATCTCTAACGCCCGAAGCCATTTGAGCTGCACAGGGCTCAGAAACAGCGCCAAGAGACGGTTCATCAAAAATGTCTTTTGAAACGCCTAATACCTTTTGCTTAATTTCAATGGTATAGCTTACAACAGAGCCTTTAAGCACGCTTGATGATCCAGAGATGGCTGTAAGAGCGCCTGCAACAAGTCCTCCGGTACAAGACTCGGCTGAAGCTACGGTAATACCTAATGCAAGAGCCTCTGAAATAACCTGTTGAGCTTCTTTGAGAACTTCTTCAGAGAACATGGTCTTCCTTACTTTTAATAAGATTTGATACAAAAGCGGCGTCTCAGAGAGACGCCATCTTGTTAAACTTCAGCAATGTATTGCCAAGACTTTACAAAGTAGTCAATTCCTGACCAGGCCGTTAGAACTACTGCAACCCACATAGATACGTTGAAGATAAAGAGCAAAACATCCTGAATCATTCCACCAGGAATACTTGGCAAGAAGAGTAAACCGCAGATAGCAACCATAGTTGTTGCGGTCTTCCACTTACCCAAGTCAGAAGCTGCAATAACAACTCCCTTTGAAGCAACAACCATCCTAAGGCCCGATACCAAAAACTCACGTGCAACAATCACTAAGAGCACCCAAGGAGAAACCATATGCCACTCTAGAAGTACAAAAAGAGCTACAACAACAGCGAGTTTATCGGCAATTGGGTCTAAGAACTTGCCAAAGGTAGTAACTTCATTTCTACTACGGGCAAGGTAACCATCAAGCTTATCGGTCAATGAAATGACAACATAGCCGATAAAAACAAGAAAAGCTCCAAGTTTAAAACCAGGTGTTGCCAGAGAATCTGCCAGAGATACACCTAAAAGCTGCGCCAAGAGAAGCCAAAAGGGCACTAAGGCCACACGAGCACAGGTAACAATATTTGCAGGTGTCCAAATTGTCTTTGATGACATGACCTATCCCCAACTAAACGGTTTTCTCGCCAGACTGTGTGTCTGTAGCGTCTACGATCTCGCCAATCATTTCATAACAGAAAGAATCTACCAGGTCACAAAGGACAATATCTCCGACTGCGGCCTCTCCCTCTGCAATGTGAACAGCGCCATCACAGTCTGGAGCCTGGAACCACGTGTGGCCGATAAGCTCAGTGCCTTCGTCAGATTCTTCAATTCCGTCAATTATGACCTCGCAGCGCTCGCCAACGTGACGAGCGGTGGCTGCAAAACCGAGCTGTTCAACAAGGTCAAGCAGGCGCTGAGTGCGCTCAATCTTTACCTCATCTGGAACCTGATCAGACATCTTTGCACCAAGAGTTCCCTCTTCTGGTGAATAGGTAAAGACGGATGTGTAATCAAACTCCTGCTCCTGAATGAAGTCGTAGAGCTCATCTGATTCATCATCAGTCTCGCCTGGGAAGCCGCACATTCCCGTGGTACGAAGAACCATGCCAGGAATCTCAGTTCTGAGGCGATCAAAAAGTTCACGAAGTTCCTGCGTAGATCCAGAACGACCCATACGCTTAAGAATGCGCTCGTTGCAGTGCTGAATTGGAATATCAATGTAAGGCAGAACCTCAGGAGTATCGCGAATAGTGCTGATAAGCTCATCGGTCATACCTTCTGGTTGCAGATACAAAACGCGAATCCAGCCCTTATACGGACGAACTACCTCAGCAACCTGCTGCATAAGCTTAGCAAGCGTTGGCATCTTACCATCAGCTGTATCAGGCATATCCGAGCCCCAGATACCGGTGTCCTGGCCAATCAGAATGACCTCACGAACACCACCTTCCATCAGCTCATGTACCTCTTGAAGAATCTCTTCAGCAGGCCTTGAGTGATAGTGACCACGAATGTACGGAATGGCGCAGAAGGCGCAGAATCTATCACAGCCCTCGGAAATCTTTACAAATGCACTGGCACCATCAATGGTGCGCAGCATGCCGTGAGCAGCAACAATGGACTGCGTAGGTTCAGGGATATTCAGAACGTCTGCAACAACGCTGACAATGCCATCTTCTTGATCCGCCGGAACAAACGCAGCTACTTCAGGAAGCTGCTCATTAAGCTCTGCGCCGTACCTGGAAGGAACGCAGCCACACATAATAATGGGTAGCTTACGGACTCCCTCAGAAGCGCCCTCAGCAATCTCAAGCGTAGCTTCAATGGACTCCTCTGTTGCTGAAGCCAAGAATGAACAGGTGTTGATAATTGCTATGTCTGCTGAGTCTGGATCGGCAACTTCACCAAAACCAGAGGCCAAAAGACGCGCACGCATGCGGTCTGTATCAACCTCGTTTTTAGCGCATCCTAACGTGATGTATAGGACGTTGTAGCCCCTATCGATAGTTGTTGAACTGGAGGGGCTGGCCATAGTCTTTCTCCTTAAGGCTTGCAATCACAGACTGAAGAACATCGCGAGAAGCGCTAGAAACACGCAGCTTATCGCCCTCAACGGTTGCCTTAGCCTTAACTTTCATATCACGAATATCTTTAGCGATCTTCTTGGCAGTCTCCTGGTCAATTCCAGAGACAATTGAGCCAATCTGACGCACGGTAGAGCCTGCTGCAGGAACGGGGTCTCCCCAACGAATAGCAGTAAGATCAATTCCGCGCTTTACCAGCTTGGAGCCAAGAACATCCCTCACCTGAGATGCTACAAAGTCTGCAGGAGCCTCAATAGTGAACTTACCCTCTTTCTTTGAGAGCTCAAGTGTTGCACCAGAATCTTTAAGATCGTAGCGCTGAGTTAGTTCACGAGCTGCCTGCTGAAATGCATTATCAACTTCCATCATGTCTACTTCAGACACAACGTCAAAGCTTGATTCTTTAGCCATTTCCCCTCCGTATATTAAGGGCGAGAAGTTCTTCTCGCCCCATGGCGTTTAGTTATTGTTTGAATTGCTGTTGGAATTCTGGTTGTTAGTTGTGCCAGAAGTTCCACCGGTAGTACTTGTTGACGTGCTGTTTGTTTGAGTTCCAGAAGCATTTGCTGCAGTACCGTCAGCAGGCTTAGTTCCCTGAATGGTCAAGGTACCAATACCGGAAGCATTTGCGTCAAATGGCTTAGCAGTGCCATTAACGGTTACCGCAACAGCACCAGGAGTACCTGCAAGAACATTCATGGAATCAGTGACGGTATATGTCTGAGACCATGGGCCGGTAATGGCGTCAGCCTCAACGCTCTTGCCGTCAACCGTAATCTCAACCCAGCTGGTCTGACCATCTGCAACAGTAACCACTACGGTAGTCTGCTTAGGAGTCTCTTCCTTCTTTGGCTCAGTTGTAGTGGTGCTCTTAGAAGCATCAGTAGAATCCTTCTTAGAGGTGTCCGTGTTGCTGTTGGTGGTAGTGGAATTCTTAGAAGAATCGGATGTTGAGTTATTAACGCTTACCGTCTTTGTTGTGGTAGGCGTGGTTCGTGCAGTCATGCAAGAACGAACACTGAACAGCAAAACAGCAGTAATAATCACAACAACAAGAGCAAATACGGTGGCAATGGTGCGGCCCGTATCAGAGAAATAATTCTGAAGCGCTCCCATAACGCCTGGTCTTTGAGGAGCACGGCGCTGTTGAGCGGCGGCGCTAGATGGCTGGCGACGACGAACATTAGGCCTATCTACCTGCGCAATATTTCTAGAGCCACGGCGACCGGAAATAGTAGATGCTCGCTCATAAGGATCAGTTACATTGTCATAGCGAAGGTCATCGGTGTAATCGCTTGGAGCAACAGTTCTTCTGGTTACATCGTCTTTATAAGCTGGCATGCTAACGCCCGCAATACCTACACGTCTGCGCTGAACGCCACCACGTGTACGACTTGCCATGGTCTTCTGGCGAGAAGCCTCTTCAATACCGGCATTGTACGCATGACCTGTGGCATAGCGAGAATACGAGTAGCCGCCAGCATCCTCCTCAGATGTCTGAGCACCCAGAGGTACACCGGTTTGCCTGGAGCGAACACCAGACGTAGTTGCAAAGGCACCCATATCGCCAGCTGGTCCACCGGATGTGGGGAGAAGACCGTGGTACTGTACGTATGCCTTTGGTCTGCTACCAGACTCGTTTACAACGTCATAGCCAGCAATGCCACGACCAGACTGAGTATCACGCGTACGACGACGCAGCTCATGAGAATAGGTGCCGTTTTCAAACTCGTAACTCTCTTCCTGGAAGAGGTCTACAATCTCACGCGGATTGAGTCCCAGGTAGCGAGCATACGAAGAGAGCATGCCCTGAGCATAACCGCTCTGAGGCATATTCTTAAAATCGCCTTCCTCAAAAGCAATAAGTGCCTGCTCCTTGAGGCGAAGAATCTTTGATGCTTGAGTGATAGAAAGCCCGAGCTGACGTCTACGTTCTACGAGCATCTCACTAAAACGAGGGCGTGGCATGCTTACTCTACCTCCCTATAGGCAGCGTCTTGAACTTTGAGCTCTTCAAGAGCATCTTTATCGATAAGAACTTCTCGAGGCTTTGATCCGTTAGCTGGGCCAACAACACCTTTTGCCTCAAGCATATCCATAATTCTACCAGCACGAGCATACCCAACAGAGAGTGCTCTTTGCAAACTAGATGTAGAACCTAGCTGAGAATCCACAATAATGCGCGCAGCTTCCCAAATAAGTGGGTCGTCTGCCTGTGCCATACCACCAACTCCGCCAACGCCATCGGCCTGTGTTGGAGTTGCAACGGTCAAGATATTGTCGTGATATTCAGCCACGCGCTGAGTACGAATGTACTTAACGGTCTCCTCGATTTCCTCGTCAGAAACCCAGCAACCCTGAGCGCGATTTGGCTTCTTACCACGAAGTTTAACCAGCATATCGCCTTTACCTAGCAGCTGCTCTGCGCCCTTTTGGTCCAGAATAATACGGGAGTTCAAAGAGTTATCAACAGAGAGAGCAACGCGGTTATCAATGTTTGCGCGGATCAGACCGGTTACAACGTCTGCAGAAGGACGCTGCGTTGCAACAATCAGGTGAATACCTGCAGCACGACCAAGCTGAGCAATACGAACAATGGAAGACTCAACATCTTTGCCCGCAACCATCATGAGGTCAGCAAGCTCGTCGATGACAATAACAAAGTACGGCATGTGCTTTGGAGGATTCTCCATATCAGCGTACTTATCGCCATCAACATTTCTGTTGTACGTCTTAATGTCACGCACTTTGTAGTGTTCAAATACCTTAAGGCGACGCTCCATCTCGGTGACGCCCCACTGAAGCGCACTTGCGGCCTGCCTTGGCTCGGTAACAACTGGAACATACAGATGAGGAAGACCAGCGTAACCCGTAAACTCAACGCGTTTTGGGTCAACCATAATAAGGCGGACCTGCTCAGGAGTTGCGCGCATGAGCATAGACATAACAATAGCGTTGAGCAGGACGGACTTACCAGAACCGGTAGTACCTGCTACCAGCAAGTGAGGAAGACTTGCAAGGTCAACAACAATTGGCTTGCCCTCAGAATCGCGACCAAAGGCGCACTCAAGAGGACCGCCCTTTGCAAACGGAAGAACGTCAGCCAAGTTGACTGCCTGGGCTTTCTCGTTAGGAATCTCAATACCAACCAGAGAAGTTCCAGGAATTGGAGCAAAAATACGAACAGACTTTGCCGCAAGTGAAAGCGCAATATCGTCCTCAAGATTGGTGATCTTGTTGACGCGCTCTCCCTCGCCCATCGAAATCTTAAACGTAGTAACAGAAGGACCTGCGGTCCAACCAACCACCTGGCTTGAAAGGCCAAACTCCTCAAGCGTAGCCTGGAGTCTCTGAGCAGTAGCTTCAAGCTCATCATCGCTTACGGCAGAAGTGGCCGAGTTCTTGTTTGTCTTCAGAATGGTAAATGGTGGCAGCTCATACGACTCATCGTCATCGCCTGGCCTTTTAAGCTGGTCAGGTGTGGCGAGAAAATCGGGTGTCGTTTTAGCTTTGCTCTTAGGTTTAGCCTGTTTTGTTGTAGGAGCAACATCAGCTACAGCAACATCGTTTTTCTCGACAACTGCATCATCTGTCTGGTCTTTCTTCTTAGAACGAAGCTTATTCTTAGCTTTATCAATGAGCGTAGTAGGAGCATCTCCTGCGTCCTCTTGCGCCTCTTCTTCCTCGTAAAGACGGGCGTCACGCTTAATGACAGAAGTCTTGCGATTGCCCAGATACGTGGTCTCCCCTTCACCGGTCTCGTCAAAGAGAGAAGACTGGTTGTTTGCGCCACGTCTACCCTGCTTCTTTGCAGGTTGTGGAGCATTTGCAGCGTAGAGCGCCTCTTCTTTTGCAAGAGCACGCTCTTCTTTACGGTAGCGATGATTCTCGCGCGCTTCATCCAGGCGGAAGCTTACGCGCTCAACCATGTCAGAAATGGAGAAGCCGCAGATAACAACACCGGCAATAATAAAGCCAACCAAAAGGACATTGCCCACCACGCGACCAACAAAGCGCAGCAAAACCCAAGCAATTCCGCCGCCCACATAACCGCCGGCAGCCTCTAGGACTTTTGTGCCCAGAAGCATATCTGGAGCAGCTTCGGCACCTGGGAAGTTAAGTGAAATAAGAGCAAGGGCAGCAAGAACATCCAGCGTTAGACCAATAGCAATACGCGTAGAGATTCCCTGATCATCACGCATAAAGAAGGTCATAGCAAAGACAAATACTGCAATGGGAAAAAGTAGCGCTCCCGTACCAAAACATAGTTTGAGCCCATGACCCATTGCGCTGGTAATAACAGCGTTAGAAGGGACAATAATGGACAAAAACAGAGCAATTGCAACCACTGCAAGAACAACACCAATGATGTCATTCTGCAGTGGGCTCAAGCCTACTGCCTGGGCAGAAGCGGCGTTTCTAGAATTTCTTTTTGCTGCGTTTGAGGTGCGTTTAGAGGGCATTGGGCTTATACCTCCATAATGACCGGAATAACCATTGGTCGAGTACGAGTTTTGCTCCAAAGGAAGTTAGAAAGGGCATTACGAACGCTCTTTCTCATTGCTTCAATGTTTGCACCTTCGGATTTAGAGGCCTTCTCGATTGAATTTCTCACAAGATTCTGTGCGTCATTCATAAGCTCGTCATCGTCGGCAAATGAAACGCCACGGCCAGAAATCTCAACAACACCTGGCTTAAGGTTGCGACCAACAAGGGTTACCACAGCGGTTACAATGCCGTCCTGAGAAAGGCGCTGACGGTCACGAAGAACAACAGGGTTAGCGTCGGTGACAGAGAGGCCGTCAACGTACACTACGCCAGACTCAACCGTCTTACCACGAGTAACCTTGCCATTTCTCATCTCAAGCGTGTCGCCGTTATCAAGAATGAAAATGCGATTAGCAGGAACACCCATCTGCTGAGCAAGTTCTGCGTGAGCACGCAGGTGAACAGCCTCACCATGAACAGGCATGAAGTTCTTTGGACGAGCCATACCAAGCATAAGCTTGAGCTCTTCCTGGCTACCATGACCAGAAACGTGGACAAGTGCCTTTGACTTGTCGTAAATCTCGCAACCAATCTTAGAGAGCGCGTTGATGATGGACTGAACGCTCTTCTCGTTACCTGGAACAGGAGTTGCAGAGATGATTACGGTGTCCTGAGGACGAATGGAAAGCGACTTGTGCTCTCCGTTTGCCATGCGTGCCAAAGCACTCAGAGGCTCTCCCTGGGAACCGGTACACAGAACAACAATACGATCATCTGCGAGTTTATCAACATCATACGCATCAATGATGTCTTTATCGGCAATGTTGAGGTAACCAAGCTCACGCGCAACCTTGGTGTTGGTAATCATAGAGCGACCAGTAACAACAACCTTACGCTTTACCGCAACAGAGGCATCGCACACCTGCTGCAGGCGGTGAATGTGGCTTGAGAACGACGCAACAAAGACGCGACCAGTTGCATTCTTAATGATGTGGCGAAGTGCCGCACCAACAGAAGCCTCGGATGGAGTCATACCAGGGCGATTAGCGTTGGTTGAGTCAGACAACAGCAGGTCAAGGCCCTCGGAGCCAAACTTGGTGATAGCCGCATAGTTTGGACGCACGCCATCAATTGGAGTCTGATCAAGCTTAAAGTCACCGGAGTGAATAAGCGTTCCTGCAGGGGTCTTCATATGAATACCAAAAGCAGCAGGAATAGAGTGAGTCATCGAGAAGAACGTGATGTCAAAGGCGCCAAGCTGGACCTTTGAACCATCAGTAACCTCACGAAGCTTAGTACCCACAATCTTGTGCTCAGCAAGCTTACCTTCAATAAAGCCAAGCGAGAGCTTACTAGAATAGATTGGCACCTTACGAGTAAGGTCCATAAGCAGGTACGGCAGAGCACCAATGTGATCCTCGTGACCGTGGGTAATCAAAATACCGCGAAGCTTATCTTCATTTTCAAGTACATAGGTGTAGTCTGGCAAAACTAGGTCAATACCAGGCTGTTCGTCATCTGGGAACATTAAACCAGCATCAACAAGCACCATATCATTACCGTATTCAAAAACGGTCATGTTCTTGCCAATGCCATCAAGTCCGCCCATAGGAATGACTTTAAGAGCTGGGTCTTTCTTAGGCATTAAAACGCTTTCCTTTCAAAAACTTTCTATGACAGACGCAACCCAAAGGGCCGTCTCTAAGACTTTTTGCAAAATCTACATGTTGTTTAATTATATAAAAAATCTGCACGTATTACGCTATATATTCCCAAAGAATCAAAATCTCAACAGAATAACAAGAGAGCTCCGACATGCATCGAAGCTCTCTTCAATACCTCATGTTTTATAAGACCTCGCGTGGCGAGAAACCCATTGAGTTTGAGCGTGCCTTATGCGTCGTGGTGACGACGTGGCTGCCTGCGCTCAGAGTTGCCGTTGTCGTTCTGACGACGTGGGCGACGCTCCTCACGGTCCTTCTTTGGAGCACCCTGTGGTGCCTCTGGCTTATCGAGACGGTCAAGAGAAATCTTGCCCTTCTCGTCTACCTCAAGGACCTGAACCTTAACCTCGTCGCCAACAGCCAGGACATCCTCGATCTTCTCGACACGTCCCTGTGCAACGCGGGAAATATGAAGCAGACCGTCCTTGCCAGGAAGGAGCTCAACAAAAGCGCCGAATGGCTGAAGACCAACAACGCGACCAGTGTACTCCTCGCCTACCTCTGGAACCTTAACAATAGCCTTGATGCGCTCTGCAGCAGCCTCGGCAGCACCGTTAGTACCAGCGATAAAGACGGTACCGTCCTCCTGGATGTCAACGGTTGCGCCCGTATCCTCCTGGATACCGCGGATAACCTTGCCACCAGAGCCAATGACGTCGCGAATCTTATCGGTTGGGATAGAAAGCGAGATGATCTGTGGAGCGGTCTCTTTGGTCTCAGTACGAGGCGCAGGAATCTGCTCGAGCATCTTGTTCAGAATGAACATACGGCCCTCTTGAGCCTGAAGAAGTGCGCTGCGCAGAATCTCTGGAGTAAGACCAGTTGCCTTGTTGTCCATCTGCATTGCGGTAATACCCTTGGTGGTACCGCAGACCTTGAAGTCCATGTCGCCGAGGAAGTCCTCAAGACCCTGGATATCGGTAAGAACAACAGTCTTGCCGTTCTCCTGGATAAGACCCATTGCAACACCAGAAACAGGACGCTTGAGAGGAACGCCTGCATCCATAAGAGAAAGCGTAGAACCGCAGGTAGAAGCCATGGAAGAAGAACCATTGGACTCCATTACCTCAGAGACAACGCGGATGGTGTAAGGGAACTCTTCCTCGGAAGGAATAACAGGAAGAAGTGCGCGCTCTGCAAGAGCTCCGTGACCAATCTCGCGGCGCTTTGGACTGCCCATACGGCCAGTCTCACCGGTGCAGAATGGTGGGAAGTTGTAGTGGTGAATGTAGCGCTTACCATCCATTGGCTCAATGGTGTCAAGACGCTGCCACTCGTTGAGCATGCCAAGCGTACAAATGGAGAGAACCTGAGTCTGACCACGCTGGAAAAGACCAGAACCGTGAACAAGTGGCAGGTAATCAGGCTTGACCATGATTGGACGGATCTCGTCTGCAACACGGCCGTCAACACGCTCGCCGGTCTCAACAACCATGACGCGCATAGCGTGCTTCTCAAGACCCTTGAGCTCAACGGCAATAGCGCGGCTCCAAAGCTCCTGCTCCTCCTCGGTGAACTGAGCCTTAATCTCGTCCATCAGGTCAGCAACCTTCTGCATACGGGACTGCTTGTCAGCGTCCTTAAGAGCAGCACTCATCTGGTCATAGTAAGCAAAGATGCGGTCATGGACCTCAGCGATTGGCTCGTCAAGGATGTACTCGCGCTTGACGATAGGGCCGTTAACCTCTTCCCACTTAGCAATAAACTTCTTCTGCTCCTCGCAGAAGGCTGCAATTGCTTCCTGACCAAATGCCATAGCGGAGAGCATATCCTCTTCGGAAATCTCATCTGCACCAGCCTCAAGCATGGAAATAAAGGTGGAAGAACCGCCAAGCTCAAGGTCGAGGTCAGAGTGATCGCGCTCTTCATAGGTTGGGTTAACCAGGAACTCGCCGGTATCAGCGTTGCGGCCAATACGGACGCACGCAAGTGGTCCCTCAAAAGGAACGCCACCAACGGCCAGAGCAGCAGATGCGCCCATGACAGAGATGGTATCAACAGCATTTACCTGATCTGCAACAAGAGAAGTTGCAACAATCTGAACCTCATTGCGGAAGCCATCTGGGAAGGATGGGCGCAGAGGACGGTCAATCATACGAGCAGTAAGGGTTGCCTTCTCGGATGGACGAGCCTCGCGCTTGAGGTATCCACCAGGAACACGGCCAACTGCGTACATTTTCTCAATAAAATCAACAGTCAGTGGGAAGAAGTCGTAATCTTTGCGCTCCTTGGAAACCACTGCAGTGAGAAGTACGGTGGAATCGCCGCACTTAACGATACAGGCACCTGTTGCCTGCTTTGCGAGCTCACCAGCCTCAAGGGTGTAATGCTTACCATAGAGGTCAAATTCGTGAGTTACTTTAGTCATTTCTTTCCTCTTCTATCTCCGTTTGCCCCATTGCAAACGGGCCTCAAACATAAAGGGCGCCAGACGGCGCCCTAAAAAGCCAATTTACTGGATGTTGTCGCGGATACCCAGGGAAGCAATAAGAGTACGGTACTCTTCAATGTCGTTCGACTTGATGTAAGAAAGAAGACGACGACGCTTACCAACGAGCATCAGAAGACCACGACGAGTGTGGAAGTCCTTCTGGTGGGACTTCATGTGGTCGGTGAGCTGACGAATACGCTCAGTAAGAAGAGCAACCTGAACCTGTGCGGAACCGGAGTCCTTCTCGTCCTTGCCGTACTGCTTAATGAGCTCAGCTTTACGATCCTTAGTTACTGCCATAATAAACCGCCTTTCGCGTTGAATACTCCTTGTACTGAGAAGGTAGCCGGCAGTGACTAGCCCCTAAGAACAAGGAAATAACCTACAAGAGGATACCAGTTACTGGTGAACTTTGCTAGTAAAAATCCACTTCAACTAGATACTGAGTAGAAATTCAAATGCTTTGAGGCGTGCTTCAAGATGTGTAGCCGCCCAAATATGTGCACTTGAGAGCAAAAAGAGCGCAGTCTCTGGAGCAATCTCAGCAACAACAAGCTGGTCAAAGGTAAGTTTTAGAAGCGACGACAACCACGAGAGCTCAAGCGGAGTTACCTCAATGGCTCCCTCAATTTCATGCGCACAACTTCCACACAATGCGCCACCAGCAGCTGGCGAGAAGTACGTCAGAGCTTCATCTCCACAGGCAATGCACGATTCCAACTCAGGGCGCCAGCCTTCATGTGCCAAAACCTTAAACAC
>CAURGZ010000028.1:0-17542 GCA_963524285.1 uncultured Atopobium sp.
TCAAAGTCTTTATGAGCACGCTCTGCCATCTTTTGACGACGTTCGTCTTTTCTTTTGATATGCTCGTCCAGTGGCTCAAAAATTCCAAAGTTAACATGCATGGGCTGATAATCTTTGGTGTTTGGGTTTGTTGCATAACCCACAAGAGAGCCAAACGAAGTGGTCAAAGGAAGCCTGACTTCCTCTTTGCCCAACAGACGAGCGTACATGTTAAGTGCAGCAAGCAACCCAGATGCTATAGCCTCAACATAGCCTTCTGTACCCGTAATTTGACCTGCAAGAATAGTAAAAGTTCCCGGAATTCCAAACGAACCATCAAGCGCATGAGGAGAGTCAACAAAAGAGTTTCTGTGCATGACGCCGTAGCGAACAAACTCAGCGTTTTCCAGACCTGGGATGAGGGTAAATACGCGTTTTTGCTCTCCCCAGGTAAGATTTGTCTGAAAACCAACCAGATTAAATGCTGTTTTAGCTGCATTTTCCGCACGAAGCTGAACTGCTGCCCAGGGGCGTTTACCTGTTCTAGGATCAATAAGTCCTACTGGCTTTAAAGCGCCAAATCTAATGGAATCATGTCCTGTTCTTGCCACTTCCTCAATAGGCTGACAAGCTTGGAATAAATCAGACTGCTCAAAATCGTGGCCAATAACACGTTTAGCTGCAAGTAACTCATCAACAAATGTGTCGTATTCCTCTTTATTCATGGGGCAATTGAGGTAATCGCCAATTCCCAAGTCCTCATAACGAGATTGAGAGAATGCAATTGAATGGTCAATTGATTCATAAGACACAATAGGCGCTGCTGCATCAAAAAACGACATTCTGTTAGTTCCAACACGCTTAGAAATTGCTTCGTACAAGCTATCTGAGCACAGTGGTCCTGCAGCAATAACTGTTGGCTCATCAGATAACTCCGTGACCTCTGCATGAGTTACCAAGATGTTTGGATGATTTCTAATCCGCTCAGTAACAGCCTTTGAAAACTCTTCTCTATTGACCGCAAGCGCACCGCCTGCAGGAACAGAGTTTTCTTCTGCTATACGGAGCAGAAAACTACCCATCTTTTTAAGCTCAGACTTTAAAATTCCAGCTGCAGAATCTTCCTTAGTGGACTTCAGAGAGTTGGAACAGACCAGCTCAGCAAACATATCTGTATGGTGTGCTGGAGAAGAAACAACAGGGCGCTGCTCAATGAGCTCTACAGAAACACCACGTGAAGCAAGCTGTAAAGCACATTCACTTCCAGCTAAACCAGCGCCAACTACCGTAACTTTTTGTGTCATTGTTCACCTATCACACACTACGAATCCAAATAAAACTCTTTAGAAGGAGTATACCTTCCATCCGGTAATCTTTTTACCATTCCACGAGCTTCATAATCAGTAAGAGAATTTAACACGGTAAGTACGTTTTCTGATAGCCTCCATGCAAGCTCTTCTGGTCTTGAAGGAGAAGCAATAAGTGCAGATAAAAGTGGTGTCAACTTCTTATCTTGCTTCAATTGTTCCTGAACTAGGCAATCAAAATCTAAAGAGATTGCAATACCCAACGATGTCTCATCAGGAATAATTTGAGCCCCTTCAGAGATGAGTCTATTCGTACCAGCAGAAGCAGGAGAAAAGATAGACCCGGGTATTGCATAAATAGTTTTACCAAGAGAGTTAGCAAACTCAGCAGTACTCATGGTGCCTGAGCAAAGCCCCGCTTCCGTTACCAAGAGCACTTTACCTAATGCCGCAATAACCGCATTTCTTCTAGGAAAGGCATAACGTCTAGGAGGCGTTCCCCACCTGTCTAGAGAAATGACTGCTCCCCTTCCTTCTCGCGCTGCTTCAAAAAGCTCTGCAGAGGTAGTTGGATAGGTCACATCTGCACCACAACCGGCCACTACAACAGTCTTTCCACCAGCATTAAGAGAAGCCATACCCGCCCTATAATCGCAGCCAAGAGCTCCGCCAGATACCACCACAATATTGTTATCAGCGGCGCATCTGCCAGCCATTTCTGCAATTGCCATGCCGTATGGGGTGGCCCTACGAGCCCCAATTACAGACATACAAGGTTGTTGCAAAACGCTTCTATCCCCCATTCCATAGATAATTTCAGGCGGATGGTTAAGCAGTAGCAATTCTTTTGGATAGTCCTCATCTTCTGATGAAATCTCCCATTTCTCCATTGCTACTCCAAAGAACGAGACCTATAGGCAACCGCCTCAGATACGTCGTCTTTTGTCACTTTTTCATGGTGAGCAATATCTGCGATTGTCCTTGCAACTCTGCAGGTACGCGTTATTGCTCTACCTCCTAAATGAAGTCCACGAGCAAATCTATGCAGCAGTTGCAATGCTGATTCATCAAAGCTCTCCACGTACTTTTGGCGAGAAGTGCCATCTACTCCACGGGTTTCTCGCCAAGAAGCAAAGTCTCTGCCAGAGACAACAAGTGAGCGCATACCTGCTGAAGTGAGTCCTAGCTCACCTTGAATTACTCGATCAGAAGAAGGTCGAGCTACATCACACACAATATCTATTCGATCCATTAAAGGACCTCCAATTTTTGATTGATACGTAGAAATCTTTCCTGGAGAGCACTTACAGGTGTGAGTCTTATCCCCAAAGTAGCCGCAGGGACAGGGATTAGCTGCAGCAATGAGCTGAAACTGAGAAGGAAACTTATAGATGCCATCCACTCTCGCAAGACGCACATATCCATCTTCGATTGGCTGACGTAAAACCTGCAGCGTATTAGAAGCAAACTCGGGCAGCTCATCTAAAAAGAGCACGCCTTTATGGGCAAGAGAAATTTCGCCTGGGATGACAGGTCTACCACCTCCAATCATGCCTGCTACAGAAGCTGAATGATGAGGAGACCTAAAGGGCCGTACGCCTGCTTGAATAGAATCTGTTTCACACCCCGCTACAGAATGTATGAGCAATACCTCATCACGCTCTTCTTTAGAAAGTTCTGGGAGGATAGTTGGAATTCTTTTAGCAAGCATTGTTTTACCTGCACCTGGCGGACCAATCATAAGCATCCCCAGGTTTCCTGTGGCTGCGACTACGATAGCTCGCTTGACTAATTCCTGGTCAATTACCTCTTCAAAGTCTAAATTCTCGCTGAGCATTGTTGTTTCAACAGCATGCTTACGCTGAACCAATGGCTTACAGAATGATTGATCTCTTAAACTCAGGTTGAGCAATGATTGAATTCCTATGACGTGGCTCCAGTCAGAACCAAACAAATTGCAATCTGAAGAGGAGATTAGTTTCATTCCCAGTTTCTTAGCAAGCATTGCATACGCTGCCATACCTCTCACTGAAGAGATTTTGCCGTTTAATGAGAGTTCTCCAACAAACAGCCTGTTATGCACAATCTCTTGAGGAATCTGTCCAGTAGCTGCAAGAATAGCAACGGCTATGGGCAAATCAAATCCAGTACCTGTCTTCTTTATATCCGCAGGCGTCAAATTGATTGTTACAAGCAATCGAGGGATGGTAAAACCAGCAGCTTTTAGTGAGCAGCGCACACGAGAACGAGATTCCATAATGGAGCTGTCAGGCATTCCTACGATGGTTATTCCAGGTATGCCGCCTGAAATACCCACTTCTACATCTACAGGTATTGCCTCAATTCCTCTAAGAGTTGCGGTATGAACGCAGATGGTTGCTTGACTCATTGCTCGTCCCAGCTAAATGCTCCAATTAAATGCCTTAGGCTTGCTGTGCTTGGAGCTACCAAATTAATAGCAACAACATCAAATCTAATAGAGGTAAGTGCTGGATGAAGCGCTGCATACATAAGTGCAAGCGTTCTGTATTTTTCTTGCTTTGCTCTATTTACAGCCAGCTCAGGCATGATGCTATCGTCTTTGTTCAAAATACGTCTTGTCTTTACCTCAACAAGCACAACGTTATCGCCATCTTGAGCAACAATATCAACCTCACCAATCTGACACGTCCAGTTAGTTTGGATAATTTTGTATCCTCTTTTGATGAGGTATTTTGCAGCAATCTCCTCGCCCTTCTCGCCAATTTGACGAGAAGACATCTCTTCTAGTGGGATTCTTCCCTCTTGTTCGTCATCCTCCTGAGGACTCTTATCCAGAGCCTTTGGCTCTTCCTGTGGAACAGGCTTCTCCTCTACCTCGTTAGATGTTGCGTCTTCATGCTTACTTGTGTCTTTCTTGCTCATAACTCTCCTTTCATTGTGGGAGAGTTCAGTTTGCAGGAGCACTTTGACACTAACTTGACTGCTGTCTGTCTAAACAGCGTAATGATTCTGACGAAAGTAAAAAATTTGATATTACGAGCTTACGGCTATAGAAAAAGCCCGTTCAATCCTCTTAGAATGAACGGGTCCCTGTTTGCGTCTGAAAGTTAATCTGATTGCTTAAATTGGGTGTATTAAAACAGTCTTTGCGTCTTAACAAAGTTTCCACAAAACGACGCACGATGTATAGGAGAAAGTCCCATCTCACCAATAGCCTCAATGTGTTCAGCAGAGGCATATCCTTTGCATTCTGCCAGGTGATAGCCGGGGTACTCCTCGTCATAGGCCACCATAAGAGCATCTCTTGTTACCTTTGCCACAATTGAAGCAGCAGCAATAGAAGCAATGCGTGCATCACCCTTAACAAGAGTCTTTTCTTTGGGGTGGATATGCATAGGATTTCCATCAATCAAGACGCATTCAGGCTCAATACCTGTGTTTTTGACAGCCTGAAGCATAGCGTCTCTTAAACACTGTGCCATGCCAACTTCATCAATTCTTTGAGGAGCAATATGAGCAATGCCAATTGCTGTAGCAACTTCTTGAATTTGTGCCGCTAGAATCTCTCGCTTTGTTGCGGTTAATTTTTTGGAATCGTTTAGTCCATAGATGATAGGATCCTCTGGCAAACATACCGCACAAACCGTTAAAGGGCCAGCTACAGAACCTCTGCCCACCTCATCAACACCAACAACAAGTCCGCCCCCAGAAAGCTCCTTCTGAAAGCGATACATTTCTTCTACACGGGTCTTCTCGGCATGTTCTTTTTCAATGCGCCTTTTAGCTGATTCTAGAGCCTTGATAACCTGTTTACGAGGGTCCTCGCTATAACGAGCTATGAGTTCGTATACCTCAGTCTCTGGGGCATCGCTTAAACGAGCAAGTATATCTTTAGCAGAATCAGCCATGTTTTCTCCAAACCACACGACTATGGTACTAAAAAAGCCGCCCGGAGGCGGCTTTAAAGAGCATATGAAGTTGATTAGCGCTTCTCGCGAAGACGAGCAGCCTTACCAACACGATCGCGCAGGAAGTAGAGCTTAGCGCGGTGAACAACACCGTGGCGAAGAACCTCAAGCTTAGCAATCTTTGGTGAGTGAAGTGGGAAAGTACGCTCAACACCAATGCCAAAGCTGATCTTACGAACGGTAAAAGTCTCACGGGAACCCTCGCCGGAAAGACGAATGATGTCACCCTGGAAGACCTGCTCACGAGTACGGTCACCCTCGACAATGCGATAGTGAACCTTTACGTTGTCACCAACGCGGACCTCAGGAATGTCCTCGCGGATCTGCTGACGCTCAATAGCGCGAATGTAGTCCATTGTTTCCTCATCTCTAGAGGTGCCGACGCCCTTGCGAACGACACATAGTTAACACACAGACGGAAAGTATACGTGAATACTTTCCACTGTACAAGGGTTAGTTTGGATAAAACTTACTTTACATATCTCCTTTTACCCCAGGAACGAGGAAGGCGAAGATCTTCAAACACTCTGGTTGCATATCTATCGGTCATACCAGACACGTAATCTGCTACTTGGATTTCTGGATGATCAAAGTCATGACACTTATATTCTGCGGGAACCTCATCTAAATGGTTAACAAAGTAATCAAACAGCTCAATGATGAGATCATATGCCTTGGGTTCTTCGTATTTTGCGTCTCCTGATGCGTACAGATTAGCAAACAAGAATGCTCTCATGGTCATCATGGCGCCCCACATGGAGTCGGTCATTTTAATATCGCCTACGCGAGAGCTCTCGGAGACAATATCGTGAACCATGTTTTCAATACGCTCAGGTGAGCTATTTCCAAGAACCTCTCGAGCTTCTGTTGGGAGATACTCCTCCGAAAGAAGTCCTGCTCGTTTTGCGTCATCAATATCGTGCGTTACATACGCAATGCGGTCCGAAATGGCAACAATTCTTCCTTCTGCTGTTTCTGCACGTAGATTACCTGAATGGCATCTAATACCATCAATAACCTCATGAGAAAGATTAAGACCCTGACCGTCTTTCTCCAGATACTCAACAATGCGGGCGCTCTGCTGATTATGGGCAAAAATATACTCATTTTCTGGAGCATCGGGGTCCATTCCCCTATACAAGCTAATGGCGTGCGAAAGCGCCTTCTCGCCAATATGACCAAACGGTGTATGACCTAAATCATGTCCAAGTGCAATTGCCTCAGTCAGGTCTTCGTTTAAGCCAAGAGGACGCGCAATTGAGCGCGCAATCTGCGAAACCTCAAGCGTATGAATAAGACGAGTCCTATAGTGGTCCCCTTCTGGGGCGAGAAAAACCTGTGTCTTGTGAGCAAGTCTTCTGAAGCTCTTACTATGCAAAATACGATCTCTATCACACTGATAACAGGTACGGTACTGGTCAGGTTCCTCTGCAATCGCACGACCTTTACTTTGATCAGAAAAAGCCGCTTCAGGAGATAAGATTTGATGCTCGCGAGCTTCAAGATCTTCTCGTCTAATGGATAACATAGAACCTCCTTGTACCTGCATCTTTACCTCATAATAGCAGGATATTACTATCTAGCAAAAGAGGGCGACCGAAGCCGCCCTCTAGAGTTTGTTGCAGTGTGTCTAGAAGAAAACCTACTTAGTAGCAATCTTCTGTGGACCACCGTTAGCCTGAATCTTAGCCTGTGCTGCAGCAAGACGTGCAATTGGTACACGGTATGGTGAGCAGGAGACATAGTCAAGACCAAGGTTGTAGTACATGTGGATGGACTCTGGATCGCCACCAGTCTCACCGCAGACACCGATGGTGAGGTTAGGATTACCCTTACGGCCACCCTCAACGCCCATACGGACAAGCTCTGCGACACCCTTATCAAGGGTTGCAAATGGGTTGGTCTTAACAATCTTGCGCTCAAGATAGAGAGGCATGAATGCGGACTCAACGTCGTCACGAGAGAAGCCAAGGCAAGTCTGGGTGAGGTCGTTAGTACCGAAGGAGAAGAAGTCTGCGTGCTTAGCAATCTCCTCAGACATGATAGCTGCACGTGGAAGCTCGATCATGGTACCAACTGGGATGTTGAGCTCAACACCGTACTCATCAGCAACCTGCTTGATGGTCTCCTCAACCTCTTCACGGACCTGGATGAGCTCCTCTTCGAAGCCAACCAGAGGAACCATGATCTCTGGGCGAGGGTCAAGACCAACACGCTTGAGCTCTGCAGCTGCGCTTGCGATAGCGCGAACCTGCATAACGTTGAGCTCTGGGTAGACAAGGCCAAGGCGGCAGCCACGGAGGCCGAGCATTGGGTTTGCCTCCTGGAAGGCGTCAAACTTAGCGAGAAGAGCACGCTTTGCAGCGGCGTCCTTACCCTGCTCCTCATCATGAGCAATCTCAACGTCAAGCTCACGTGGGGAATCAAGGAACTCATGCAGTGGTGGGTCAAGAAGACGGACAACAACGTCTTTGCCGTCCATTACCTTGAACATACCAAGGAAGTCACCCTTCTGAGCACGGCCAAGCTGCTCGATAGCAAGCTGCTTAACGTCCTCAGAGTCTGCAAGAATGAAGTCCTGAATGAGGTGCTTACGCTCACCAAGGAACATGTGCTCTGTACGGTCAAGACCAATTGCCTCAGCGCCGTTATCAACGGAAGTCTGAGCATCTGCTGGGTTATCAGCGTTTGCACGTACGCCAATGACGCGACCACGGGACTCGTCAAGGCGGACCTCATCTGCCCATGCAAGGATGGTCTGGAGGTCACCAGAAAGCTCTGGCTGGACAAGCTCAACAGCACCAAGGATGACGTCACCAGTGGTACCGTCGATGGAGATTACATCGCCCTCGTTAACAACAAGGCCGGAATCAGCAACGGTGAAGCGCTTGTTAGCAGCGTCAATGCGAAGTGTATCAACACCGCAGACGCAAGGAGCGCCCATACCGCGAGCAATAACAGCTGCGTGGCTGGTCTTGCCGCCGTGGGAAGTTAGGATGCCCTCTGCAGCAACCATGCCGTGGAGGTCATCTGGAGTGGTCTCCCAACGGACAAGAATACAAGGCTTGCCTGCCTCTGCAAAAGCCTCAGCGTCTGCAGAAGAGAAGACTGCAGCACCAACAGCTGCACCAGGAGAAGCGTTAAGACCCTTAGCAATAGTCTCGTACTCGGCGTTAGGATCAAACTGTGGGTGCAGAAGCTGATCGAGCTGCTCAGGAGCAACGCGAGAAACAGCCTGCTCCTTAGTAATACGACCCTCTTCGTACATCTGAATTGCAACCTTAAGTGCAGAGAGAGCAGTACGCTTACCAACACGAGTCTGAAGCATCCAGAGCTTACCATTCTCAATGGTGAACTCGATGTCCATCATGTCTGCGTAGTGATCCTCAAGAATCTCAAAGACGTGGAAGAGCTCCTCGCCTGCCTCCTTGAGTGCAGGAACCTTAACGAGGTCTGCAATAGGCTCAGTATTACGAATACCAGCAACAACGTCCTCGCCCTGAGCGTTGATTAGGAAGTCGCCGTAGCGCTCGTTAGTACCATCTGCAGGGTTACGAGTAAATGCAACGCCAGTTGCAGAAGTCTCACCCTTGTTACCAAAGACCATGACCTGAACGTTAACTGCAGTACCAAGCTCATCAGGAATCTTGTTCTGCTTGCGGTAAAGGATTGCGCGGTCATTCATCCAAGAACCAAAGACTGCCTGCTCAGCAAGGCGGAGCTGGAGGTAAGGATCAGATGGGAAGACAGCGTAGCCGTTCTTGGAGACCTCTGGGTGCTCCTTAACGTCAACGTTTGCAGCAAAGATGCCCTTGAACCAAGTTACAAGGTCACGAAGGTCATTTGCGTCCAGCTCTGTATCAAGCTTAACGCCCTTCTCGGCCTTCTTAGCAGCAATTGCATCCTCAAAGAGCTGTCCAGAGACGCCCATAACAACGCCAGAGAACATCTGAACAAAACGACGGTAAGAGTCCCAAGCAAAGCGCTCGTTACCAGTCTGCTTAATGAGGCCCTGAACGGACTCATCGTTAAGACCAAGGTTAAGAACAGTGTCCATCATGCCAGGCATGGAGAATGGTGCACCAGAACGGACGGAGACAAGCAGTGGATCTTCTGCATCGCCGAGCTTCTTGCCCATGCGCTCCTCAAGGGTAGCCATAGCTGCGTCAATCTCATCAGTGACGCCCTCAGGCCAGACGTTGCCGTTGTTGGAATAAGCAACGCAAGTTTGGCAAGTAATTGAGAATCCTGGAGGTACAGGCAGGCCAATCTTAGACATCTCTGCAAGGTTTGCTCCCTTGCCACCAACAATCCACTTTGCCTCTTCTACGGATGCGCCAGCGACCTCAGTAACATCGTTACCGGCGTGGTCCTTTCCGAAGCTGTAAACGTGCTTCTCGGACATAACACTCCAAACTCTCAAACTGTCACACGCAAAGCGTGCACCAACACGATTGAACGTAAAGACATCAAACCAAACATAGTTGGTTCTGTCCTCACATTCATAGTATGTTACCAACCTACGCGATTCATCTGAACAAAATAACGGTGAGCGGTCAATATCGACCGTTCACAGAATAATTTGTAAACTTATGGTTGCAAATTGTGAAATTCTCCATAAAGAAAATGAGCACCCAAAATGGATGCTCATTTAACTTTTTGATATTTTGAGGCGTCAGCACTCTCTTAGCGCGTAACTCCCTCAAAGAATGCGCCAATTGCGTGGCTGGGCTCTTCGCCGGTAAGCGTAGAAATAACGTTTACCGCTGGTCCCAGAAGATCGATTGATGGGATGAGGCGCTGATCAAGCTCACGACGAATCTCTCTTCTGAGAGAGCCATCTGCAAAGGTGTGGAAGACTGCACGAGGGCGATTCTCATCTTCATGCTCGTTGAAGTATGCACGAACATCATCAACGCTATGAATATTTGGAACCCTTACAATCTCTACGGATTCATCACCAAACTGAGCAGCAGCAGCCTTAACTACTGCGGCACCGGTCTCTCCGCGAGAGTCTGACAAAACGTAGACGATAGGCAGACCATCACCAAGAGAGTTGTTATCAATGTCAAGTGCGCTCATGCTGTAACCCTTTCAGTCAAGTATTCAGAAAGATACAAACATTTATCTAACCTAAGCGTACTCTACTTCTTACGAGAAAGCACACTAATATCGGCGACATTACTAAATACCTGGGCAAACTTGTTCAAAAGACGTAAACGATTTCGGCGAACGGTATCGTTTTCATCCATGACAAGCACTTTGTCGAAGAAAATGTCAATTGGCTCACGAAGTTGTGACAGTGCAGAAACAGCAGCAGCATAGTCTGAACTAGCAAGAGCAGAAGCCACCTGCTTCTGTCCCTCTTCGCAAGCAGCAAGCAACGACTTCTCTGGCTCAGTGAGAAGCTCTGTATCAACTTCTGTGCCAAGAGAAGCGTCACTGAGGTGAGCTGCGCGTGCATAAGCAGTAGCAAGGTCCTCAAAGAGCTCAGGCTCGTTCTGACGTGCCTCATCAAGTGCACGAGCACGCTGAAGGAACTCATCAGGATTGATAACACCAATTGCGCTAACAGCCTCAATAGCATCTGCAGAGATCTTCTCGTCCTTTGCAATAGATGCAAGGCGGCCAATAAAGTACTGCTCAACCTGAGACTGAACAGACTCGTCAACAACAAGACCTTGCTGGCGGTAGAGCTCCAGAGAGCTTGCAATGAGCTTCTTGAGGTCAAGGTTTGCCGTTGAGCGAACCAATGCAATAACACCAATAGCTGCACGACGAACAGCATAAGGATCGGAAGAGCCGGTTGGTGGCTCGTTGATAGCAAAGATGCCGCAGATGGTATCAAGCTTGTCAGCAATAGCTACAAAGCGACCAATCTGGCCACTTGGGAGCTCATCGCCGGCAAAGCGAGGACGATAGTGCTCGCGAATAGCTGCAGCTACATCGCTCTTCTCGCCAGCAGCCTCTGCGTAGTAGCCACCCATGACACCCTGCTGGCTGGTGAACTCGACAACCGCCTGGCTGACAAGGTCTGCCTTTGCAAGGTGAGCAGCGCGAGCAGCAAGCTCAGCCTCTTCTTTGCTGGAAGTCTCGTCGAGCGCAATCTCTGCAGCAAGAGCCTCCATACGCTGAGTCTTCTGCAGAACCGTACCAAGCTTCTCCTGGAAAACAACAGTCTCTAGACGCTGGGCAAATTCGTCGAGTGTGTGCTTCAAATCCTCCTCAAAGAAGAACTTAGCGTCGTCGAGGCGAGCACGAACAACGCGCTCGTTGCCGTCAATGACGCGCTCGGCGCAAGATGGATCTGCATTTGAAACCACAATAAACTCGCGAGTCAGCTTGCCCTCAGCGTCATAGATTGGGAAATAGCGCTGGTTGGAAAGCATGGACTCAGTAATAATCTCTGAAGGAACGTTAAGGAATTCCTCGTCAAAGGTGCCCACAAGAACCTGAGGCCACTCGGTAAGGTTGATGACCTCCTCAAAGACCTTCTCTGGCATATCAACGTAAGATCCTGGACGAGCAGCCTCAACCTCTTTAATGCCAGCGAGAATAACGTCTTTTCTCTGCTCCTGAAGCAAAACGCCAGCGTCTTTAAGAACTTGCTCATAGTCAGCTGGACTTGCTACCTCATGGTATCCAGGACCAAGAACACGATGGCCCTGGGTGGTGTTTGAGCTAGTTACATCAGCGTACGTAACAGGAACAATCTCTGAACCAAAGAGGACGCACAGCCAACGAACAGGGCGAACGTAGCGCTCATGGAAAGAACCCCAGCGCTGACTGCGAGGCCAATCAAGTGCAGAAATCCAAGAAGTTGCCAGCTCAGAGAGAATCTTTGTGGCAGGAACTGAAGGAATGTTGAGCTCTGCAAAGACGTACTCATGACCGTCAGTGTCTACACGACGAGTCAACGCATCAGCGTTTACGCCGCACTTACGAGCAAATCCCTCGGCAGCCTTAGTTGGATTGCCCTCTGCATCAAAAGCAATCTCTGCCTTAGGGCCACGCTTGACCTCGGAAATCTCTTCTGTAGCCTCAGCAACGTCCTTTACATAGGCAGTTAAACGACGAGGTGTCGAGAGGATCTTAACCTCTCCAAATGACAAACCAGAGTCTTTAAGTCCGGAAACTACAAGCTTATTGAACTGAGCAATAGCTTTCTGCAATGGAGCAGAAGGCATCTCTTCAGAACCAATCTCAAAAAGGAAGTCTCTAACCTCAGCCATTTAAGCCACCTCCTCCTGAGTAGTTGCTGCAGGTGCTTTCTTAGAAGCGACCTCCTCCAAATACGATTCGCAGCATGCCTTAGCAACGGTGCGAACGCGAAGAATATAGTTAGCTCTCTCAACAGCAGAAAGAGCACCACGAGAGTCAAGTAGGTTGAATGCATGGCTGCACTTCATAACGCAGTCATACGCAGGTAGTGGAAGCTTGCGCTCAAGGCAGCTGTGGCACTCCGCCTCATACTCATCGAACTTCTCGCGCATAAGCTCAATGTTGGCTACCTCAAAGTTATAAGTTGAGAACTCACGCTCGTTCTCCAAAAATACCTGGCCGTACGTCATTGGCGTGCCATCTGGCAGGTAACTCCATACCAGGTCATAGACGGAATCTACACCCTGAGCATACATAGCAATACGCTCAAGACCATAGGTAATCTCAACAGGAACTGGGTCTACCTCAATACCGCCTACCTGCTGGAAGTACGTGAACTGAGTAACCTCCATACCGTTGAGCCAGACCTCCCAGCCAAGACCCCAAGCACCAAGCGTTGGGCTCTCCCAGTCGTCCTCAACAAAGCGAACGTCGTGATCTTTTGGATCAAGGCCAATAGCGGCAAGTGAACCAAGATAGAGATCTTGAGAGTCTGCAGGAGATGGCTTGAGCAAGACCTGGAACTGATAGTAATGCTGCAAGCGGTTGGGATTCTCGCCATAGCGTCCATCAGCAGGACGACGACAAGGCTGTGGATAGCAGGTACGCCAGGCATCGGGACCAAGTGAGCGCAGGATAGTTGCGGTGTGGAAGGTACCGGCACCTACCTCAGAGTCATATGGCTGCATGACTGTGCAACCTTTTTCTGCCCAGTAGTGTTCAAGGGTCAAAATCATATCTTGAAACGTAAGTGGTGTTGCGCCCATGATGTTCTTTCTCTCAAATGTCCGACGTAAGTACTATAGCCCGCGAGCATGATCAAAGGGCCAGAAAATAAACATTGCCTTAGAGGTCACGGTAGAAACCGCAACTGCTCCAAAATATCTGGAATCCAGCGAGTTTGTTCTGTTATCCCCCATAACAAAAATATGACCTGCAGGAACAGTATACGGATAATTCTGAATTACGGCACCTGCGCGATCCGCAAGAGAATAGGTTGGCTTGCCTTCAGTATAAGGCTCGTCCATAAGCTGACCGTCAACATACACAGCACCGTCGCGCAAATCTACCGTTTGACCTGCTGTAGCAATGACGCGCTTAACTAAAAGCGTATCGGGATTCTGAGGACTGGTGAAGGTAACCACATCACCTGCTTGCGGAGTACCGCCAAAACGATAGGTAAGCTTCTCTCCTACCAAACGATCCCCCAGCTGGATGGTATTGAGCATGGACCCTGTTGGAACCTCATATACCTCAGCGACAAACGTTCTAATAAAAAACGCCAGCGCAACAGCAACTGCAACAATTACCAGGTATTCAAAAATTTCAAGAACTTTGGAATGTCCACTACTCATCGTCATCACCAGATTGCTGATCAAGCTCTGCTAAATACACTCTGTCCTTCTCAGTGAGCTGAGCGCTCTCTAAGAGGTCTGGACGCCACGCACGAGTGCGAGCAAGTGCAGATTGTCGTCTCCAGACTGCTACCGCTCCGTGGTCTCCTGAAAGAAGGACAGACGGAACTTCTCGCCCCTCAAAGTTTGCTGGACGCGTGTACTGAGCATACTCAAGAAGGCCATCGTCAGAGAAGGATTCATCCTGTGAGCTCATCTCATCGCCAAGCGCACCAGGAAGCAAGCGCACAACCGAGTCAATCACGGTAAGCGCAGGAAGCTCTCCGCCCGTCAGCACGTAATCTCCCAGAGAAATAACGTCATCTGCCAGCTCATAGACACGCTCATCCATGCCCTCATAACGACCACAAACAAACAGAATGCGTTCTTTTTGAGCAAACTCTTGGGCAATAGCCTGAGAATACGGCCTACCAACTGGCGAGAAAAACACCACGTGGGGCTTAGGTTCCGCTTGATCAGTAATCTCACGAACTGCCTCAAAGATGGGAGCTGGCTTCATAAGCATGCCTTGCCCGCCACCAAAAGGAGCGTCATCTACTGTACGATGCCTATCATGCGTCCAGTCACGTAAATCGTGCGTATAGAACTCAAAAATGTTTGCCTTCTGGGCTCTGCCCATAATAGAAGCATTTAAATAGGGCGAGAAGACCTCAGGAAATACTGAGAGCGTTTCTAGACGCATGCTACTCACCTAACCTAAGAAGGCCCTGAGGAATTGAGACGGTAATGGAGCCCTCGGCTGGGGCCTCTTTGATAAATTCATCCACGGCAGGCATCAGCACCTGTCCAAAAGGCCCCTCAATGACCCACACATTTTGTGTAGGTCCAACAAGAACCTCTGTAATTTCACCCAGAAAACCATGTTCTGTATCACGTACTTCTCTACCCACAAGTAGAGAAACATTTACCAGACCAAAGTTTTCTGGAAGACAATCTTCTTCTACCAGAAGTGTTTTACCAATAAGCTCTTCTGCGTCAGAGATGGTAGTTACATCTTCAAAAGTGACAAGACTACCTTCTCTATCATCTGACTCAACAGAGACAACTGAGAACTTTCTTGGTCCCTTAAGCGCAGGCGGAACAGGAACAACTGTCATGCCTTCAGCTATAAGAGAAGGAAGGCTGTGAACGGGAACCGTCACAACCTCCCCTCTTTTACCATGCGTTTTAACAATTTGAGCAATTGCTCGCCAGTGTTTACGCAAAATTAGCCTACAACCTCGACATCAACAGAGGTGCCAACACGCTGGCCAAGAGCACGAGCCAAAGTACGAATAGCCTTAATGGTTCTACCCTTGCGGCCGATGACACGTCCAGCGTCTTCCTCAGAGCAAGAAACCTCAATCAAGGCTCCATCCTCGCGATCGGTGACGTCGAGTGCAACAGCATCTTCATTATCGACAAGACCACAAACGATGTACTCAACAAGATCAGCAACCTTGTCAGAAGGCATCTCCTGAATGTCTTGATCGACAGCGTCTACCTCAGTGGGCTCTGTGAATTCAGACACGATTTACTCAGCCTCTGGAGCCTCGGACTCCTCAGCAGCTGCGGCAGCAGCCTCAGCAGCAGCCTCTGCAGCTGCAGCGGCCTTTGCCTGTGCCTTCTTGGAGAGCTTGGTCTTCTTCTCTGCAACTGGAGCACCAGTACGAGCGATCTCAATGAGGTGAGAAACTGCGCTTGTTGGCTGAGCACCCTTTGCTACCCACTCGTCAACCTTCTCGAGGTTGATATCAATCGTCTTTGGGCTAGTCAGTGGGTTATAACGACCGACTTCTTCAATGTAACGACCATCGCGAGGCATACGACCATCAGCGACAACCACGCGATAGTACGGACGCTTCTTGGCACCGTGACGGGCCAGACGAATCTTAACTGCCAATGAAAACTCCTCCATACGAGCGGTGCCTCGGATGTTAGATGGGCTGCACCGCAAAGCCACAAATCGGGTTACAAGTGTACAACAACGCATTAACCTCGAAAAGTATAAATTTGCTCTCTTCAAAAAGTACTCGTAATTTATGTATGAAACACTTGTTCTATTTGTACAAAAAGTATACACTATTTCTATGGAAACATCAAAGGACATATCAGATAAAAACGCACGTAAATCGTGTGATTTTGAGTGGCATGGCAAAGCCATTGGCCTTCTAGATCTTGATGCGTTCTTTGCGTCTGTAGAACAACTTGATCATCCTGAGTGGCGCGGAAAACCAGTAATTGTTGGAGGCTCACCCCACAAACGAGGCGTTGTTTCAACCGCCTCTTATGAAGCAAGGAAGTTTGGCGTTCATTCTGCCATGCCTTCAGCTACTGCAGTAAGGCTCTGTCCGCAAGCAATTTGGACCCCAGGACGCTATGACAGATACTCTGAAATGAGTGCTCTTGTTATGGGTTTTCTCAAAGATGAGACTCCCCTTGTTGAGCAGGTTTCTATTGATGAGGCATTTTTTGACATCACTCCAGGCAGATTCTCTAAAGAAAATCCTTTGGAGATCTGTAAGCGCATTCAAAAGAAAGTTGCTGCGCTAGGTGTTACCTGTTCCATTGGTCTGGGAACAAATAAGACAATTGCTAAGATTGCCTCTGAGCAAGAAAAGCCTCGCGGTCTTACTGCGGTGTTTCCTGGTACAGAAGGACGTTTTCTAGCACCTCTACCAATTGAAGCCATGAGCGGCATTGGACCTGCTATGGCAAAAACGCTCCATCAACAAGGAATCAGAACGCTTGGAGAGCTCTCAAGAGCAGATGCAACGTACCTCACTTCCCTTGTTGGCAATACAGCTTCAAAGATGATTTTGCGCGCGCAAGGAAAAGAAGTCTCAGAAGTTCATGAAGCTGCCCAGCCTCGTGACGTTAAGTCTGTTTCTAACGAGAGAACCTTTGAAACAGATTTGTTTGATAAACAAGAAATAGAAGAAGCCATCAGACACATTGCTGGTGTTGTAGGCAGACGTCTTCGCCGCAAACAGTTACAAGGTTATACCGTAACGCTTAAGGTAAAAGCCTCTGCAACAGAGTCTCATACCGCTCAAAAAAGAATGCCTGCACCAACTGATGATGAGCACCTCTTTGCAGAGATTGCCGTTGACCTGCTTCCTGCCATTTGGAAAGAAGGGCAGCCAGTAAGACTGCTTGGTGTTGGTATTAGCTCATTTTCAGATGAGGAGCATGCCAAACCAGTGCAAGAGTCACTTTTTGACCAATATGAAGCTACGTTTGATGCCGCAGCCCCTGGGCCTACAACAAAAAAGAAACCTCGGAGTGACTTACATCATCTCTCCGAGGTAACCGATAAACTCAAAGATAAATTTGGTGCAGATGCTGTGCAGTATGGTAGAGACCTACGCTTTGAGCATCGCGTCTCAGACACTATGCCTACAGGCAAAAACGAACAAATCTAGTACACCAAAACTACTCAGTAGGATCAGCAGATTCTGGAAGATTGTCTACCAAGTCATCCTCGGAAAGCTCAAAGGCTGGAGCCAAAGCATCCTCTGGAAGATCAGCA
>CAURGZ010000029.1:0-16972 GCA_963524285.1 uncultured Atopobium sp.
TCGTAGCCTTTGTCATATTTTGATGGTGCAAGCGATTAAAGACGGGATGAAATTTGAAAGGAAACTCTTTAGGAGAGACTATTTATTCTCTTCGTCATAGTAAGGGATTGACGCAGGAGCAGCTTGCAGAGGGTATTTGCTCCCCGGTTTCTCTTTCAAGAATTGAAAATGGCCGCCAGATGCCCTCCAAAGTAATTCTCGACGCATTGTTGAGCAGACTTGGGGCGAGTACCTATCAACTTTGTGACGTTTTTTATCAAAGTGATTGCCAACGTAGCTTTAATGAGATTACAAGACGAGCAAGTCTGCTTATAGAAGCAGGTAAAATCCAACAAGGCCTATCCTTGCTGGAGGGCTTGAGTGAAAATGATGCATCTCATGCATTGGAGCGGCAGTCAGTTTTACTTATACAGGCAGCCGCACAACTCAAGCAGAACAAGAATCCTGAAGATTCATACGTCAAGTTACGTGAGGCTTTGGAGCTTACAAAGCCTCATATTGACCTATTTGATTTTCGACATGAACTTTTATCTCCTATTGAAGCTGAAATAATCGGTTTGATGGTTGTGGCACTTCAGCAAAAGGAAGCTCGTATTGAGGGTATTCGAGTGGGAGAAGAACTTGCAAGAAACCTTTCCGATCAGCAATCAAGCAGCAATGACTTTACGATTGTCCGCATCAACCTTGAAGTTAATATATCTTCCTGCTTGGATCTTGAGGGAAGGTTTGAAGAAGCTGCTCAGCATGCGTATCTGGCAAGAGATTTGAGTATTGAAAGCCATGAGCAGATACTTTTACCGGTGATTTTTTATTTGATTGGTCGGTCTGAATTCCGGAATGGAAATACTGACAAGGCGCTTTCAATAATGCAGACGATTATTCCGTATATGGAACTTATCGGGCAACATGATAATGCGGAAATGGTGCGCGCTTTTGTTGAAGAGAATCTAAGCACTCAAAATTAAACCTAGGGCTTAAAACCAAGTCTAAGCGCTCAGAGACAGTGAGCAAGGCAGCCTACATTTTTCATTACCAAAAGTTAAAATTTTTACATGCCATACTTATTATTTTGATACTTTTCATGGATACTTAACATTTGAGGTAATACAAGAATTGTCACGAGATGTTATGGATAGCCTCCTCTTCTTTCGAGATGATGTATTCATCAAAGAGAGGGGGAGGCGATACATATGACCATCATTGTTATTGTAGTTAAGCACTAAAAGTGCGAGATAGATACCTCTTTTAGATTTATTAAAAGAGGTATCTATCATTTTGTGATGGTCATTTAGATGATTTTCTACGATTGGAATGGAATGAAAAATATAAAGCATCTTTTAAAGAATGCCGGCAAACGAAACGTGATTATTTTTGTACTAGTACAAATTGTAAGTTCTTGTGTCGTTGCCGGCGTGGCTCTTTTACTGAGCTCACTTCTCAATACGGTTTCTGAAGTCATTATTTCAGGAGATATTGCTCGATTACTTACATTTATAGGCTTGTGCTGTATATATGCTATAGCAACCGGTATCCTTCTTATACTACAGGGATATGTGCGCGCCCGCCTGGTTCGCGACACCGTAATTAAGATGAGAAATTCTGCCGTGAAGGCTTATTTGCGGAGAAAAGATGCTGCAAATATGAATGAAAACAGTGCTGAGTTTTTTTCTCTTTTAAGTCAGAATATGGATACTATTGAAAAAGATTGGCTTGGCGGACTGCTTGATGCATTTGCTTCGTGCTGCGAAATTACTATTGCAAGCCTCTTACTTTTGTATATAAATCCAATAGTGGCAGTTATTTCGATACTTGTTATGGCAATTCCAACAATCATTCCCGGAGTATTTACAAAACAACTTACTCATTGCCAAGAAGAGATCGTAAAAAATACGGTGTCGTATAACGGACAGATTCGTGATATATCGCTTGGATTTGATGTTATCAGGTCATTTCATAAAGAAAACAACTTTACAAATCGTCACTTACTGGTTGCGCAGCAGTTGGAAGATAAGAAGGCACATTTATCTGAAGTTACATCTCTTATATCTGGGTTTGTTACAGCAATCTCAGTTTCATCTCAATTCATTATTATGGGTATAACGGGTATTTTCGCAGTGCAAGGATTTGTTTCTCTTGGTAGCGTTGTGGCTGTGACCCAGCTGTCCGGTCAGGTAATTGCGCCCGCTTCAACATTTGCTTCATTGCTTGGCAAAGTTAAAGCGGCCTATCCGGTTTTGAAGGCGGTTATATGCGACGATGAAGAAACTCCGTTTGACAATAAGGAACGGCACTATGATGTAGAGCATGAAATTGAGTTAAAAAATGTTACCTATAAGTATCCTGATTCAATTTCCGGATTGTCTAAAATATCTGCGTGCTTTAAGGCTGGGAGGAAGTATGCGATTATCGGAAAAAGCGGGAGTGGAAAGAGCACGCTTTTAAAACTGATTTCAGGCCAGATAAAACCTCAGAGTGGAGATATTCTGATTGACAGTTCAAGAGACATTTCATGTGATCCGGCAATGATTCACCAAAATGTGTATTTGTTTGACGATACGCTAAAAAATAACATTACGCTGGGAAGTTCGTATTCGAGTGAGCAAATCGGTGAAGTTATTAAAAAGTCTGGTCTCTCAGAGGTAGTTGCGGCTCTTCCAAAAGGACTTGACACTCCAGTGGAAGAGAACGGAAAGCGCTTCTCCGGAGGTGAAAGACAGAGGATTGCTATTGCGCGAGCCTTACTGTATGGAAAGAAGTTACTGCTTGTTGATGAAGCTACGTCCGCATTGGACACACGCATGGCTACTGAGGTCGAGAATAACCTGCTTAGTCTAAGCGGAGTTACCATGATTGAGGTAACTCATCATCTCAATGTTGCACAACAATCAAAGTACGATGCCGTATTTGAAATGACTCCAAGCGGACTTGTAGAGATAAAACAATAGTAGGAGCTCAATACGTTGAGGAGTACAACGTGGCAACAGGCCGTGGAGCTGCAGTTGCCGAGCTTCTGGCCGAGCAGCTGCCCACGCCCATGCGCTTTGCTGGCATGCGTACCTTTGGTACGTCCGCTCCTGGTGACGTGCTGCTTTCGCACTTTGGCCTGGACGCCGAAGGTATTGCCGCTCGCGTCAGGGAGTTCTTGCTCTCGTAGCCGCGCTCAGCTCGCTGCAACGGCAACGCTGCAGGTCAGCGGCGCGTGCGGGCGCAACGACGGCAACGCTGCAGGTCAGCGCCGTGTGCGGGCGCAGGTTGCAAGTGATTTCTACCCGGTATCCATTTCGTGTGGATGCCGGGTTTCTTGTGCGAAAGTGCTGCTAGTGGATGGGTTTCTCGCCAGGCGGGCGGTGCGAGCTGCTGCGCGCCTGCCGCGCGCCTGATTTTCTCGCCATGTCTGAACGATTTGCCAGAAAAGTACACCATATCTGAGCTATTTGCCGATTTTTCTCGCCATGTCTGAGTAAATTTACTCAGACATGATGCAGCTTTCAGGCTCAAAAATTCAGGCCCACGTAGTCTATCTTTTTCGCGCCTGATTTCTGCAAAGAATCTGTAAATTTTGCCTAAAAGTGTAAAAGAATCTGTGGATTTGCCTGATTTTGTTAAAGAATCTGTATTCAAAATACAGATTCTTTACACTTTTCAGGCGCGCGATGGCGAGAAGAGCGCTTGGCGAGAAACTCGTGAGCTCGGGTGTTGGGTCGCAGCACTTCTCGGCACAAAAAAGACCTGGCACCATGAGGTACCAGGTCTTTTGTGATTGCATGTTAGCTTGCTGTGTCAGCTGTAACTGAACTGTGAGCTGCGGCTACGCCAGCCGAAACCGGCGGACTAGCCGAGGTGCTTGGTGATGGAAGCAGCTGCTACCTTACCAGCGCCCATTGCAAGAATGACGGTTGCAGCACCGGTTACGATGTCGCCACCAGCCCAGATGCGAGGATCGGAAGTACGACCCTCTTCGTCGGCCTCAATGTAGCCCCACTTGTTGAGCTTGATGTCGCCGATCATCTTTGCGAATGGGTTAGCGTTAGTGCCGATTGCAGAAATTGCAACGTCGCAAGGAATGTCCTCGATAGCACCCTCGATAGCAACTGGACGACGACGTCCGTCAGCGTCAGGCTCGCCGAGCTCCATCTTCTGGACGCGAACTGCGCAAACTGCACCGTCCTCGCCAGCGACAAACTCGAGAGGGGAGACGAGAGGAAGAACCTCAACGCCCTCTGCCTTTGCGTGGTGCAGCTCTGCACGACGAGCAGGCATCTCGTCCTCGGTACGACGGTAAGCGATGATTGCACGCTCTGCGCCAAGACGCTTAGCAGTACGGACAGCGTCCATAGCAACGTTGCCGCCACCAAAGACAACGACGTTCTTGCCGTGCTTGGTTGGAGTGTCGAACTCAGGGAAGTTGTTAGCCTTCATGAGGTTAACGCGGGTGAGGTACTCATTTGCAAAGAAGACGTTAGGCAGGTTCTCGCCAGGGATGTTGAGAAGCTTTGGAAGGCCTGCGCCGGTTGCAATATAGATTGCGTCAAAGCCCTGCTCAAAGAGCTCTTCTGCATCGGTGATACGACCGACAACAGAGTTGAACTCAAACTTAACGCCCAGCTCCTGAAGGCCGTCAATCTCGCGCTTAACGACAGCTTTTGGAAGACGGAACTCAGGAATACCGTAAACCAGAACGCCGCCTCCGGTGAAGAATGCCTCAAAGACGGTAACATCAAAACCGTTACGAGCAAGCTCGCCAGCGCAAGCAATACCGGAAGGACCGGAGCCTACAACTGCAACCTTCTTGCCGTTCTTTGGAGCGATAGCTGGCTTGGAAGCAAGCTCAGGCTGGTCACCAAGGAAGCGCTCGAGCTGACCAATAGCAACTGGTTCGCTGCGCTTACCCATGATGCAGACGCCCTCGCACTGGTTCTCCTGTGGGCAAACACGACCACAAACTGCAGGAAGCATGGAGGACTCGCGGATGATGTCAAGACCGCGACCAAACTCTTCTGCACGGATTGCCTCGATGAAGCGAGGAATGTTGATGTTTACAGGGCAACCCTGAACGCACAGTGGATTCTTACAATCCAGGCAGCGGTTTGCCTCTGCAATTGCCATCTCTTTAGTGAAACCCTTGTCGACAGGGCGGAAGTCTTGTGCGCGCTCTGCAGCTGGCTCTTCGTTGTCAGCTGTACGAGGTGCCTTGACGTTTGGAATGTAGCGACCGTTTACTTGTGGCATGCGCACCTCGTCTCCTCGTAAGCCTTGATGGACTGGCCTTCCTCGGTGAGGTAGGCTGCCTGACGTGCGCGAAGGTCGTTCCAGTCAACCTTGGTTGCGTCAAAGTCAGGACCGTCAACACAAGCAAACTTGGTCTCGCCGCCAACCTCAACACGGCAGCAACCGCACATACCAGTGCCGTCAACCATGATTGGGTTCAGAGAAGCGATGATAGGTGTGTCGTACTTCTCGGCAGTGAGAGTGGAGAACTTCATCATTGGAACTGGGCCAACGCAGAATACGCGATCGACCTGCTTGTCCTGCAGAAGACGCTCGAGAGGTGCGGTTACAACGCCCTTCTCGCCAAGAGAACCGTCGTCTGTGGTGATGTGGATGTGATCGTCGTCCAGAATGGAACGGAACTGATCCTCAAGCAGCAGCAGCTCTTTGGTACGAGCGCCCATGATTGCGTGGACCTCGCGGCCAGCTGCTACGAGCTGACGAGCAACAGGGAAAGCGATAGCCAGGCCAACGCCGCCGCCAATAACTGCCCATTTGCCCTCGCCCATCTCGGTAGGCTCACCCAGAGGACCAGTGACGTCCTGCAGGAAATCACCAACCTCGTAGGTAGAAAGCATCCTGGTGGTCTTGCCGATTACCATGAAGATAAACTCGACCCAACCCTCCTCAGGATTCCAATCCGCAAAGGTAAATGGAACGCGCTCGCCACACTCATTTGCGCGGACCATTAGGAACTGACCAGCATGTGCATGCTTGGCCATCTGTGGTGCCTCAATGCGGAACTTGAAGACCTTCTCGGAGAACTGAGTCTTTTCGAGGATCTTATACATTCAGCGGTACTCCTCTCCTAACACAACAAAACTGCGAGTGAGTTGACGCGCCGCACTACAGCGTGCCTTCTGGCGAGAAGACAGTGGCAGGTGACGCATGTATCTCACGCATACGAGGTCTGGGTAACCCCGTATTCGCAAACAACATACCTATTGTACTATTTGCGCATGATTCAAGGCATGAGTAATTCATGAATGAGCATAAATATTTCGTAGAATGTTTTGCCTGCTAGCTGCAGAGGAGCTGCTCCACCTGATCGGCTGCAGCCTGGGCGGTGACCAGGAAGTCTTCCAGGTTGTTGCCCTTGAGCTCGCGCAGAACGTAGTCTGCCACCGGCATCTTTCCAGGAGGGCGACCGATGCCAAACTGCAGGCGCATAAAATCCCTGGTCTGGAGCTTGTCGGCGATGGAACGCAGGCCATTATGCGAGTTGAGCCCGCCGCTTTCTTTGAAGTTGAGCTGTCCCTCTGCAAGGTCAACCTCGTCGTGAACGACCAGGATTTGCGCAGGTTGAAGGTGGTGCGCACGAGCAAGTTTAGAGAGGGGACCGCCGCTGGTGTTCATGAAGTCCTGAGGTTTGACCAGGAAAACACGGCGTTTCTCGCCAGATGCGGCGCCAGGAGCTGCGGGAAGAGTGATCTCTGCGACCTGGCAGCCCGCCTCACTTTTCCAGTACGAGACATTGTGGCGTTCAGCAAGGGCATCGACCACGGCAAAACCGGCATTGTGCCTGGTACGCGCGTATTTCTCGCCAGGATTTCCCAGGCCCGCCACGAGCACAATTTTGTTACCGTGCATCGAATCTCCTTCTGTTTGAGATGTGTACGTTTATGATGGTAAGGGAAAACGACAGGTTCGACCAGCGTGAACTAAGCGCGCAGCGGACCGCGACGGACCGCGGCGACCAGCAGACCGTGACGGAGTGCAGCGAACCACGACGCGCAACGACCGACAGAGGTGCGGAGGCAAGATGAAAAAGATTCTGGTTACCGGATTTGAGCCTTTTGGTGGCGAGAAAATCAACCCAGCTTGGGAGGCTGTGAAGGCGCTACCCGAGACTATTGGCGACGCACAGGTGATAAAACTGCACGTACCTGTTGAGTTTGGCGTTGGTGCTCAGAAAGTTATCGACGCGCTTGTAGCGGAGCGTCCCGAGATTGTGCTTTGCGTGGGCCAAGCGGGAGGAAGAAGCAAGATTACGCCCGAGTTCGTCGGCATCAACTGGGCGCATGCGCGAATTCCTGACAACGCGGGCAAACAGCCGCTCTCGCAGCGCATTATCGACGGCGCTCCCGACGCTTATTTTGCGTCGCTGCCGGTAAACGCCATGGTCGCCGCCATGAACCAGGCTGAAATTCCTGCGGCGGTCTCGTACACCGCGGGCACATACGTGTGCAATGACGTCATGTACCAGGTCCTTCACGCCCTGGCCACGCGATTCCCAGAGACTCGCGGAACGTTTTTGCACGTACCGTTTGCAACGGAGCAGGTCGCCGAAAAGAACGCCGCGGCCGCCGAGAAGGGCACTGCAGGCGAGAAGGGTACTGCGGGCGAGAAGACTGCCGCTGGCGAGAAGACCCGCCAGGTTCCAAGCATGTCGCTGGAAATGATGACTCGCGGACTGCAGGTTGCGCTGGAAGCGGCGCTTGCAAACGACGTTGATCTTGCGGATTCCGAAAGCGGAACGACCTGCTAGAACTCGCGCTGCTGTAAGGGCGGCTGCGAGCGCATGGGTTTCTCGCCGGGTGCGCTTCTCGCCATCGCGCGCCTGAAAAGTGCAAAGAATCTGTATTTGAGGTACAGATTCTTTGACAAAATCAGGCAAATCCACCGACTCTTTTACATTTTTAGGCAAAATTTACAGAATCTTTGATGAAATCAGGCGCGTGAAAGATAGACTACGTGATCCTAAATTTTGAGCCCGAAAGCTGCATCATGTCTGAGTAAGTTTACTCAGACATGGCGAGAAAAACCGGCAAAACTACTCAGACATGGCGTGCTTTTCCGGCAAATAGTTCAGACATGACGAGAAAATCAGGCTCGCAGCAGGCGCGTGCTGAGCGCGCGCCAGCTCACACCGCCCGTCTGGCGAGAAACCCGTCCACTCCCAGCGTTTCCGCACAAGAAACCCGGCATCCACACGAAATGGATACCGGGTTGAAATTACTTGCGACTCGCGCTCGCACGCACGTTTGACCTGCAGTTTTTGCCGTCCTCGCGTGCGCAACTGACCTGCGGCGTTACAGGTTGAAGTCACCGCCGAAGATGTCGGAGACAGGGCGGTCGGTGTAGACAGCGTAGATTGCCTCGGCAATCTCGTTTGCGATGGTAATCGTCTTGATCTTGGAGCCTTCCTGGTTTGCTGCTGCACAAGGAATTGCGTCGGTAACCACGCACTCCTCGATAGGAGCGTTGTTGAGGCGCTCAATTGCAGGACCAGAGAAAACGCCGTGGGTAGCGCAGACGTAGATGTCTCCCGCACCCATTTCCTTCAGCTTAACAACGGAAGCGCAGAGGGTACCTGCGGTATCAATCATGTCGTCGTTAACAATACAGGTCTTGCCCTTGATGTCGCCAATGATGCCCATAACAGCACTCTCGTTGTGACGAGGACGGCTCTTATGTGCAATAGCAAGGCCGCAATCCAGGTAGTCGGAGAGCTTCTTAGCAGCCTTTGCGCGACCCATATCAGGGGAGACGACAACGGTATTCTCCCAGTCAAATGGCTTGTTCTTAAAGTAATCGCCCAGAAGGTAGAGAGCAGTCAGGTGAGAAACAGGAATGTCAAAGAAGCCCTGGATCTGGCCCTGGTGCAGGTCAAGTGTGATGACGCGGTCAACGCCAGCTTTCTCAAGCAGGTTTGCCATCAGGCGAGCAGTAATAGGCTCGCGAGCAGAGGCTTTGCGGTCCTGACGAGCATATGCGTAGTGAGGGATAACCACAGTAAAGCTGTTAGCAGATGCGCGCTTTGCAGCGTCAGCAACAATCAACGTCTCCATAACCAGGTCGTTGACGTTGACGCCTGCCAAAGACTGAATGAAGAAGACCTCGTCGCCGCGGACAGACTCGTCAAAGCGAGCGTAGATTTCTCCGTTAGCAAACTTCTCGAGGAGAAGACCTTGTAGCTCTAGGTGAAGAATGTCTGCAACCTTACGAGCCAGTTCAGGGTTACCTGTACCGGTGTAGAGCTTGATATTTCTAGCAACTAACAGTGGTTCACTCAGGTTCTCGAACATCTAGTCCTCTTTCTCAAGCTTGTGACGCCTCTGGGCGGCGTATCCCTCAACAATTTTCTGCTCAGAGCGCTCGAGTGCAAGCGCATCTGCTGGTACATCCTTTGTGATGCACGAACTTGCCCCCACAAGTGCGCCATCACCAATTGAGACGGGTGCCACCATCATGGTATCGGAACCAACAAAGACGTTGTTGCCAATGTTGGTCTTGAACTTGTGGTAACCGTCGTAATTGCACGTAATTGAACCTGCGCCAATGTTGACGCCGGAGCCCATGGTTGTGTCACCAATGTAGGAGAGGTGAGGAACCTTGGAGCCCTCGCCGATAGTTGAATTTTTGATCTCAACGTGGGTGCCAGCCTTGGCGTGAGGCATAAGGTGTGTGCCTGGGCGCAGGTACGCGCGAGGACCGCAGGTAGCAAAGTCGTCTACCTGTGCGTTGATAGCTACAGTTTCGTCAATAACAGCGTCGTTACCAACAATTGTATCGGTCAGACGAGTGTTAGGGCCTACCACGCAATTCTCGCCAATTGAGGTCTTGCCGTAGAGCATAGTCTGCGGGAGAACCTCGGTGTCTATACCAAGCGTGACCTCGGGGCCAATCCAGACGGAGGTTGGGTCCAGCATGGTGACACCCTGGCTCATCCAGTGCTCGTTGATGCGCTCCTGCATGATGCGGGTGGCAACAGCAAGCTCGGAGCGGGAATTGACGCCCAGCGCCTCTTTGTAGTCGTCAACGTGGACGGCAGCAACAGGCTCACCCTGGTTGACGTAAAGGCCCACCATGTCGGTGAGGTAGTACTCGCCCTGCACGTTGTCATTGCCGAGAAGATCGATGTTTGCGGTCAGTCTTCCGCCACAGAAGCAGTACACGCCGACGTTGCATTCACGCTCTTGCTTGCGCTGCTCAGGCGTAGCGTCTTTGTGCTCAATAATGGCAGTTACCTGGCCGTTAGAAGAAATGACGCGACCATATCCGGTTGGATCTGGTGGCGTCATCGTAAGTACGGTACATGCGTTGTGGTGAGCTTTAGTTTCTGCAACAAGGTCCAGAATAGACTGTGCGCGCAACAGAGATGCGTCACCGTTGATAACAACAACGGGTCCCTTGAAGCCACCAAGAGCATCCTTAACAACCTTGACGGCATGGCCGGTGCCAAGACGCTCAGTCTGGGCAACATACTCAAGGTTAGGGAAGCAAGAAAGTGCAGATTTAACCTCGTCAGCGTGGTTACCAACAACCACAATGACGCGGTCAGCGCCAGCAGTAATTGCAGCGTTGACACTCCACCAAACGATGGGTTTATCAAGTAATTTGTGCACAATCTTAGGGTGGTGGGACTTCATGCGCGTTCCCTCGCCTGCAGCGAGGACAATCGCAGTAAGTGGCATACGTAAGCCTCCAAAGTACTTCGTATTACTCGATACGAGTGCGTCCCTACACAAAAGTTGCGTAAAAAATGGCTGGGGTAGTAGGATTCGAACCCACATTCCAGGCACCAAAAACCCGTGTCCTAACCGTTGGACGATACCCCAATGTAATCACTACGTTGGTTTTGTCCGCAACCCTATTAAGTGTATCAGCTTAGCGAGGCAAATGCTCCACAAATTGCATCAAGAACAAGAACTGCTAAAGTCTGCGCGTCTGCGGTAGTAAACGAGCCGTCTACGTTTGTTCCTTCTGGCAGCACAATCTTGATAGGGGAGCCCGTTGCATCAGCAGACTCAATAGCAGTGCGAAGTCTTGCTGGCAGCGTCTCGTTCTCCTCCATGGAAACAGAGCCAATACCCACCTGTCCGCGCGCGGGCATGCTTGGGGCATAGTCTGTGGTAAGAACCAAAATGGTAGCTGCATCAGTAGGAGAATCGGCGCGATCAATCATGGTCATGCCGCTTGCCTCAGTAGTTGCCTTAGAAAGGTTATAGACGCGAGCAGCTACGTTTCTAGAGATAGGATCTTCTCCCGTAATAGCAATGCAGGTGGTCTCAAGAACGTTTGCTGCACGTGCAAAGCCCATAGGACCCTGTGGGTGAGGGCCTTTTGCCTGCTTACCGGACCAAACGTGGCGCAGACGCTCAATAGCGTCGAGGGTATCCTGGAATGCCATACCGTCAGCAAGCTCGCCGACGCTTTCCTGGAAGAGCTTAACGGCAGCTTCGGTGTGAACACCGTAATGGCCATCAACTTTTCCGCACGAGAAACCCAAGATGTTGAGGCGCTCTTGCAGCTGACGCACGTCATTGCCGTGGAAGTTAGGAAGACGCAGGTAGAGGGTTCTGTCTCCTAGCTCATAGCCCTCATCGACCATGATTGCCCAGGTAGAGGCATCTACTTCTTCTCCAAGAGAAAGGTCATGGTCAAGCCTAAAGCGCGCAACCGCGCGAGCAGTTGACTTGCCAAACGTGTGACTCTGGCGCTCATCATCTTCGATGGTGTAGCCAAGCTTTACGAGGCGTTCCTGAATGTCTTCAACGGCAGCACCAGTGCTACCAGGAGTAATTGGATCCATAATTACCTTTCTCGGTTCACAAAGAAGTCTGCCATAGACAAAAGTGTGTCGCGAGCGTCTTCAGTAAGTATCACGTTTTCAAGTACGTGCTTTGCCTCATCAACTAAGGCAAGAGCGTGCGTGCGGACAAATTTTATCGCATTAGCGCTTTCCATAAGCTCCACAGCGCGCTGAAGCTTCAAAGTATCGCCTGTATGCGCAGAAAGTATGGAGACAAGCTCTGTCTTTTCTGCCTCGGTGAGGTGTTCAAGCGCGTAGACCACCGCGAGCGTGCGTTTGCCCTCGGTGATGTCTGACCTAAAGTCTTTACCCTGTACCTGGGCGTTTCCTACCAGGTTGAGAAGATCGTCTTGCAGCTGGAAGGCAAGGCCTATCTTGAGGCCAAAATCCTTGAGCGCATTAAGCGTTTTCTGGTCAGCACCACCGATGAGCGCGCCCAGTACCAGGGGATATGCAGCAGAGTAATAGGCGGTCTTGGAGAGCGCCATAAAAAGATACTGGTCAGAGGTAACATCCCAGCGCTCGTTTTGAGCCCAGCCAAGGTCAAGTGCCTGGCCCTCAAGGGTGTGCTCTTCCATGGCGAGAAGGGCGTCGATAACGCGAACTTTAAGCTGGTCAGAGAGGTGGTCGGTCACGGTCACACGTCTGACAACATTGACCAGGGCAGAATCACCAACGTTGATGGCAAGTCCGGTACCGAGTGTTTTGTAGAGGCACTTCTCGCCACGGCGCAGCTCTGACTTGTCAGCGATGTCGTCGTGGATAAGGGCTACCGACTGAAAGTCCTCGATGGCACAAGCCACAGGCAGAGCTACTTCGGCTGAGCCGCCGACTGCTTCGGCGCCCAGGCAGCACAGGACCGGACGCACGCGCTTGCCGCCGCCTGCACTGAAGTGAGCGAGTGGCTGGTAGAGGTAGGTATTCAGGTCCGCACGAGTGCGCTCCGAGGGCGCGGACGTGGCTGCGGGCGAGGCCGCCACTGCTGCGGGCGTTGCGGGTGCTGCGGGCGCTGCCGCTGGTGCCGCGGGGAGACCGCGCATAATCTCTGCCTCGACGGCAGGAAGCTTGTGTGTGAGGTAGTCGGCGAAGTTCACGGAAGTCCTAGCTGCGATAGCCGTCTGGGTTCATCGACTGCCACTTCCAGGAATCGCGGCACATGTCAGCAAGGTTGTACTGAGCCTTCCAGCCAAGCATGTCAGCAGCTTTCTGGCAATCGGCGTAGTTAGTAGCAACGTCTCCAGCACGACGAGGCTCAATAACGTAAGGAATCTCTTTGCCACAAGCCTTTGAGAATGCCTTAATAACGTCAAGTACAGAGCTACCGGTACCGGTTCCTAGGTTGAAGATCTCAACTCCCGTGCGACCAGCCATCCATTTAAGTGCAGCTACGTGGCCGGAGCCAAGATCGCAGACGTGGATGTAGTCGCGAACACCCGTGCCATCTGGGGTGTTGTAGTCGTCGCCAAAGACGTGAACAGCTTCGCGCTTACCCACAGCAACTTGAGCCACATAAGGTACTAGGTTGTTTGGAATACCTGCAGGATCTTCTCCGATAAGGCCCGACTGGTGAGCGCCAATAGGATTGAAGTATCTAAGCAGGACAACGTTCCACTCTGGATCTGCGGTGTGAACATCGGTGAGGATCTGCTCAATCATCCACTTAGTCCAGCCATAAGGGTTGGTTGCGTTCTTCTTGGGGCTTTGCTCGGTTAGAGGAAGGCTATCTGGATCTCCATAAACGGTTGCAGAGCTCGAGAAAATAATTGACTTACAACCGTGGTTTCTCATGACATCAAGAAGGGTGAGGGTATTGCCCAGGTTATTTGTGTAGTACTCAATGGGCTTGGTAACGGATTCGCCAACGGCCTTGAAGCCGGCAAAGTGAATGACAAAGTTAATGGCGTGCTCATCAAAGATGTGGTTGAGTGCATCTGCATCGTTGACGTCTGCCTCGTAGAACGAAAGGCGCTTAGCGTTTTCTTCTCCCACAATAGTTTTGATTCGATCGATAACCTTTGCCGAAGCATTGGAAAGGTCATCAACAATTACGGCCTCGTAGCCGGAATTGAGCAGTTCAACAACGGTGTGGCTGCCAATAAAGCCCGCGCCACCGGTGACAAGTACGCAGGAATTTTGTGGAATCAGAGTGTCAGACATATCAATCCTTTCGTGGACTTATATCGTCATAAGTATACGGCTTTTCTGCGCAGCGTTGTGCGGTGCGAGCGCACGGGTTTCTCGCCAGATGCGCGTGCCGGCGCACGGGTTTCTCGGCAAGCGGGTCTTTCTGCTATTGCGAGCCTAACTTTCACTATGCGCGCCTAACTTTCACTATGCGCGCCTAAAAAGTGCAAAGAATCTGTATTTGAGGTACCGATTCTTTGACAAAATCAGGCAAATCCACCGATTCTTTGATGCTTTTAGGCAGAAGTTACAGATTCTTTGAAGAAATCAGGCACGGTCTAACTAGGGCTCTGTCTCCAAATTTTGCGAGCCTGAAAACCTCACCATGACTGAGTAAATTCGCTCAGACTTGGCGAGAAAAACTGGCAAATAGCTCAGACATGGTGCTCTTTTCAGGCAAATCGTTCAGACTTGGCGAGAAAATCAGGCTCCATGAGAGCGTCCATAGAACCAACCTTGAAATCAGAGTTACGTCTAGAAAAGTCCGCCTGAAAAGTGCAAAGAATCTGTATTTGCGACACCGATTCTTTGACAAAATCAGGCAAATCCACCGATTCTTTTACTTATTTAGGCAGAAGTTACAGATTCTTTGTAGAAATCAGGCGCACCCAAGCGTACACCTGGCGCGCGGCGGGCGCGCGCTGATTGCGTGCCAGCTCGCACCGCCCGCCTGGCGAGAAACCCCGTCCACTAGCAGCGCCTTCGTACAAGAAACCCGGCATCCACACGAAATGGATACCGGGTAGAAATCACTTGCAACCTGTGTGCGCACGCGGCGCTGACCTGCAGCGTTGCCGTCGCTGCACTCCCACCTTACTTGAAGTACTCGACGCCGCCCTCGATGAGAGGCTGGAACTGGTCGCCGGCGGTGAGCTCAGGGATGTTCTTGTAGAGGCCCGCACCGGAGCGCTCCGTGTGGCCCATCTTGCCCAGGACACGACCATCGGGGCTGGTAATGCCCTCGATAGCCAGGACGGAGCCGTTAGGATTAACGGAGAAGTCCATGCTTGGAGCACCCGCTGCGTCAACGTACTGCGTTGCGATCTGGCCGTTAGCCTTCAGCGTTTCAAGCAACTCGTTGGAAGCAACAAAGCGACCTTCTCCGTGGCTGATTGCGATGGTGTGGATGTCGCCAAGCGTGCACTTGGAGAGCCATGGCGACATCGTGGATGCAACGCTGGTACGGACAAGCTGGCTCTGGTGGCGGCCGATGGTGTTGAACGTCAGCGTTGGGCAGGTGTCGTCCATAGGGCGAATATCGCCGTAAGGAACAAGGCCCAGCTTGATGAGTGCCTGGAAGCCGTTGCAGATGCCCAGCATAAGGCCATCGCGTTGCTGCAGAAGCTCACGAACAGCCTCCGTAACCTGAGGTGCGCGGAAGAGCGCGCAGATAAACTTAGCAGATCCGTCTGGCTCGTCTCCGCCTGAGAAGCCGCCTGGAATCATGACAATTTGGCTCTTCTTGATGGATTCTGCCAGCGCATTTGCGGACTCAACAATGTCCTGAGGTGTCAGGTTGTTAATGACCAGCGTGGTTGGATCGGCGCCCGCACGCTCAAAAGCACGCGCAACGTCGTACTCGCAGTTGTTACCTGGGAATACGGGGATGATGACGCGTGGGCGAGCAGGTGCGATAAGGGCTGGACCAGCATAGGAGTGTCGTGTGGATATGTCGTCGAAGCTGATTTTCTCCACAGCCTCGTTGGATCCTCCGCGGTACGGGAAGACCTCCTCAAGTGGGCGCTCCCATGCTTCCTGGAGCTCGGAGAGGTCGATCTTCTCGCCACATGCGCTGAAAGCGTACTCGGACGTGGTGACGCCCAGAGGAGCCACGCACACGCCGTCGACGTCGTCAACGGAAACGCCATCTGCCAGCTCAACGATGAAGGCACCGTAAGTTGGCGAGAAGAGCGCGTCGGCAGAAATCTCTGGGACCAGCTCAACGCCCAGCTTGTTGCCCAGGCAGCTCTTGAAGAGAGCCTCGGCCACGCCGCCGTAACCTGGCGTGGTGATGGCAAGCGCACTCTTGGACTGGACCAGGGTGCTGACCAGCTTGTATGCGGTGAGCAGGGACTCGTTATCGGGGAGAAGGCCACTCTCGTCGTAGGATGGGACGATGGAAATGAGCCTGTGACCTGCACCCTTGAACTCGTTAGAGACAATCTTGTCCACCTTGGTAAGGCCGGTAGCAAACGAAACCAGCGTTGGTGGAACGTCCAGGTCCTCAAAGGTACCGGACATGGAGTCCTTGCCTCCGACAGCTGCAAGACCTAGGTTGACCTGGGCCATCAGTGCGCCGAGAAGGGCCGCTGCTGGCTTGCCCCAACGGTTTGGATTCTGGCCGAGCTTCTCGAAGTACTCCTGGAAGGTGAGGTAAAGGTCCTGGTACTTAAAGCCGGTAGCAACCAGCTTGGAAACGGATTCAACAACAGAGAGGTAGGCGCCACGGAACTGGTCGGCTTCCATGAGGTAGGGGTTAAAGCCCCAAGCCATGCCCGAGACGGTGTTGGTCTGACCCATAACAGGAAGCTTAGCCACCATAGAAAGAGCAGGGGTCAGCTGGCGAGCGCCACCGAATGGCATAAGGACGGTACCTGCGCCAATGGTAGAGTCAAAGCGCTCGGAAAGGCCCTTGTTAGATGCAACGTTTAGATCGCGTACCAGCGAGTGGAGTTTCTCGCCAAGAGTTGTGCCTGCCCAGGTACGCTGGTAGGCAAGAGGCTTGGCCAGGCGCACGGTGATTGATTTAGGTGCGCCGTTTGAGGCGAGAAATGCGCGGCTGATGTTGACAATCTTCTGGCCGCGCCAACGCATGACCAGGCGAGGGTCCTCGGTGACTGTTGCCACAATGGTTGCCTCGAGGTTTTCTTCGCGAGCGTATGCGCAGAATTGCTCGACGTCTTTTGCCTCAAGTGCAACAGCCATGCGCTCCTGAGACTCGGAGATTGCCAGCTCAGTGCCATCAAGGCCGTCGTACTTCTTAGG
>CAURGZ010000030.1:0-16862 GCA_963524285.1 uncultured Atopobium sp.
CCGCGTCGATCGCGCTACTTGACGCCGGCTTTCTTCTTGGCGCGCTCGATAGCAGCCATCTGCTCCTCGGAAAGCCTAATGGAGCCGTAATCTTTTCCGTGGTCAGGTGCGGTGCGACCAAGATCGCCCAGGTTAGCACCGGTTGCTTCCAGTGCAGACATGTGGTGCGAAGAGCAAGAGTGGCCGCCCTCTCGGACAACGGAATCCAGGCCAAACTTATCGCGGCCGGTATACGGCATGGTTGCGTCGTTGGTAACTGGGTCGTCGGCGTTTTCCAGCTTGAACTCGCCATTTACGCCGTTCTTGTAGTTCTCCTTAGCCACCGAAATCATCAGCTTAATACGGTTGAGCTGGTTAACCTCGGACGCACCTGGGTCGTAGTCGACGGCAACAATATTGGACTCGGGGTGCATCTGGCGCAGGCGCTTAATGACTGCCTTACCAACGACGTGGTTGGGCAGGCAGGCAAACGGCTGAGCACAGACGATGTTTGGCGTGCCCGTCTCAATGAGGTCGCACATCTCAGCGGTGAGCAGCCAGCCCTCGCCCATCGTGTTGCAGAGCGAAAGGATCTGTTCGGCCTTCTCGGCCAGCTCATTGATGTTGGGGTATGGCTCAAAGCGCTCTGACTTCTCCAGCATCTTGTTGATTGGCGCGCGCAGGCCCTGGACCATCTTGATGCCCGCGATGTGCGTCATGCGACTCTTGAACGAAGTGCCCAGCTCCTTGTGTGTGTTGATCGCGTTGGAGAGGCCAAACAGGAAGAAGTCGACCAGACCTGGAACGTTGGCCTCGCAGCCCTCGGACTCGATGACCTTGACCAGCTCATTGTTGGCCGTTGGGTGGAACTTAACCAGAATCTCGCCGACGACGCCGACGCGTGGCTTCTGGCGGTCATTGACCACGGGCAGGCTGTCAAACAGCTCGATGGTACGCTGGCACTGCTTGTAGAATTCCTTGCGAGAAATTCCGTTGATCTTGGAGCGTGTATCAGCCATGAGCTGGTCATACAGCTCGTTTGCAGAGCCCTTGACGGCCTCGTATGGACGCACGCGATACAGCAACTGCATAATCAGGTCGCCGTATAGCAGCGCGTAGACTGCCTTGATGAGCAAATCGGGCTTGAACAGCTTGAATCCTGGGTTGTCCTCGTCAAGGCCGGAAGCGGCGGAGACGGAAATGACCGGAATCTCTGGGTGACCTGCGTCTTTGAGCGCCTTACGAATCAGTGCAATGTAGTTGGTTGCACGGCAGCCACCGCCGGTCTGCGAAATCAGAACTGCGGTCTTGGTCAGGTCGTACTTGCCGGAAAGCACCGCCTCCATAATCTGGCCCGTGACCAGGATGGATGGGTAGCAGATGTCGTTATTGACGTAGCGAAGGCCCATGTCAACGGCGCCCTGGTCAACCGAAGGCAGCAGCACAACGTTGTAGCCCGCACCCTTCAGCAGCTCCTCTACCAGCTCAAAGTGGATCGGCGCCATCTGCGGAGCCAGGATGGTGTAGCCCGCTTCCTGCATCTCCTTGGTGTAGCGGACCTTCTCGTAAGCTGCAGATTCTGCCTCGCGGTACACGGGCGCACGGCGAGAAGAACTTGCGCTCCTGGCCTTTTCCAGAGAGCCATCGGCCATGCGAACGCCCTGTGGAACGGCCTCGGTAACCAGGCCAGCAGCTGCAAGTCGCTCGAGCTCTGCCTGTTGCTCGTTCAAGGCAGCCATCAGCGAGCGGATACGAATACGTGCAGCGCCCAAGTTGGAGACCTGGTCAACCTTGAGCATGGTGTAAATCTTGCCCGAAGCCTCAAGAATCTCCTGGACCTGGTCGGTGGTCAGTGCGTCAAGGCCGCAACCAAACGAGAAGAGCTGAATGAGGTCCAGGTCGTTTCGGGACGCAACAAAGCGAGCCGCACGGTACAGACGCGAGTGGTACATCCACTGGTCAACAATGCGGATGGGGCGCTCAGGCATCATCTTATGAGCAATGGAATCCTCGGTAAGAACGGCAAAGCCAAACGAAGAGACCAGCTCAGGGATGGCGTGATTAATCTCTGGGTCGTTGTGATACGGACGACCTGCAAGAACAATACCGTGAGCGTCGTGCTCTTCAATCCACGCAAGAGCCTCGTCACCTGCACGGTGCATCTGGTCCTTGACGTTGATGTCTTCCTGCCAAGCAGCCTCAACAGCGGCATCAATTTCGGCGCGCGTGATGTGCTCGCCGCGGAAGCGACCCTTGCCTACCTGGGCGTCCTTCTCGCGCTGTTCACTGATGAGCTCGTACAAACGACGCTTGAGCTCGTTTTTCTTGTCGTACGGAATGAACGGAGCCATGTACTGGATGGACGGATCAGAGAGCTCGTCCACGTTGAGGCCCAGCGCCTGAGGGTAGCTCATGACAATTGGGCAGTTGTAGTGGTTGGTTGCGGAGTCGTCCTCCTTGCGCTCCCAACGAATGCATGGCATCCAAATAAAATCTGGATCCTTGGCCAGCAGATTCATGATGTGGCCGTGAGAAAGCTTTGCAGGATAGCAGGCGGACTCGGAAGGCATGGACTCGATGCCCATGTCGTACGTCTTTGCGGTGGTCTGGTCGGACAAAATGACCGAGAAGCCCAGCTTAGTGAAAAACGTGTGCCAGAACGGATAGTTCTCGTACATGTTCAGCGCGCGAGGAATGCCAACAGTGCCGCGTGGAGCCTCGTCTGCAGGAAGCGACTCGCGATCAAACAGCAGCTTGTTCTTGAACGCAAAGACGTTTGGTGCCTCGTTCTTCTTAGCGCCGCGCTTCTTACCTGCGCCTTTCTCGCAACGGTTACCGGTGATAAACCTGTGGCCGCTACCAAAGTCGTTGATGGTAAGCATGCAGCTGTTAGGGCAGATGCGGCAGTGTGTGTTGGTAAGCTTGACCTGCAGGTTGTCGATGGACTCGCGGTCAAGCAGGGTGGATACGCCGTCGATACCTGCGCGATCGCGGGCGAGAAGAGCGGCGCCGTAGGCACCCATAACGCCTGCGATGTCGGGACGGATGACATCTCTGCCGGTGAGCAGCTCAAATGCGCGGAGCGTTGCATCGGACATGAAGGTGCCGCCCTGGACGATGCAGTGCTCGCCAATCTCGCTGAAGTCGCGGAGCTTGATGACCTTGAACAGGGCGTTCTTGATGACGGAGTACGAAAGACCAGCAGCAACGTCGCCGATGGTTGCGCCTTCCTTCTGAGCCTGCTTAACGCGGGAGTTCATGAAGACGGTACAACGGGAACCCAGGTCAACAGGGAGCTTTGCCTTGGTTGCAGCAGTTGCAAACTCGCGGACGTCCATCTTCATGGAGTCGGCGAAGGATGCAATAAAGGAACCGCAGCCTGCAGAGCATGCCTCGTTGAGCATGATGTGCTCGATGACACCGTCTTTGACCTGCAGACACTTCATGTCCTGGCCGCCAATATCAAGAATGAAATCAACGTCTGGGACAAATGCCTTAGCACCGCGCAGGTGAGCGACAGTCTCAATCTCGCCCGAGTCTGCACGCAGAGCCTCAATCAGGATACCCTCACCATAACCGGTGGTAGTGACATGGCCAATGATGCAGTCGGAAGGCATCTCGTCGTAGATGGAGTCCATGATCTTGCGAGCAGTACCCAGGATATCGCCGTTGTTATTGTCGTACCAGGTGTAAAGAAGCTCGCCCTTCTCGCCAACAACAGCAGCCTTCATAGTGGTAGAGCCTGCGTCGATGCCAATGAACACGCGGCCGTGGTAGTTGGCCAGCTGGCCTTTGGGGACTACCTCTTGATCGTGGCGGGCCTTGAAGTCGTCAAAGTCCTGCTGAGTAGCAAAGAGTGGGTCCAGACGAGCAACCTCGGAGCCCTGGATGTCCTTGAGGTTATCCAGTGCCTCCATGACCTGCGTAAAGGTGATTGGTCGGTCGGACTCGCCCGCCAGAGCAGCGCCCGTTGCAACAAAGAGGTGGGCGTTCTTTGGCAAGACGATGTGCTCGTCGTCCAAGTTAAGCGTGATGTAGAAGCGACGGCGCAGCTCAGAGAGGTACTGCAGAGGGCCGCCGAGAAACGCGACGTAGCCGCGGATGGGGTGACCACAAGCCAGGCCCGAGACAGTCTGGTTTGCGACAGCCTGGAAGATGGAAGCGGCGATGTCGGCAGGAGCGGCACCCTCGTTGAGCAGCGGCTGAACGTCGGACTTAGCAAAAACGCCGCAGCGAGATGCAATTGGGTAGATCTGCTTGACGTCTTTTGCCAGCTCGTTAAGGCCAGTTGCGTCAGTCTTGAGGAGAGACGCCATCTGGTCGATAAACGCACCGGTACCACCAGCGCAGGTACCATTCATGCGCTGCTCAATACCGTTGTCAAAGTAGATGATCTTTGCGTCCTCGCCGCCCAGCTCAATGGCAACGTCGGTCTGAGGGATCAGCGTCTCAACGGCGCGCTTAGAAGCGATGACCTCCTGGACAAACTCCAGATCAAGCCATTGCGCCAAGAGCATTCCGCCGGAACCGGTGATTGCGGCGTACATGGGTGTCTCGCCAATGTGCTTCTGAGCTTTAATAAACAGGGAGCGCGCAGTTGCACGAACGTCGGTGTGGTGACGCTCATAGTTTGCGTAAACCAGCGTGCCGTCTTCGTCGATGACGGACAGCTTTACGGTTGTGGAACCAACGTCGATGCCCAGCATAAGGTGGGCCTGAGACAGATCAAGTGGGACGTTTGGTGCAAGCTCGGCACCATTCTCTACCAGATCAAACTTTGGACTAATCATTGTTTTCCTCTCCGAGAACAAGAGTTGCAAGCGCAAATCGTGGAACGTCTAGCTTGATTGGCTTGCCGTACAGATCGCCAGGTGCGACAAACATGAGGCCGGTCATAAGGCCTGCCATCTGCTCGTCGCTCTCGCGCATGCCGCCGATTAACCAGCGGATAAGGACGCCGACCTCAGCAGAAATTGCAAAGGTCAGATAGTAGTCAAAGAAGGGACCAAGTGCGCGCGGATCAAGGTCGTGAAGGGCGCGCTGGGCGATAACCTCGTGTACCAGGTGCTTTAGCTTATCCTGGAACGCAGGGTCTCCACCGTTGCCCAGCAAGGGACGCAGGTAGAAGCCGTGTTTGCGAATGCTACGAAGCATCTCCGTTGCGCCGGGACATGGCTTGTAGGAGTCGATTGCCTCCTTAAGCTCAACAAGGTTAACGCGAGCAAGCTGCTCAACAGCAGGTCGCAGCTCTGCCAACGCTTCCTTTTCGATGTGAAGCACCAGGTCAGGGATGTCTTTGTAGTGGGAATAAAAGGTTCGACGCGTGAGGCCAGCGCGCTCCGTTACGCCCGTGACGGTCACGGAGGTAAGGTCGCCGGTTGCGTCTATCTCTTCTGCCAGGGCTTTTCTGAGCGCCGCGCGCGTTCTGGCGGTACGTCGATCAAGCTTGCAAGCTGACAAAACAGCAGGTGCAGACAATGTTTGCGTCATACGTTTCTGAAGCCTCTCCTGGTTGCAGGTACGTACTGGGTGCATGGGCGCTTGTGAGCGGCGCGGATAGCGCGACAGCACAACAGCACCGTAGCACCCAACTTATTGCACATACTGAGTATTATTACACACTCTGTGCAATAACTGCAACCGCGAGAGGGACGATTTTCTCGCCAAGTATGCTCTGCCGGCTAGGTTTTCTATCTTGGTCTGCTAGCGCGCCTGATATCTGCAAAGAATCTGTAGCTTTTGCCTGAAAACATAAAAGAATCTGTGGATTTGCCTGAATTCATCAAAGAATCGGTGTCTCAAACACCGATTCTTTACACTTTTTAGGCGGGTTTAAGGCGGGGTTTAAGGCGTGTCCGAGCTCACCCTTCCAGGGAGCCTGATGTTATCGTCATGTCTGAACAATTTGCCGGAAAAGTGCACCATATCTGAGCTATTTGCCGGTTTTTCTCGCCATGTCTGAGTAAATTTTCTCAGACTTGATGCCCTTTTCAGGCTCAAAATTTAGGGCCACGTAGTCTATCTTTCACGCGCCTGATTTCTGCAAAGAATCGGTAAATTTTGCCTAAAAATGTAAAAGAAACTGTGGATTTGCCTGATTTTGTCAAAGAATCTGTATTCAAAATACAGATTCTTTGCACTTTTCAGGCGCGTATGCTGTTAAGGCGCACCTGGTTAGAAACCCCGCGCACTCCCCGCCGGCGCTTCGCGCGCTTGACCTGCAAGTTTGCCCGCACACGACGCTGTTACCACACAAAAAACCGGTGCCCACCTGCGTGAACACCGGTCTAACCTGCATGTTATGTGGAGCTCGGAGCTCGCGCGCTCTTCACCTGCATGTTATGTGGAGCTCGGAACCCCGCGCGCCGCGGCCGCGACCTGCACTTACGCGAAGCGCTCGACGCCGTCCTTGGAGACGCGTGCGAAGAACAGCGGCTCCAGCTCGGGAGCGCTCTCGCCAAAGACCAGAGCCTCGCGGAAAATGCGCTCGCCCTCATCAAGACGGCTTTCATCTCCGGTCAGAAGCGTTGCAATAACATCGCCCTTCTCGACATAATCGCCGGTCTTGCGCTCAAGGATAATGCCAGCTGCTGGGTCAATCGGATCGCCCTTCTTCTCGCGACCGGCGCCCAGGGCAACAGAGGAAATGCCCACCAGCTCAGCGTTCATGGAAGTGATATATCCGCTGGTCTCAGCCACAATATCGCGACGGAATGGCGCAGCCTCAAACTTGGTTGTGTCAAAGATGACCTCGTCGGTGCCACCCTGAGCCTTGACCATCTGAGCCAGCTTAGCCAGACCCTCGCCGTTTGCAATCTGCTGACGAGCCAGCTTGCGGCAGTCCTCAACACTTCCCTTACCTGCGAGGTTAAGCATGTTTGCAGCGAGTTCAATGCAGACATCGGTCAAATCTTCAGGACCCTCGCCCTTAAGCGTGGCCACTGCCTCAATAACCTCGAGGGAGTTGCCTACGTTTTTGCCCAGAGGACGATCCATGCCGGTAATCAGCGCTGCGGTGGTGCGGCCAACGTGCTCGCCAATAGAAACCATGGCATCTGCCAGCTCAATTGCGGAGTCAACGTCCTTCATGAAGGCGCCGGAACCGCACTTAACGTCCAGCAAAATGCAGTCGGAGCCGGAAGCGATCTTCTTGCTCATAATGCTCGACGCAATCAGAGGCACCGAATCAACCGTTGCGGTAACGTCGCGCAGCGCATAAAGCTTCTTGTCAGCTGGGACAAGATTGCCCGTCTGACCTGCGACGGCAACGCCAATCTCGGAGACCTGCTTGAAGAAGTCGGGCTCGGAAATCTCAATGGAAAGTCCTGGAATTGCCTCAAGTTTGTCCAGCGTACCGCCCGTGTGACCCAGGCCGCGGCCGCTCATCTTGGCAACCTTGACACCCAAAGACGCAACAAGCGGGCCAACGACCAGCGTGGTCTTGTCGCCAACGCCGCCGGTAGAGTGCTTGTCAACCTTAATACCCGGGATTGCCGAGAGGTCCATCATGTCACCGGACTCGGCCATTGCCATGGTCAGGTGAGCCGTCTCGTGCGCGGTCATGCCCTTGTAGAAAATGGCCATTGCCAGCGCGGAGGCCTGATAATCGGGAATATCCCCAGCTACATAGCCCGAGACAAAGTAGTCAATCTCGGCGTCAGTAAGCTCGCCGCCATCGCGCTTCTTTTCAATCACGTCGTACATGCGCATAGTTGAACCTCTTTTCGCTGTTCGCGTTCGTTGCCGTTCGCGGCGCCGTCAGGCGCGTTCGTTGCCGTTCGCGTTAACTCTCTAGTAAAAGAGCCGGTAGCGAGAAACTCTACCGGCTCGCAATTTCATGCAACCTACCAGGTTATCTGCACCCGAAAGCGCAGGCTGCTTGATGCCGCAGCTTACTGGTTGCCTCCGCCGTGCTCGCCGCACCCGCAGCCACAACCGTGCTCGCCCGCGCCGTGCTCGTGACCACTGTCGGCACCCTTCACGGCGTCGTCGCACGATGCACCGGCAGGGCTGGACTCACCCAGGTCCTCGGGACCAAATCCCATAGGCAAGATATCCTGGAGCAGATACTCGCGAGGAGCTGCGTCTGCCTTGCCCAGCACAATGCGGAATGTTGCAGGATCGCACCACTCGCGAATAACCTGCCTGCATACGCCACAAGGAGTGCACCAAGCTGTTGGAGCCTCTCCCTCAGGACCGCCAACAACCGCAATGGCCACAAAATCCCTGCGACCCTCAAACACCGCGCGGAAAAACGCCGTGCGCTCAGCACAATTGGAAGGCGTATATGCAGCGTTTTCTAGGTTGGCGCCGCCGTACACCGTGCCGTCGGAGCACAATAGTGCAGCTCCAACAGCATAGTGAGAGTACGGTACATAGGCGTGGTTGCGCGCCTCAATGGCAAGCTGAACAAGAGCCTCGTTAGAAACGTGGCAAGAACCCTCTACCCCGGCCATTATGCACGACTTCCCTTGATGTATGGCACGCCGTCTGCCTTAGGAGCAACAGACTTACCAACAAAGAGGACCAGCGTAATGATGGTAATGAAGTATGGAAGCATTGCAATAATCTGGCTTGGGATTGGAGTTGCGCCGCCGCCAAGAAGAATTGCCAGTGCCTGAGTAAAGCCAAAGAGTAGGCAAGCTGCATAGGTGTTCAGAGGCTTCCACTTACCAAAAATAACCGCTGCCAGTGCAATAAAGCCCTGACCAGAAATAGCGGTCTGAGTGAACTGAGAAATAATTGCCAGCGTTACAGAAGCGCCACCAAATCCTGCAAGCACACCAGAAACAATAACGCAGAGATAGCGAGTCTTACGAACGCTAATGCCCAGCGTCTCGGATGCGTGTGGATGCTCGCCAACGGAGCGAATACGCAGGCCCCACTTGGTACGGTAAAGCACAAACCAGACGAGAAGGGCGGTTAAAAGTGCAAGTACCACGGTAATGTCTACGTTCAAGCTGGAATAAGGCGTGTCGTTAAAGGCACCCTCACCAAAGAGCTTTGGGAGCTTGGTGACTGCCGGAGACATTGCGGCGCCATCAAACAAAAGACGGCAGGCAAACAGAGCAATGCCAGGTGCCAGCAGGTTAATTGCAACACCAGAAACTGTCTGGTCAGCGTTAAACGTAATAGATGCCATCGCGTGCAGAAGTGCAATAAGACCGCCTGCAATACCTGCACAAAGGAAGCCAATCCAAGGGTTTCCGGTGAGGTAGCTGCCTGCAACGCCTGCAAAGGCGCCAACGCCCATCATGCCCTCAATACCAATGTTGACAACACCGGAGCGCTCGGAGACAACGCCGCCCAGAGCACCAAAAATAAGAGGTGTCGAGTACATGAGGGTAACGGAAACAAGAAGAATCAGGTTAGTGAGCATTGTTTGCCTCCTCCTGAGATGGGTTGGACGCATCACTCACTTGAGCAGCAAGCTTTGCCTCTTCTTCCTTAGCCTTCTGGGCACGCTTGTGATCAAGACGGTCGGCAAGCATTGGAATAACGCCACCCAGAGCCATAAAGAACACGATGGTACCAATAACAATGTTGATAATCTCGGAAGGTGCACCAACCGTCTGCTGAACAGTCTGGCCACCATAAAGAAGACCAGCGAACAGGAAGGATGCAGGAATACATGCCACAGGATTGCAGTTGGCGATAAACGCAACGGACAGACCGTTAAAGCCGTTGTTCTCAAATGCTGCCAGCGTTGCGATACTGTGAGGAGCAATACCGGTAATGGTCAGAGCACCTGCAAGTCCGCAAAGTGCACCAGAAATAGCCATGCAGAGCGTAAGGTTTTTCTTAACGTTGATGCCGGTAAACTGTGCAGCGTCGCGGTTAAAACCAACAGCGCGCATCTCATAACCAACCTTGGTGCGCATAAGCAGCCAGCCAATAAAGATAGCTGCGATAATAGCAACAAAAATACCAATGTTTACATCGGTACGCATAATAGCGTCGCCAATAACAGGAATATTGCGAATTGCCTCAGCACCGTCCTCGGAATTCTTCATGCCATAGAACAGTGTGGTATAGCCAGACTCGTTAATGGAGTATGAAGAAGTTGAGTTTGGCTGGTGGAACTGTGGAAGAGAAACCACAAAGTTGCAGAGGTAAAGGCTGATCCAGTTAAACATAATGCTGGTAATAACCTCGTTGATGCCAAACTGAGCCTTAAGCCATCCAATAATGGCACCAATACCTGCGCCGCCTGCGGTACCAACCAAAACAACTACAGGAATCTGCAGCACAGGAGGAAGATCAAGACTGTAGCCAACAATGACAGCGAGGATGGTACCTACAATGTACTGACCCTCAGCGCCAATGTTAAAGAGGCCAACGCGGAATGCAAAAGCAACAGCAATACCCGTAAAGAGCAAAGGTGTTGCCTTAATAATGACGTTAGAAATGTATTTTGGCTTACCTACCATGCCGCCAATAAGAGCCTCAAACGAGCTGATAGGGTCATAACCTGCAACAACCAAAATAATTGAAGCAACCAACAGGCCAACAAAAATAGCAACAATTGCTGACGTAATGGGTTTTCTCATTATCTTTGTAAGCGTACTCACTCGGCGTCACCTCCTGCCATCAGCAGGCCAGCCTGCTCTTCAGTGATAGTACCTTGGTCAAACTCGCCAACATTCTTGCCAGCGTAAATAATTGCCATCTTATCGGCAACGTCCATAATCTCGTCCAGCTCAAAGGAAATCAGCAAAATTGCTGCTCCACGGTCCCTCTCGCGAATAAGCGCCTTGTGAACAAACTCAATAGCACCAACATCAAGACCGCGGGTTGGCTGAATGGCAATGAGAACATCTGGGTTGGAAGAAACCTCACGGGCGATAATAACCTTCTGCTGATTGCCGCCGGAAAGTCCCACTGCCTGATGATCTGCGCACTCTGCAGGACGAATATCAAACTCGTCAATTAGCTTCTGAGAGAATTCTTTTATCTTTGCCAGGTCAAGTGCAATGCCCTTACCAAAGGTCTCCTCGTTGTGGCGCTCAAGCACCATGTTCTCGGCAACCGTAAAGGGCAGAACCAGACCCCAACGATGACGGTCTGAAGGAATAGTTGCAACTGCGTGGTCAATAACCGTCTTAGGGGTTGTGCCCTGAATCTCTTCACCTTTAACGGTAATGGTGCCCGACTCAGGTTTGACCAGTGCGTTTATGGCATCGGCAAGTTCTTTCTGGCCGTTGCCGTCAATGCCTGCAAGACCAACAATCTCACCGGCACGAATATCCAAATTAAAGCCGTTTACCTGCTTAATGCCGCGCTCGTCCTTGACGTGGAGGTCCTTAATAGAAAGAACAACCTCACCAGGAGTTGCTGGCTTCTTTTCTACATGCAGGTTAACGTTTCTACCCACCATAAGTGTTGCAAGCTCGGTCTCGGATGTCTTGGAGACATCAACGGTACTCATGTACTTGCCGCGACGAATAATAGTGCACTCGTCAGCAGAAGACATAATCTCTTTAAGCTTGTGAGTAATAACAATGATGGTTTTACCTTTGCTTACCAGGTCATGCATGATCTGAATAAGCTTCTCAATCTCCTGCGGCGTAAGAACTGCCGTAGGCTCATCAAGAATCAGTGTATCAGCACCGCGATACAGGGCCTTCAAAATCTCAACACGCTGCTGCATACCAACAGAAATGTCTTCAATCTTGGCGTCAGGGTCTACGTCAAAGCCGTATTCCTCAACAATCTCCAGGACCTTCTCGCGAGCTCGCTTTGGATCAAGGACGCCACCAGCCTTGGTGACCTCGTTGCCCAAAACAATATTTTCTGTAACAGTAAAGTTCTCGACCAGCATAAAGTGCTGGTGAACCATACCAATACCGTGAGCGATAGCATCGGTTGGGCCAGATATGGATACACGCTCTCCGTTGAGGTAAACCTCGCCCTCATCAGCAGAATACAGGCCATACAGTACGTTCATAAGCGTACTTTTACCTGCGCCGTTCTCTCCTAAAATGGCGTGGACAGTTTGCTTGCGCACGTTAAGGTCTACGGCGTCAAGAGCTTTAAACGATCCAAAAACTTTGGTAATGCCATGCATCTGAACAGCGTAATCCGAACTGACTTCCACGAGCCACCTCCTTTACACACTTGCGAGAGGTGAGGAGTGCCAAAGAGCACCCCTCACCAGCAAATCCAAACTCATCAACCTTTTGGGCCTATCAGACGGCAAAACCATCTGGCGAGAAACCCTAAGGCTTAGAAACTAAGTCAGAGCTTAGCTCAAAGACTTGACGTACTTGTCCAGGTCGTCCTTGCTTGCAGGAGGAACAACGGAGCCAGCCTTGATCTTGTCGAGAAGGTCAGTAGCTGCCTTGTAGGTGTCCTCACCCATGAGGTGGTGATCCTCAGCAATTCCGACAGCGTCCTCGGAAGCGCCCAGGGAAACAGTAGTGCCACCCTTCTGGCCGTCCTTCAGGATCTTCTCGGAAATCTCAACGATAGCAACGTTAACGCGCTTAAGAGCGGAAGTCAGGACGTTCTCTGGAGCAAGATATGCCTGGTCACGGTCAACGCCGATAGCAAGCTTATTTGCGTCCTTAGCTGCCTCAATAACACCGGTTCCTACGCCGCCTGCAGCGTGGAAGACAACGTCGCAACCATCTGAGTACATGGAGTTAGCAATAGCCTTACCCTTTGCAGCATCGGAGAAGGACTCTGCGTACTGTGCAGAAACCTCAACGTTGGTGCCCTTTTCCTTGTTTGCATAAGCAACGCCACCGCGGTAACCATACTCAAACTGGTCGATAAGTGCGGAAGAAATGCCGCCAACAAAGCCAATCTTGCCAGTCTTTGTGGTGCGAGCAGCAATGTAGCCAACAACAAAGGAAGGCTCCTGAGCACGGAACATTACGCCGGTGAAGTTGGAAACCTCAGACTCGTTGCCGTTGTCAATGATGGCAAACTGGGTGTTTGGATTGTCCTTAGCAGCCTTAAGGGTTGCGTCTGCCATAGCAAAGCCAACGCCCCAAACAAGATCGGACTCTGCGTCAACAGCCTTATCAAGGTTGGTTGCATAATCGGAATCCTGCTTGGACTCAAGGTAGCTGACATCCCAGCCGTTCTTGTCCTTGAGCTCGGTCATGCCCTCCCAAGCGGACTGGTTAAAGGACTGGTCGTTAACACCACCAGTGTCGGTAACCATGGTGAGCTTCTTTTTCTTCTCACCTGATGCCTTCTGGCCGCCGTCGTCCTTCTTCTGGTTGCAGCCTGCAAGACCTGCGAGTGCTGCAAATGCGCCAGCGCCGGTTGCGCCAGTCACAAAACTACGACGAGAAACGTTCTTGTTCATTCCGTGCTCTCCTTACCTCATGTGGCGGGAACATCCAGCTTTAGTGCTGGATCTTTATGAGAAGTTGACCAAACTCCCCTAACTTAAGCGGAAAATCCGCATGGTTCCAAAACAAACAGCAATGGCAAACTGCCTATCTGCGATGCTTTACACAACAAGTGCCTTAAGCAACAACAGAAAGAGCAACCTCCATCATCTGCGTGAAACTAGTCTGACGCTCTTCAGCAGTAAGTGCTTCTCCTGTAAGAGGCAAATCAGAGATAGTTAGCAGCGTAAGCGCATGCTTATGAGCGTGCATGGCGTTGAGATACAGGGCTGCCGACTCCATCTCAACGGCAAGAACATCCATGCTTGCCCATTTGGTAAGCGAGTTGTCTACGGTATAGAACACGTCGCTTGCCAGAATATTACCAACGCGAACGGGATAACCCAGCTTTTCTGCACCAGCAACAGCCTTGCTCAACAGGCCAAAGTCTGCGGTAGGTGCAATGGTTCCAGGCATTCCGTACTGTGATGGATAATTAGAATCAGTGCTGGAAGACATACCAATAACAATGTCTCTAAGCTTTACCTCAGGAGCAAGGCCGCCAGCGCTACCAATACGGAGAATGTTGTCAACTCCGTAGAAATTAAAGAGCTCGTAAGAATAAATACCAATGGAAGGCATACCCATACCAGAACCCATAACGGAGACTGGCTGTCCCTTGTAGGTGCCGGTATAACCAAACATGTTGCGAACGGTGTTGAACTGCTCAACGTTCTCCAGATACGTGTCTGCAAGAAGCTTAGCGCGCAGAGGATCGCCTGGCATGAGGACAGTCTTAGCAATCTGACCCTCAACAGCAGCGTTATGGGGAGTTGGGGTAGTAGCCATTAGTTCTCCTTAAGAATCTCTGACAGGTGAGAAGTTCCAACACCAAGTTGCTCAACGCCAAAATAATCAAGGATTGTCTCGGCCATATCGGCAAATGTGGAGGTTGTACCAAGGTTGGTGTTTGGCTTAACCTTTGGACCCGTGATAAGCAGTGGCACGTACTCACGAGAGTGATCAGTAGATGGTGTTACCGGGTCACAGCCATGATCTGCGGTGATAATGAACAGGTCATCCTCACGAAGGCCCTCAATAATCTGAGGAATGCGCTCGTCAAAGTAAGAAAGAGCGTTGGAGTATCCCACAGGATCATTGCGGTGACCGTAAATCATGTCAGTATCAACAAGGTTGGTGAAGCACAGACCGTTGAAGTCTTTGCTGGTAGCCTCAATAGTCTTCTGAATTCCGTCTGCGTTGCAGGTAGTAAACTCAAACTCAGTCATGCCACGGTGAGCAAAGATGTCATAAATCTTGCCAATGGAAAGAACGTCAAAGCCGTTCTCTTTAAGACGATCAAGCATAGTTGGGCCCGTTGGCTCAAGCGAGAAGTCATGACGGCGAGAAGTGCGCTGGTATGGCCACTCTCCCTCAAAAGGACGAGCAATAACGCGAGCAACACCGTGCTCACCCTGAAGAATCTCGCGCGCAATGCGGCAATATTCATAGAGTTTCTCGGGACTTACCACGTCCTCATGAGCAGCAATCTGGAAAACAGAATCTGCTGAGGTATAGACAATCAGAGCACCAGTCTCTACGTGCTCTTTACCAAAGTCTCTAATAACATCGGTTCCGGAGTAAGGCTTATTGCAGAGAACCTTACGGCCCGTCTTCTGCTCAAACTCCTCAATGACCTCCTGTGGGAAACCATCAGGATAGGTTGGGAACTTCTTTGGAGAAATGACGCCTGCCATCTCCCAGTGACCAACCGTAGTATCTTTACCAGCGGATTTCTCCTGCATGCGAGCGTATGCGCCCTCAGGAGACTCAATTGGCTTCAAATCAACGTCATACACGGTATCAAGCGCGCCATCAATATTAAGAAGGCCCAACTTTGTCATATTTGGAATATTAAGAACGCCACTTGTTGCGCAGGCACAAAGGGTATTGCTCCCCTCGTCTCCGTATGCCGCTGCATCAGGCTCTTCGCCGATGCCAAAACTATCAAGAACAACTACAAAAACACGTTTAGGCATGCTACCTCCTAAAACGCCCGAAACAAGCATTTGCGCACGATACATACGCAAGCTAACTTATGTGGACGAGTCATTACTATTCATTAAATATATTATTACAGTTGCATAACACCGACGCCCAATTTAAAGAGATTTTCACGATACAACCGTTTGCAGATACTAAAATTCTGTAAACGGTACGCAGCAAATGCTTAGAAAAATCAAGCAGGTAAAACATGCGTGGCGAGAAAATCTTTGAGCTCACCAGGGAAAAATTTAATGAATTCATTCTTTACAGACTCTAGCTGCTGTCTTATCGTTGTCCAAAGCAAGATTTAAGCACTAGCTTAAATAAGATAAGCACCTGTTTAGAAGTTTTATATAAGCACCTGTTTAGTCGGATTCTATTTTTGCTGCTAGGAGGACTGATGCTCACCAATCGAGAACAGATGATTTTCAACTGGATTAAAGAGCAGCCTTCCATTACTCAGAAGGAAATTGCAGAGCGTGCAGGTATCTCGCGTTCTTCTGTTTCGGTTCACATCTCCAACCTTACCGCAAAGGGCGCAATTTTGGGCCGCCGCTACATTTTGAGCGAGCGTCCCTACTTTATTGTGATTGGCGCTGCCAATATGGATATTGCTGGCCGCCCAAACACTTCCCTTGTGGCGGGAGATTCAAACCCTGGCAAGGTCACCATGTCCTTTGGTGGCGTTGGCAGAAATGTTGCCCACAACCTGGCCCTTCTCGACAGCGACGTTCGTCTGCTCACCGCTTTTGGCGAGGACTATCGTGCGCGCGAACTCAAGGAGGGCTGCCTGGACTGCGGCATTGACATCGACGCCTCCATTACCGTGCCGGGTGCTTCCACTTCCACCTACCTCTTCATCATGGACGAGCACGGTGAGATGCAGGAAGCCATCAATGACATGCAGATTTACGAGTATGTCACCCCCGAGCGCATCGAGGAGCGCCTGGATGTTATCCAGCACGCCGCAGCTTGCGTGATTGATACCAACCTGCCTCAGCAGACCATCGAGTTCATTGCCAAGAACGTGACCTGCCCCATCTTCTGCGATCCCGTTTCTTCTATCAAGGCACAGAAACTCAAGAAGGTTCTGGGCAAGATTCACACACTCAAGCCAAATCGCCTTGAGGCCGAGATGCTCTCGGGCATCAAGATCACTGACGATACCTCCCTTGAAGCCGCAGCTCATGAGCTACTTGCAACAGGCCTCAAGCGCGTGTTTATCTCCCTTGGCGAGAAGGGCCTTCTTTGCGCTGATCACGAGAAGACCGTTCGCCTGCCGCTGCTTCCCGCAAAGCTTGTCAACATGACCGGTGCGGGCGATGCCATGATGGCAGGAATTACCTGGGCATACACTCAAGGTATGACGCTTGAGCAAACTGGCCTGGTAGGCATGGCTGCTTCCAGCATGGCCATTGAGGGTGAGGACACCATCAACGGTGAGCTCAACGTTGAAGAGGTTATCAAGCGCGCAGGTATTTAGCGCGTCTGCAC
>CAURGZ010000031.1:0-15723 GCA_963524285.1 uncultured Atopobium sp.
TCGACTACGCCCACAACAAGCTTTCCTACCAGAAGCTTTTCTCGTCAACGTCCAAAGAATTCCCTGGTTATGGCCGCTATGTGGTCATGGGAGCCGTTGGTGGAAAGGCGTACAACCGTCGCCAAGAGCTGCCTGAAGAAGCAGCCAAGTGGGCTGACCTGATGATTTACACCACCGAGGACTGCAATATGGAAGATCCTGCGGTGATTTGCGCGCAGATGGCCGAGGCCACGCCCGAGGGCGCCGCGCACAAGATTATCCTTGACCGCTACGATGCTATTTACGAGGCAGTTTCCGCAGCTTACAACGACCCTCGTCCGGCGCTGGTGTACCTGTTGGCCAAGGGAGACGAGCCGTTCAACATTATCGGCGGCAAGCACGTTCCGTGGATGACGGATGCTGCCGCGTTCAAGGCCGCTGTTCGCGCCAAGCTGGACGAGCGCGCTGGCCGCGCCGCGCGCGGGTAGCGCTGGCCGCAGGTAGCGACGCTGCTGCGAGTACGGGAACAGCGTCGTGTGCAGACAAACTTGCAGGTCAAGCGCGCGAAGCGCCGCTGCGAGTGCACAGGGTTTCTCGGCTGGTGCTGCAGCGAGCGCACGGGTTTCTCGCCAGGTGCGGATGCAAGCCTGAAAAATGCATGAAGTCTGAGCGAATTTACTCAGACTTGATGAGAGAAACCGGCAAATAGCTCAGACTTCATGCAATATTCCGGCAAATTGTTCAGACTCGGCAAGAAAATCAGGCTCCATGAAGGTGTCCGTGAAGATGCTCATGAAATAAGCCTTGGGTATGCTTAAAAGTCCGCCTGAAAAGTGCAAAGAATCTGTGTTTGGGACACAGATTCTTTGATGAAATCAGGCAAATCCACAGATTCTTTGATATTTTCAGGCAAATTTTACAGATTCTTTGCAGAAATCAGGCGCGCGATGGTCGCGCGGCGGTCGCGCCGAGCACGCCGCTACCTGGCGAGAAACCCCGTCCACTAGCAGCGCTTTCGCACAAGAAAACCCGGTACCCACACGAAGTGGATACCGGGCTGAAGGCACGTACGGGACGCGACGTGTTACTCGTTGTCGCCGGCGGTTGCCTGAGTTGCAGAGATTCCGGAACCAGCATCGGAAGCGTCTGGCCAAGACCAGTCGGTGAATGCTGGGTGATCATAGCCCTTCTCGACAGCAAACTCGAAGGCCTCGGTGCGGAACTTCTCCCACTCGTCGATCTGATCCGCCCACTTCTGAGCGTCAATCATGCGGAGAGCGTCAGCAGCAAGTGCCCAACGGTCCATGTTGTTCAGGCGCAGCATGTCGTAAGGAGTTGTGGTGGAACCCTGCTCCTCGTAGCCGTGAACGTTGAAGTTGTCGTGGTTTGGACGGTTCCAAATCAAACGACGGACGGAACCAGCGTAAGCGTGGAACGCGAAGAGAACTGGCTTGTCTGCGGAGAAGAGCTTGGTGAACTCCTCGTCAGAGAGAGCCTCGTTGTTCTCGGAAGCGTTCTGGATCTTGAGCAGGTCAACAACGTTGACGAAGCGAGCCTTAATGCCCAGCTTGCCAAGCATGTCAAGAGCTGCCAGGAGCTCCTGGGTTGGGACGTCGCCGCAGGATGCGAGAACAATGTCCTCCTCGCCAGCCTCAGCGTTGGAAGCCCATTTCCACTCCTTAGCGCCAGCTGCAAGCTCCTCGCGAGCCTCGTCGAGCGTTACCCACGTTGGAGCAGGCTGCTTACCAGCGAAGATTGCGTTGATGCAGTTTGTGGAGGTGTAGCACTTCTCGCCAACTGCAAGCAGGAGGTTAGCGTCTGCTGGGAAGTAAATGTTGGTGATGTGGTCGTTGTTGAAGCTCTTGTTGAGCATGATGTCAACAAAACCAGGATCCTGGTGAGAGAATCCGTTGTGGTCCTGGCGCCAAACGTGGCTGGAAAGGACCAGGTTGAGAGCGGAGATAGGCTTGCGCCATGGAATGTGGCGGACGGTAGCCTCAAGCCACTTAGCGTGCTGGTTGATCATGGAGTCAACGATGTGAACGAATGACTCGTAGCTGGACCAGATGCCGTGGCGGCCAGTCAGGGTATAGCCCTCAAGCAGACCCTCGCACTGGTGCTCGGAAAGCTGCTCGATAACGTTACCAACTGGGGAGATGTGCTCGTCGTTCTCGAAGTCGTCGTTGAAGCCGCCAAACCACTGCTTGTCGGTTACCTGGAAGGAAGGCTGCAGACGGTTGGAAGCGGTCTCGTCAGGTCCGAAGATACGGAACTCGGAGCGGTTGCTGTTGATGAGCTCGGCGGTGTACTCGCCAAGGACGCGCGTTGCCTCAGTAGCACCAAAGCCGTGGCCCTTCTCGGCAACTGGGATCTCGTACTTCTTTGCGTCAGGAAGGACGAGGTTGCGACGGATTGAGCCACCGTTTGCGTTAGGGTTAGCGCCGAGGCGGAGGTCGCCCTTAGGCATGAAAGCGGTAACCTCTGGACGGATTGCGCCCTTCTCGGTGAAGAGGGTCTCTGGCTTGTAGGAGCCCATCCAGTCGCGAAGAACCTGGAAGTGAGCCTCGGTGTCGCGAGCGGATGCCAGTGGAACCTGGTGTGCGCGCCAAGAGCCCTCGGTCTTCTTGCCGTCGATGTAAGGAGGGCAAGTCCAACCCTTAGGGGTGCGGAAGATGATCATTGGATAGTAAGGACGGGATGCGTCACCTGCGGCTGCGCGAGTCTTGATAGCGCAGATCTCGTTGAAGACGGCCTCGAGAAGAGCTGCGAAACGACGGTGGATGGATGCGTGGTCCTCGTCGTCGAAGCCTGCAACAAAGTTGTATGGGTGGTAGCCCATGCCGCGGAAGAACTCGTCGCGCTCACCGTCGGAAATACGAGCAAGGATGGTTGGGTTAGCAATCTTGTAGCCGTTGAGGTGCAGGATTGGGAGAACGATACCATCGGTCAGTGGGTCCATGAACTTGTTGGTCTGCCAAGAAGTTGCAAGTGGGCCAGTCTCTGCCTCGCCGTCGCCGACAACAGCGACTGCCAGCAGGGATGGGTTATCCAGGACTGCGCCGTATGCGTGGGACAGGGTGTAGCCCAGCTCGCCGCCCTCGTGGATGGAGCCTGGAGTCTCAGGTGCGTAGTGGGAAGGAATTCCGCCTGGGTAAGAGAAGCGGCGGAAGAACTTCTGGAGGCCCTCTTCATCGTCGGTGATGAATGGGTAGGTCTCGCGATAAGTGCCGTCGAGCAGGGACTGTGCGGTACCTGCAGGTCCACCGTGACCAGGGCCCATGAGGAAGATGGTGTTCTGGTTGTGGTCGCGGATGAAGCGGTTGACGTGGCCGAACAGGAAGTTCAGGCCTGGGGTGGTTCCCCAGTGGCCAACCAGGCGATGCTTAACGTCCTCGCGAGAGAAACCGTCCTTCATAAGAGGGTTGCTGCGAAGATAAATCTGACCAACAGACAGGTAGTTAGCTGCGCGCCAATACCTATCGACGCCGGCAAGCTCGTCCTCAGATACAGGCTGATTCAGGGTCTGCCAAGGTGTGCCGTACACGGGCTGAGCCATGTGCTCCTCCTTTTCTTGGGCTGCCGCCTGCGCGTTTACGCAGGTTAGGCAACCTCGTTGCTTCCATCACCTGAGCGAGTGTTTTGTTCGCACTCAACTGGGTGCGCATAAAACAACACATACATAACAGTATGATGCTTCGGCTATGTTTCAAGTACTACTCTAAGTGATAAAACGTTTTATCACTGTGAGATTTCTGGAAATTTCTTTCCTGAGAGACGCTTAAGCTGTCTTTTAAGCACCAAAATACGTACACAAGCAAAATTTTTCCCTACAGGGGCAGTAGAACAGCGCTCAACAGTATCCGTGATGTCGAAGTGCAACCAAAATGGTGCCCAAATGGTGCCCAAGTAAAGCGTATACGCACCAAAGTGGTAAAAAATGCGTTTAGTTGGAGATTTCATTTTTCTGCATACAACGTTTGCCCAGATAAAAATTTTTGAGGCGGTAAAAAATCGTCTTAGTTGGAGATAAAACGTCTAATTTTCAATTTTCATTTCCAACTAAACGCGTTTTTTACCTTTTTCGGCACATAATTTTGAGCCCAAAAATTACGTATTCATAGAAATGAATACAGACGCTCAAATATGCAGAGAACTGACTAACAAGTCAAAACTCGCACGCTATTCTTCTCAATCATGCGAGGCTCAAGGATTATCTGGATTGACGCGCTGTCATCCTGCGCTTCGATGCCGTTATTTTTACCTGTCGCGGCTTCTTGCGTTGCGGCTGATTGCGTTGCGGCTCTCTGCACAACATCCGCTCCATGCTCGCCCAGACGACGAAACATAATCGAAAGCGCGGCGTCAGAAAGCTCATCAACATTTTGCTCAATCGAGGTCAGCGCTGGCTCGAACAGCGCGTCTGAAATGCTGTTATCGTATCCGACAACAGAATAGTCGCGTGGAACATGCAGGCCGCGCTCATACAGGTAGCGCAGCAAGCCTAACGCAATGTTGTCCGACGTCGCAACAACCGCCGTAGCGTTCACGCGAATCAGCTGCTGAGCTGCAAGATACGCATCAGGAATGTAATAATCACTGGTCAGCACAAGCGACTGATCAAGCTCCAGGCCCTTCTCGCCAAGTGCGCGAACGTAGCCGTTGAGGCGCGCGCAGCCGGTGTTGGAGGCGGTGTTGACCATGCACGCGATGCGGCGATGACCGTGATCTAGCAGGTATTTTGTGGCCAGATAGCCGCCAAGCTCATTGTTGAACGTGACTTTGTCGCAGTCGAGCGCGTCAATGGTTCGGTCCACCATGACGTACGGAACGGGCAGCTGCTCCAGGTCAGCGATGAGCTGCTTCGAGGCTTCTACCTCGTCGGACGTGATGATAAAGATGCCGTCGGCGCCGCGATTGACCAGCAGTCGCACAAGGTCCGCGTCATTTGACGTGCTGTTATCCGAGTTGGTGATGAACAGCGCATACCCGCGGCGGCGACACTTCATCTCCAGCATTTTGGCAAACGACGAGAAAAACCGGCTCTCGATATTCGGTACGATCAACCCCAGCGTCTGCGTGTGCTGCGTGACCAGGCTTCTTGCAATCTGGTTGGGAATGTAGTGCTCGCGACGGGCAACGTCGAGGATGCGGCGGCGGTTCTCGTCACTCACGCGCACCGGTCGGCCGTTCAGCACCAGCGAAACCGTGGCTGGCGACAGCCCCACCTCGCGCGCAATCGTTTTTAGGGTGACTTTTTCTGCCACGTTACCTCGCAACTTGCCCCGTTTATCGTTGTTGCTTAAGTATAATAGTCGAGAAACCCCTGCGGCTGGTCGTCCGCCAAAAGCCAGACGTTGTCTCCACATGACAACCGCACCTGGACCCCGATACCGCACGCAAGCTGCACCTGCGCCCCGGCGCTCGCACGACAACTGCATTCCGAGAGGACGCGCATGAACATTACTCCACAGGAAATCGCCGAAACCCTCGCCATGGTCAGCGAGCAAAACCTTGACCTGCGCACCATTACCATGGGTATCTCGCTCAATAGCTGCGCAGACGAGGACCTGGATCGCATGTGCCAGAAGGTCTACGACCGCATCACGCGCCAGGCCGAGCACCTGGTGTCCGTGGCCGAGGACCTGGAGCGCGAGTACGGCATCCCCATTGCCAACAAGCGCGTCTCCGTCACGCCAATCGCGCAGATTGCGGCATGTACCTCGGCGCAAGACCTGACCCCGCTGGCCCACACACTGGACCGCGCGGCCGAGACACTGGGCATCGACTTTTTGGGCGGCTTCTCGGCTCTGGTCCACAAGGGTCTTGGCGACGCCGACCGCCGACTCATCGCATCCATCCCCGAGGCGCTGGCTACCACGTCGCGCGTCTGTTCCTCGGTAAACGTCGCGTCTACGCGCGCGGGCATCAACATGGACGCCGTCCTGCTCATGGCAGAAACCGTGCTCGAAGCCGCTCGTCGCACCACCGACATTCAGTGCTACGGTGCCGCTAAGCTGGTCGTTTTTGCCAACATGGTGGAGGACTCCCCCTTCATGGCCGGCGCGGTCCACGGCAGCGGAGAGGCAGACGCCGTCATTAACGTGGGCGTTTCTGGTCCTGGCGTCATGGCTGCAGCCCTCGCCGAGCTGCCCGACTCCTCAAACCTCATGGACGTTGCCGAGAAAATCAAGCAGACCGCATTCAAGATTACCCGCGCGGGCGAGCTGATGAGCCGCGAGGCTTCAAGGCGCCTGGGTGTCGAGAAGGGCATCGTAGACCTGAGTCTTGCGCCTACCCCTGCAGCTGGCGATTCCGTCGCTAAGATTCTGGAGCTCATCGGTGTTGGCGAATGCGGCGGTCCCGGAACCACCTGCGCACTTGCCCTGCTCAACGATGCCGTCAAGAAAGGCGGCGTCATGGCGTCGTCAAGCGTTGGCGGCCTGTCAGGCGCATTCATCCCGGTCTCCGAGGACGCGGGCATGATTCGCGCAGCTCAAGACGGTGCGCTTTCTCTCGAGAAACTCGAGGCAATGACCTCAGTATGCTCCGTTGGCTTGGACATGATTGCTATTCCTGGTGATTCTTCTGTGGAAACCATCGCGGGCATCATCGCAGATGAGATGGCTATTGGCGTCATCAACACCAAGACCACGGCGGTCCGTGTTATCCCAGCTATCGGTTACAACGAGGGCGACGTCCTGGAGTTTGGTGGCCTCTTTGGATCCGCGCCCATCATGCCGGTCAACCAGTTTGCGGGTACGGTGCTTGCCCACCGCGGCGGTCGCTTCCCCGCTCCACTTAATTCGCTTAAGAACTAAAAAGAGCCTCCACATCGGAGGCTCTTTTTAGTTGCAGGTTTTATGCGCTTGCGACTCAGTGCTCGCCGTGGCCATGCGCATGCTCGCCGTGGCCGTGCGCGTGGTCGCTGTGGCCGTGCGCGTGATGCTCGTGTCCCTCGTGGTCGCCGTGGCCCTCATGCTCGCAGTGGCCATGCTCGTGGTCGCAATGTTCGTGTACGCAATGGCCGTGCTCATGATCGCAATGCGAGTGATCGTGCTCGTCAGCCAAGTCCGACTGCTCGTGCCAGAATGCCGGCACAAACGCCTCGCGAAGTCCATGACGCAGCAAGTCGCGGCCGATAAACACGCACCTGGACTCTTCCTGAGGTTCGTCACCCGTAATCGCCCACGCGCGCTCTACCAGGTCAAACTTGACCCACTGATTACCGCACGGCAACGTACCTTTTGCGCGCGCAAGCTTTCCAAAAACGCCAGCCGACGCTGCGTCCAAAAGCCAAATCAAGTGCGTTGGACTTGGAAGTTCGGCGTGAGTCAGCGCCATAGTCTCCAGGTCAGGCCCCTCGTCCTCATCACCAGCTGCGTCTTTAAGAACAGAACCATCAAGCGCGCGAGTCAGAAGACCATTCCACCACTCGTCGGGAATATCAGCATACGAAGATTCGGCGATAACCTCTGCCTGCGGATTCATCTCTGCTGCAAGCTGCTTAATGGGCTCGGCAGCATCCTCGCTACCTGGAGCAAGCTTGGAAATCACCACGCTCGCGGCGGCGCTCAGCTGGTTATCAAAAATCTCTGGAAAATCGGTGCGCTGATTCTGCCACGAAACGGCGTCGACCACGGTAACCGGCGCCAGCAAACTAATGCGCTCCCAGGCCACCTGATTCACGTTATCAAGAATGCTCTGCAGCTTAGCCACGCCAGTTGGTTCAACAATTAAATACTCGGGGTCGATGGTATTTGAAATGGTCAGCACCGACGTCGCAAAATCCTGCTTACCCGAACAGCAAATGCAATTCTCGGTAGACTCCCAAACCTTGAGGTCGGAGTCCTGCCTCAGGCGGCGCGCGTCAATGTCTGCCTGGCCATATTCATTCTCGTAGATAGCAAAATCACGCCCAGTCCGGCGCACGAGCTCCTGAATGAAGGTGGTTTTACCAGCTCCAAGAAAGCCTGATACAACAAGGATTTTCATGAATACAACCGCTTCCTAAACTCTGTTGGCGCCCACCAGCGCAAAAAGCTGGCGAGAAAAACGAACTTCTCGCCAGCTCACACGTACTAAAAATCGCGACCTAGTTGATTACCTAGTCGATAACAACAACTGGCTTGATGAGGTCGGATGGCTTATCACGCATGGTGAAGAGAGCCTCCTCGAGGTGATCCCAGCCGTGGTAGAGGTGGGTAACCTCTGGATGAAGGTCAAGACGACCAGAAGTGACCAGGCTGGAGAGCTTCTCCATGCGCAGACGGCCGCCAGGCATGAGGCCGCCACGGATGTCCTTGTGGCCCATACCAACGCCCCACTCGACGCGAGGAATGTTGACGTAGTCGCCGGAACCGAGGTAGTTGACGTTACCAATCTTTCCGCCAGGCTTGAGTGCCTTGACAGCGTCCTCGAAGGTCTCGCAGCCGCCGCCGTCGACGCAGACGCGGTCAACGCCCTTGCCGCCGGTGAGCTCCATGACCTGCTCCCAGATTGGGCCGTCCTTGTAGGAGATGAAGTCGGTTGCGCCGTAGCCCTTAGCTGCCTCAACGCAGACTGGACGGGTACCAACAGCGATGATGCGAGAAGCACCGTGGAGTGCAGCACCAGCAACGGACATAAGGCCGACAGGTCCAATGCCGATGACCAGGACGGTGTCGCCGAACTCAACGCCAGCCAGCTCAACTGCGTGGAAGCCGGTTGGAACCATGTCGGAAAGGATGCAGGCGTCTGCTGGATCCATGCCCTCTGGCATGTGAGCGAGGTTACCGTCAGCGTCGTTTACGTGGAAGTACTCGGAGAAGACGCCGTCCTTGAAGTTGGAGAACTTCCAGCCAGCCAGCATGCCACCGGAGTGCATGGAGTAGCCAGCCTGTGCCTCAAGGGAGTTCCAGTCTGGAGTAATTGCAGGAACGAGGACGCGATCGCCAGGCTTGAAGTCCTTGACGCACTCGCCAACCTCGACAACCTCTGCGGAGCACTCATGACCAAGAATCATGTTGTGACGGTCGCCGATTGCGCCCTCCCACAGAGTGTGAATGTCAGATGTACAAATTGCGACCGCAAGTGGCTTGCAGATTGCGTCCAGAGGACCACACTTTGGTGTCTCCTTCTCAATCCAGCCGGACTCGCCGATCTTGAGCATTGCATAACCCTTCATAAAACCCTCCTAAAATCTGTGTTTCTGCAGTTGAAACACTACCTACCTCGTGGAGGAGCACGCCTTTTGCGTGACACTGACGAGGCTTATAAACGTTTTTTGCGAAAGCTCGCTACTTTGTTGCAGCCACAAGTGGGTCCTCTCCACAACAAAACGACGAACACTCGCGAAGTACATTTTCAAGTACTTTTTTACGTAAATCTAGAACGAAACCGTGAAAGGTTGAGCAGTCTTTCATGAATTTTAAGCTGGCGAGAAATGCGGTTTACAAATATCCGATATTTGCGCACGTAGACAATGCGTACGCTAACATACCGCTCAACAAACCCCCGACCGATGCGAAACAACGCTTATCGGCGAACGGTAACCGTTCACCGAATCAAATGGGCAACTGTCCACTTTTGTGTTGTAAGCGAGCGGTACCGAGTGGTATACAGAAGCGCCTTTGTGGCCGCGTGCGGCGCTTTTATGATGAAACAACGAATTAAAATTAGCTTCTTAAACTGGTTGTTATAATTCTAGTAAATGGGTTTCTCGCCAACTGGTGACTGAAAGAAACTCAGTTCTTATGAAGGAGACTGAATGATTCTTGATAGCATACTTAGGGATTTCGGAGTTCACCTTGACTGGCAATATGTGCTCTCATACACACTCTTACTAGCTCCAGCTGTTGTTCCAGGTGTGCTGTTTATTTACTCTTTTATCAAAGAACCTCGTCAATTCAGAAATGCGCTTTTTCTATTTGCAGCCCTTACATGGACCTCTGTTCTTTTAGTTTTTAAGCTTAATAGCTATATTCTAGGATTAGTTTTAGTTATCATAGTAGTTGCAACACCGTTTTTGACCATAGGTTTTCTACTTATTAATACGATAATTGTGGTAAAAAATAACGGATTTTCGCTGACTTCAATGCTGCCATTTTTGATGGCCGGATTTATCGTTTTACTGCTTTGTGCCCCATCACTTCTAAATTCTTTTGATCCAGATTCTCGCCACATTGTTGTTTTCTTGCTTGGACTCTTTACACTCGAAGGTATGTGGTTCTCATTTACCTTTGTGTCTTTGCTGTTCTACTCGTGGATTTATCGAATTCTTCCCCGCCGACGCAAATACGATTACATCATTATTCACGGCGCCGGGCTTGATGGCACGCGACCAACTCCGCTGCTCGCAGGAAGGATTGATAAGGCACTTGAACTGTGGAACAAGCAGCATCAGCAAGGAAAGTTTGTTGCTTCTGGCGGTCAGGGTGCTGACGAAGTAGTCTCCGAAGCTCAGGCCATGCGGGACTATCTTCTGGAGAAGGGTGTTCCGGCCGACGCGATTCTCATGGAAGACAAGTCGACCACTACCTGGGAAAACTTGAAGAACTCGATAGCCGTAATCCGCGCCGACCGGGCAACGAGCGGCGGCACCGACGCCGCAAGCGACGACGTGACGGCAAGCGACAGCGCGGGAGCCTGCGGCGACTTCACCACAGCAGTTGTAAGCAGCGACTTTCACGTTTTCAGGTGCGCTGAATACGCTCACAACCTGGGCATCAAGGCAGATGGAATCGGCTCGCACACCAAAGGTTGGTACTGGCCCACTGCGTTCATTCGCGAGTTTATCGCAATCACCAAAGCACACCTCTGGCCTTACCTGGTCATTGGCGGCATATACACGCTAATCAACGTGCTCAACTACGCATTCTTCTACCTGGGAATTGTGTAACTGCAGAGCATGGCACACATGGTGTAACTGGAAGATTTTTGTTCCTGGCTACAACGCGCCTGATTTCTGCAAAGAATCTGTGGATTTTGCCTAAAACCATCAAAGAATCGGTGGATTTGCCTGATTTTGTTAAAGAGTCGGTGACTCAAATACAGATTCTTTGCACTTTTTAGGCAAACTTTGAAATGTGTCCGAAGTTGGTTTCGCAAGCCCTTTCATGAACGCTCGCGCGGAGCCTGATTTTCTCGCCAAGTCTGAATGATTTGCTGGAAAAGTACGCCAAGTCTGAGCTATTTGCCGGTTTTTCTCGCCATGTCTGAGTGAATTTATTCAGACTTCATGCACCTTTCAGGCTCGTAATTCCAAGACACCGACGAAATTCGCAGTTTCAGCCCGCCGATGGAGCCACGACTCAGCGCAGAAACCATGTGTTATCTGCGCTAGTACAAGCTAGAGCCGCAAAACCGTATATACTCGAATGAAACGTTATCTGGCGAGAAACCCATGGGCTTGGAACCCTCGCGGACTTGGCGCTCGCCGCCAGCCGGCGCCCAGCGCTCGCTGCACACCCGGCGCTCGCTGCACAGCCGCCGCGGGCGCGCCGTTGCCACCTACGACCAGAAAGGAAGCCTGATGGAGACATTTCAGTTTGTGCTCATCGTCTTGACCTGCGTCGCGGCTTCCTCGGTGATCGACAAGTTTGTCGACGTCTCCATCCCCGTCATCCAGGTGGTCATCGGTCTGCTGGTCGCGCTCATTTTGCCCAGCGTCCAGGAGGTGCACCTGGAATCCGAGCTCTTTATGCTGGTCTTTATTGCTCCGCTCCTCTTCAACGAGACGAGAGAAACCAACATTCGTGCACTTCTCCTCAACCTAAACAGCATTTTGTCGCTGGCGATTGCGCTGGTAATTGTCAGCGTGCTTTCGGTCGGCTACGCCCTCCATCTGATGGTCCCGTCGATCCCTCTAGCTGCGGCTTTTGCACTTGCCTCCGCGCTGGGACCAACCGATGCGGCAACCATCACCGCACTTAAGCCCAACATCCACCTGACCCATCGCCAGCAGACGCTTCTCTCCGGAGAGTCCCTGATCAACGACGCGTCCGGCGTTGTTGCATTCCAGTTTTCCGTTGCGGCAGCGGTTACGGGTGCATTCTCGCTGGTAGATGCCGCAGGGTCGTTTGCGGTGCTCTTTGTGGGCGGCATAGCCATGGGCGTTGTCACGGGCTTTGCGTTTTCTGCCGTAAACGCCATGCTTGGCAGGCTGGGCTACGAGGACACCGTCGCAAACGTGCTGTACGAGGTACTTACGCCGTTCCTTGTCTATCTTCTTGCCGAAACCTTCCACGTTTCTGGCGTTTTGGCTGTTGTTGCAGCGGGTTTGGTGATTGCGCTTCCTCGTAGGCAAAACAATAAAGCGCTGTTCGCACGGCAAAAACTGGTCTCGGATTCCACATGGAAAGTCATCAGCTTTCTCATCAACGGCACGCTTTTTGTGTTCCTGGGAATGGAGCTTCCGCTGGCCGTACTTCCGGGCACAAACGGCGGCCTAAACATCCTGCAAATTTTAGGCATCGTGATCGCAATTACCCTGTTCATGCACGCAGTTCGCTTCGCGTGGCTCTACGCGCTGGAAACCCACAAGCTCCACAAGGGCAGCCGACTTTGCACCGGCAAAGACGACGTGGATGACGAGAATGACTCCGCAGGTAACGGCCTTTCCGCAGGCAGCAGAGCCGCCGGCGGCGAGAAGGGCGCCGCAGACGGCAGCTCCGACGGCGAGAAACCCGACCAGCCGCTCGCTGAACTAGGCTCGGAGCAAACCTCGGAGCAGATCGCTGACCAGCCCAAACCCACATGCGCCATAAAGCCCATCTCAATCACGTCGGCCGAGCTCATCAAGAACGTGCTGGTCACCACTATTGCAGGTGCAAAAGGTGCGGTAACGTTGTCGATTATCCTCACCTTGCCTCTCACAACCCAGTCCGGAGCAGCGTTTCCGCAGAGGGATTTGCTGATTACCATCGCCGCCGGCGTTATTCTCGCCACGTTGCTTTTAGCGGACAATCTGTTACCCGTGCTATCAAAGTCCCCTGAAGCAGACTCTGACCTGCCCGAACGTCTCCATGAGGGAGAGATTGCCGTTCTTGAGGCAACTCTTGGCGAGCTCAGGAGCATGTTGCAGTCAGAAAACGCCAAAGCAAAGTATCTACCTGCGCTTCGTTTGACTATCACGCGCTATACCAACCGCTTGTTTGCCTCTCGTATCACTGTCCCTGGCTCGGGCGAACTTGTCAAAAAGCTGGTCCTTCACGAGACAGAAGTTCAGCAGAAATGCCTCGAGGAGCTACGCGAGCGCCATATTAAAACGCACAACCCCATTCCGTGGGATCAAATTGTCGATGACATTACTTCAATCCGCAGGTCAGTAGGCTATTACGGACCCATCGCAAACATTGCTGCAAAGACAAACCACCGCTCGCGTATTGCCGTTGCCCTCCACGAGCTTAAGTTGGCAGCGCAACGCATCCTCGACGACGGTATCAGACACCTAGAAGACGCAGACCAGTCCTACTACCAGGCGTGTTTATACGCACTTGAGATGGAATACGCCGAGCTTGATGACCTGGAGCGCATTGCTAACGGTGACGATGAGAAGCTGGCGGTCATCGCATCTAATCTGATGATTGACCACGAGTCAGCAATTGAGTCCATCTGGGGCCGCATCAACATCAATGATGAGCATGACTCAAGCACCACCCAAGTCTCCTACCTGCTGCCTTACAACCTGAGCTCACACAAGATGTCACCTCACTTTAGGCAGCAGATTGCGGACGCTCGAAAGTACGCCGACGACGTGGCAGAAAACGCCCTGCGCATTGAGTTGGACCAGATTTCGCGCTTGCAGTTTGAGGGTGTCATCGACCGCGAAGTTGCCGCTCACCTGCGCGAAAACGTCTACTACCTGCAAATGACGTTGAGTGAGTAGCATGAGCGCTACACCAGATACGCACCCCACCGCCGATGCGGCTACACGTCCCATCGCCAACACTGCTACACGCCCCGTCAACCCCGTGGCGAGAAAAACAATCATCTCCGGACTTTCCATCCACACGCAGATGTCCTCTGTAGCAGGAGCTCCTATTGTCTACCTCTTGGGTGACGTGGCCGACAACTCCCCCGTTCAGGTACCTGAGGGCGTCAGCCTAGTGAACATTGGCGTTGACCTGTGGGAAGAGAACTTCTCGCCCTGGTGCGCGCCGCGCGTTTTTGCCAAGGGTCCCAACTTTGGCGACGGCGCCCAGAAAACGCTCGATACCCTTATCAACCAGGTCATCCCCTGGGCGGAGTCGGAGCTCACCGAGCCACCGGCGTATAGGGTGCTTGTGGGATACTCGCTTGCGGGCCTGTTCAGCCTCTGGGCTGGCGTGTCGCAGCAGGTCGCACGCGTCTGCCAGCCCGACGACGCCCTGTCGCAGCCCGGCGCGCCGCGCGTCGACGCCCTCGCCGCTACCTTCCAGCGCATCGGAGCTGTCTCCGGATCGTTCTGGTTCCCAGGGCTTTTGGACTACGTAGAACAGCAGCTTAGTGGAGGGGCGGTCGGCCCCACACACGCCTATCTTTCTCTGGGTGACCGAGAAGCACGAACCCCCAATCCACAAATAATGCACGTGCGAGAAAACGCAGAACTTCTCGCCAGCAGGCTAGAGAGTGCGGGAATAACCTCAATGTTTGAGCTGAACCACGGAAATCACTTTCAAAACGTTGAAGGAAGAATGCAGAAAGCCCTGGACTGGCTGGTCAAATAGGGTAAGATTCTTCAGAACGCACGTGTCCAGAGAGGTTTTATGCCCAACCAAAAGCAATTTAACAGCAAAACTGAATCACCCGGTACATCCTCTGGCAAGCAATCTGACTATTTATTTGCGCTCATTCTTTCCCTGGTATTTGGCATTTTTGGTATTCCACAGTTTTATCTTAAAGGCTGGAAATCGGGTCTTACCAGGCTTGTTATAAACGCAGCGCTGATTGTTGGCGCATTTGCCCTGGCGCAAACACTTGCCTCGCCATCGATGCTTTCTTACCTTCTACCAGCAATTTTTTCGCTTCCGGTTATCGAGAGCGCTCTGAACCTCATCTACGAGGATGCCAGTGCTCCCAAAAAGCTCATAAAAGGCAAGATCAAACCACATAAACGATACGCCGGAAAACAGAAAGCTGGAATCGCACTAGCCACGCTGACGGTAGCGCTCTACTTTAGCGCCGCACTCACGCAACCGCTTCCAACCACCCTATCTACCGTGGGGTCCTCGGGCCAACAAACCACAGTTCAAGCGCCTGGCGCGTCATCACAATCAGACTCCGGTGCTCCGTCAGTCACCGCACAGGCCAGCACAAACGTAACCATCAAGTTCATTGACGTGGGCCAAGGAGAAGCCATTCTCATCGCACTCCCCGAGAAAACCATGCTCATCGACGCAGGCCCCACAGGATCTGCTCCAAAAATTGCCCAGGTGCTCCAAGAACTTGGTCGAAACAAAATTGATTACCTGGTGGCAACCCATCCCGACGAAGATCACATCGGCGGTATGGCGGACGTCATTTCCAACACCCAAATCGGGACCATTTACGCACCAAATAAGACAAACAACACGGCAACGTACAGAAAGTTTCTGACCGCCATCCAGAACAATAACCTGCAGATAACTCTTGCCGAAGCAGGAATCATCATCGATCAAACCGATGCTTACAAGTTAGAAATCCTTTGGCCCACCAAAGACGCAAATTTCCCCGACACCAACGATTACTCGATAATCATCAAGCTGACCGTGGGCACCAAAACGTTCCTCTTCACGGGAGACGCACCCA
>CAURGZ010000032.1:0-15619 GCA_963524285.1 uncultured Atopobium sp.
TGGAGCGACGACTTCTATTCGGTAAAACGATGAAATTCCAAACTGAGGCAGGGCTATCGGCGCTGCCTCTGCCATAATAAAGATGTTGCAATTTGTTGCGACGCATCACCAAACAAACCAGAAATGAGATCCGTGATGAGTCAAGACACCACTAAAAAGAGTGGTACAAAAAGAAAAACAACGCCCACCAAGCGTTCCGTTGAGCCTCTTAAAGAGACTACCGTGGAGCATGCCGCTGGTGCTCTCAAAATATTTTCAACTAAAAAAGCCGAGAAACCCCAGGTAACTGAGAAATCTCAATCTGACTCGAAGGCTGTTGAGTCTGAAAAGGCCACAACGGCTTCAAAAGACGCCGTGGTAACAAAACATGCCGCACCTCAAAAAGCCGCGGTGTCTCAAAAGGATGCTTCTTCCCAGAAGAGTTCCAAGGACATGAAGTCTAAGAGAACCACTCCTGTTCAGAGAATTGATAGGACTCAGAAGCCCGAAAGAAGTCAGAGGTCCGAGCACGGTCAGAGAGCTGAGCGTGACCAGAAGTCTGAGCGCGGTCAGAAGACTGAAAGAACCAATAAACCGCAGTTCAGCGTAGCTTCTCTGGTAGAGCTTAAAGACAACGCACTTGACTTCGCGCGCAATCATACCAAACTTGTCGTTTTTCTCGGCGTTGTAATCTTCCTGCTTGTGGGCTTGTATCCACCAATTCGCGGCTACTATCACGCTGTTCGCGAGCATGACGAGTTGCTGCTCAATCAGCAGAAGCTCGAGGAAGATCAAAAACGTCTTGAGTCCGAGGTTCAGGGTCTGCAGACAAAAGAAGGCATCATAGACGAGGCTCATAAGCAGGGCTTGGTTTCTGGCGACGAGGAATCTGCGCGAGTAGAGGGTCTTGATAAAAAGAAGGACGAGAATACCGTTCAGCGACCTGATTATCCTTGGTACATCAAGGTGGGAGACTTTGTTTTTGGTTTTACACCAGGCGATTCCGGCAATACTGAGGCTCCTAAGAGCGCAAACTCTGACGATTCTACCTCTGCACCAGCTCCTGGAGAGTCTCACGATCAGAAGAACTCCGGAGAAGGTGGCTCTTCTGAGGGATCCGGCGCCGATAACTCAAAGTCTGACAGTGGGAACTCACACTAATGCTTCTAGCTGCGATTGATATTGGAACCGTGACCGCTCGACTTGCGCTTGCGCAGGTAGAGGACGGTCGCGTTATTCGCATGGCCAAATACACCGAGATTGTTAACTTGGGCGAGGGAGTTGATACGGCAAAGCGCCTGCTACCTGAGGCAATTCATCGTTGCGTTGGTTGTGTTTCTTCCTATGTTGATCACGCGAGAAAAGAGGGCGCTGAGGCGGTTGTGTGCACGCTCACAAGTGCTGCTCGCGATGCAGAAAATGCTCCTGACCTGGGAATGGGTTTAGCTTCGCTGGGACTAGAGCCCATGATTATTCCAGGTGAAATTGAAGGCGCGCTCACTTTTTTGGGTGTCTCTCACGATTTTGAGAATCATCGCATTCTTGTTGCCGACAGCGGTGGAGGCTCAACTGAGCTGATTGTTGGTACGCTGGCAGGCCAGCCTGCGGCCCAAGGCGCAGGACAGCAGCTTGGAGGGCAGCAGAGTGCAGGACAGCAGCTCGACATCAACTTTGTCGAGTCCGTTGACCTTGGCTGCAGACGTCTGACTGAGCGCTTTAGCCTGTCCTCGGATCACCCATCAGCTGAGGACATCGATGGGGCTCACCAAATGGCAGATCAGATGATGTCTGAGGCTATTGCGCGAGCTCAACAGCAGTGTGCAGCGCCTGAGCTTTTAGTGGGCGTTGGCGGAACCGCAACCAGCCTCATCTCCATCAGGGACCGCCTTGACCCGTACGACCCATCAAAGGTTCACCTCAATCACATTTCGCTTGATGAGGTGTTGCAGATAGAAGCTCTTCTCGCCAGCAAAACGCTAAAGGAGCGAGAAGACATAACGGGACTTCAGGCAAAACGTGCACCCGTTATGCTTGCGGGCACTATTTTGCTTGCAGAATTGATGAAGAATTCGGGCTTCAAGCACCTGGTAGTGAGCGAGAGTGACCTGCTTTTTGGCCTGGTGATAACTGCTGCTGCCGTTCACCAGGGAAAGCAGTCGCCTGTGATTTGGAAGCCAATTTTGCGCCCGCTGGATAAAAAGTAGTGGCATAATAGCTAGACATATCCGGGGGCGTGGCGGAATTGGCAGACGCAGGGGACTTAAAATCCCTCGACTTCGGTCTTGCGGGTTCGAGTCCCGCCGCCCCTACCACTTTTGTTGCAGAATAAATTAAATGTTCAGATTATTGTTAGTGATACGTCTCGTTGACATTCTACGGAACCGAGACCGAAAAGCGGTTGCCATCGTGTAGCCGCTTTTTTCATAAGGAGAAGCTATGAATAAGCCTTTTCTTTCTATCGATCAGTAAATAGAGCTTTTAAATTCAAGTGGCGTTATAACAGATGAAAAGACGCATAACTCCTATTCTGTTCTCCTTCAGAAACTTGTATACTACTTGTCTTGTACCTAACGTATGTATGATTAATTTCTAACTCACTTCGGAGGACCTATGTCATTTGAGACAGGAGTTTTTCCGGTTTTAGTTTCTGAGGACGAAGCTGCAGAGTTATTATCCCCGCAGGTCAGAGGAGGACTCAATTCGTCGTCTGCTACACCTCTTCACGTTCAGCTATCAGATTTGATGCGCGTCAAAATTCTGTCAGAAGACTGGAAGGCAGGAACGTATATTCCGTCTGAGGCCGAATTTATGGTGCAGTATGGTGTCAGCCGAGGCACCATTAGAAAAGCCATTCAATCCCTGGTCAAAGAGGGTCTGCTGCTTACTCAAAAGGGTCGAGCAACGCAGGTTATTTCTAACACCGTCCGACATGCGGCAGGAAATACCGTGCTTTCATTTGCAGCCGCACTTAGAGATGGCGGCTTTGAGTATCGAACCGAAGTCCTGTTTAAGCAGGTAGTTCCTGCAGATCAAGCCGTTGCTGAGCACCTAGAGATTCCCATTGGCTCTGACGTGCTCTTTTTGCGCCGCGTTAGGAGCGTCTCGGATAGGCCTGTGGTGTGCCAGGAATCGTGGTCTAACCTGCTTGTTTGTCCGCAGCTTGAAGAGGCAGACTTTGAGAATGAGTCGCTCTTTGACGCGGTTGAAAGAACTTCTCAAAAAGAGATTGCGCGCTCTCGCATGCGCTATCAGTCGCAAATTGCAGGCAAAGACCATGCCGATTACCTGCAGTGTTCTCCAAATGAGGCTTTGCTTGTGCTCGAGCAGGTAATTGAACTATCCGACGGCAGCTGTATTGAGTGGAGTCAGACTTGGCTTGCTCCACACCAGAGTGTTGTTGGTGTATCTGAGCAGGTAGACGGCTCTATTGGGCCTCTCGACATCTCCTCGGTCCGCCAGTCAGAGCACGTGGACGCATCGCCGACTTCTACAGAAATAGACTCTGACCAGCGCACACAGCTTGAGTTTGATCTGCGTCACGAAGCGCTAGAGGTGCGTCGAGGTATCATCGAGCTGGCACATCGCTACAGTTCAACGCCGTTCCATATTGGCGGCGCATGTTCCGTGGCAGACATTGTTTCCGTACTTTTGAGCAAGGTTATGCAGGTAGGTCATAGGGATTGCGAGTGGGAGCTCAGGGACCGCTTGATTCTCTCCAAGGCTCATACATCGCTGGCGCTGTTCCCAGCACTTCTACGTGCAGGAATGATCTCTCAAGAGGACATCGATCGCGGAGTTTTTGGACCCGATGCTGTCCTCTTTAAGCATCCACTGCGAGATTCTCAGCGCGGCTTTGAAATCTCTGGCGGCAGCCTTGGGATGGGTTTGGGCTACGCCGCTGGCCTGGGGCTAAGCCTTCGCAGAAAAGATCTTCCTTCTCGCGTTTTTTGTATTCTGGGCGATGGCGAGTGCGACGAGGGCTCCATTTGGGAGAGCGCTGCATTTATCGGCCACAACCAGCTTTCCAACGTGACGGTCATTGTTGACCAGAACCGCATGCAGCTGGATGGCCCTTGTGCGTCCATTTTGGACACCGGCTCAATTGCAAGAAAGTTTGATGCGTTTGGCTTTGAATCTGTCGAGGTAGATGGCCATGATGTGCTTGCGTTGTACGACGCCCTGAAGCAGCAAACTTCCAGGCCTCGTGCGATTATCGCGCACACCATCAAGGGCAAAGGACTCTCATTTGCCGAGAATAACGTCTCGTTCCACGACGCGTGCGTGACGGACGACCTCTATGAACAGGCATTGTCTGATCTGAAAGTTGCAGAGGAGGCATGCTCATGCTATGCATATCTTTGCAGCCAGCGTGCATTTCGGCTGAAGAGTCGCAGATGCTTGCAGGTATGAATACAAAAGAGGTATTTGGTTGGGTAATGGGTAAGCTCGCTAAAGATGACGAGCTGCTAACCGTTGCTGTTGCCGACTATGGTCGTCGTTTGAACTTGGACCGGTTCCGTGAGCTTAGACCAGACGGCTACATCCAGTGCGGAATTGCAGAGCAGAACCTTATTGAAGTGGCGTCTGCCTGCGCAAATGAAGGTTTTCACGTCTTTGCGCCGTGCTACGCCACGTTTGTGACCTCACGAACGCTCGATCAGATTCGCGTCAACCTTGGCATGATGAAGTCGCCCGTGGTGCTTGTAGGTGTTGCCGCTGGTTGCGAATCCGCAGCTACAGGACCCTCTCACATGGCTGTGGAAGATATTGCGGTTACCAGGACCATCCCGGGACTATCCGTGTTCAATCCGGTTGATAACGCCCAGCTTGCCGCAACGCTTATGGAGCTTGCAAAGCATCCACGACCAGCTTATGTCCGTATGACCTCGTGCGATGGCGTCAATCTACATCCAGATGGTTACGTTTTTGATGCGTCCGGTGTCGAGAAACTCTTTGAGTCGGCTTGCGTGGCGGACATGGCAAGCGTAGACGGCGTGGCAGTCACCGAAGCTGCAGCTACCGAAGCCACAGCCGTCGGAACCGTATCCACCCCTCTTCCGAGGCGTGTGACCGGACTTGCAACAGGTGCGATAACCAGTAGAGTTATCGAGGCAGCTCAGCGAGCTGCAGAGCAGATTGCTGCTTCCGTCCGGACGAACATCGAGATCTACGGAGTATCGATCGTCAAGCCACTTGACGCTTCTCTGACGAAAATCTGTCAGAACTCTGACGTAATTATTACCGTCGAGGAGCACAGCGTTTTGGGTGGGTTTGGCAGTGCAGTTGTCGAGCAGATTAGCGCTTCAGGTGCATGTCCGCAGGTAATTCGTGTAGGTATGCCCGATAAATACTTTGAGGCAGACGTTCACCACAACATTCTTGCGCGTGCTGGGCTATCGGTTGAGGGTCTACAAGAGGTTTTTCTCGCCAACTGTTAAATAAAGATCCAAGAAGATAGGACCTAAAAGGCTTAAAAACAAAAACCCAAGGGAGCGTGCGCTGCCTTGGGATTTGCGTTTTATGGTGCCCCCAACGGGAATCGAACCCGTATTGCCGCCTTGAAAGGGCGATGTCCTAACCGTTAGACGATGGGGACGCGAAGAAAAAGTATAGCAAAGATGCTGCAGATTTCTAGGGCTAAACGATACGATTTTGGGCTTTCATCTATTCTTCGTTTTCCCACCAGTCCAGCCCGGCCTTAAACGCGTAGTCGCGAGCGCTCTGAGTCACGCCGGGCACCGACTCAGCCCACGAAATAAATTCCGGCACGTCGGCGATAATCGCTTCGGCCTCGTGAACTGCGATAACGTTCTCGGCAAACGTGTCAGGCGTAAAATTGATCCTGCACGGAATATAGAGATCAACAAAAGATGGCCTGAGCAGCGCATATGCTGCTCCCTCGCCAAGGTTGACAAAGCCTTTCAGCGCGCGCTTTGCCGCGGGCATGCGATTCAACTTGAAGAACAGCAGCGTAAATGCCAAACGCATCCAGGCATTTGATTGATACCCGCAACTCTCGTCAAGCTTGTGGAGCCCTTCCTCATCTTCCAGGCGAGCAAGAACATATGCCAAGGTAAAACGCGCACCCAGCAAATCTGTTGGCGAGAAGAACAGGAGATCTTCACAGGCTTTTTTGGAGAGCTTGAAGCAGGCGCAATCTGTTGCTACCTGGGCAATCTGCGCATAGAGGCGCAAAAGTGGTCGAGCTTCAGCGCAGGTCCAAGCGTCGCCGTGAGTTTGCTTTGCTTGATCTAGTTTTGGTCTAAAGATAGGGTCAAATTCTTTTTGCAGGTCAAGTAGGTCGTTGAGGATCGCTGCAGGATGATTGTTGGAGATCTGCGCAAGAATTCGCTGAGCTTCAAGGTTGATGCTTGTGTTAGCAAGAGCTGGGTTTTCAATAATATTTGTCATTTGATTATGCAAGAAGTTAAGCAGATCCATCCGACTTGCAAAGAAGTCAGCATCGGAATCAATTTCTTTTGTAATTCCAGCCTGATACTTGCCAATGACATTGACGTATTGAGCAAAAGCCTTTTCTTCTTCGTCAGAAATAAAGTCTTCAGGCGAAGCTTCTACCGCAAGCTTCAACTCATAGAGAGCAGCCTCAGATACGATGTTCTTTTCTTGCGCATGCTTGGATACCAGGCGGTCTACCTGCTCACTGACCATATCGTTAGCGGAATGCTTAATCACTCTGCATCACCACCCGAGTATGGATTATTTGGCCCATCAATATGCGGTCCGCTTGGTCGCGGGCCAGCGGGACCTCCGGGGAAGCCGGGGCCGACCGGGCCGCCAGGGAAGCCGGGGCCAGCTGGGCCGTCGGGCACGCTGCCGCCGGATTCACCAGGGAACGAATCGGCTGAAGCGAACAAGGCATTTGCCTGCATTTGAAGTTCTTTTTCTGCCAGCTCAACGGTCTTTGGGTCTCTCGCCCTAATTTGATCTGCAAGCCAACGACCAAGAACACCGCGTCCTATCAGGTCATTTCCTTCTTGCAGCAACACGGTTGCTTCTGCAATGGCAATGATGAGCTCGTCCTCGGAGTAGGGAAGCACGTTGAGGCGAGAAAACTCTCCCTCGGGTAAATCTTTCTGCACAAAACAGCAAAGCGTTGCTTCAGGATAGCGCTCAATCAGCAGGTCAAGGTAGTGTTCCGCCTCAACCAGCTCACGCTTCTTGAAGTGTATGGCCAAACGAGCCAGCAAAATCCACGGGTCATCTGCTCCACGAGGCGGATCAAGCTTGCGGTACTGATCCATAAGATTGTCGAGGGCATCTTCGTCCTCAAGCTTTGCGTATGCGAGTGCAAGCGTAAAACGAGCATCGGCTGCGTCCGCAGCGTCAAGCTCCAGGAGTTTCTCGCCATATGCAATGGCGTCTTTGTTACGGCCGCAGATAAGCGCGCGAGAAGAAAGCGTGGCTAACCAGCGCTTATAGGGGTTGATGGCCAGGCGCTGGGCAAGTTCTGCCTGCTCGGCGGGAAGCCCCTGCGAGGACTCTTGCGCCTTCTGGTTGCACGCGGCCTCAACCTGGGGGAGCTTCTCCACAAGGAACTGGTAGTAGGCGTCAAAAAGCCTGCTATTTGAGGCGTGGAGCATGCGCTGGGCATCAAAACAATTGGGGTCCAGCTGAATGGCCTGATTGAGGAGGCGTTTCCCCTGGTCGATAAGGGCCTGCGCCTGAGATTCTTCGACAAACGGCAGGCGGTAATCAACAATCTCGGCCGCTTGCGCAACTAGATTGAACGCGCGGTCTTCGTCGGTTTGAGGGAGGGAATTGCGGTCGTTGGAGAATCGCCAGTTGAAGTCCTTCATCAGCGTAGCAATGCTGTCCTCGTCGCCGACTTGCGTGCGAGCAAAGCGGAGGATAAGCCGCTGGTAGTCTTCTTTTACCGGGTCAAACGCCACTGGATTCCTTTCTCTCTTACGTAATAATATCGCAGGTTATTGAGGTGTGCAGCGCAACTCCGCGAGCGTTGTAAGAAGATTGTGAACGGCAGACGGAAACGTTTGGAGTGGACGGGTTTCTCGCCAGATGAGCGTCAGTATCTTGTCAGAGGACTGCATAAATTTTCAACGATATTGCATAAAATGACACATTCATTTTGGTACAGATGTCCCAAAAGATATAGAATAGAAATGTTGAGAAGAAGTAATTGCGAAGAATGGCTTCGCTAGCCGCTTAGGGAAGTGGCACATAGTTAAGGAGAGGTTTTATGGGACGTTTTACAAATCCACGCGATCTGTATTTTGGCGAGGGCGCTCGTCACGAGGTTAAGAACCTCAAGGGTAAGAGGGCAGTTATCGTTTCTGGCGGCAGCTCCATGCGTCGCGGCGGCTTCCTTGATGACATCGAGAATGACCTCAAGTCCGCAGGTTTTGAGGTTTCTCACATTGAGGGCGTCGAGTCCGATCCTTCCGTCGAGACCGTTATGAGCGGCGCTGCTAAGATGAGCGAGTTCCAGCCAGACTGGATCATTGCTATCGGCGGCGGCTCCCCAATCGACGCAGCTAAGGCTATGTGGATCAAGTACGAGTACCCAGAGACCACTTTTGAGGACATGTGCAAGGTCTTTGGTCTTCCTGAGCTCCGCACCAAGGCTCACTTCTGCGCAATTTCTTCTACTTCCGGTACCGCAACTGAGGTAACCGCATTCTCCATCATTACCGATTACCAGAAGGGCGTTAAGTACCCAATCGCTGACTTCCAGATTACCCCTGACGTCGCAATTGTTGACCCTGAGCTCACTTACGGCATGCCTGTTAAGCTTGTTGCTCACACTGGTATGGACGCACTGACCCATGCTATCGAGGCATACGTTTCTACCGTTGCTTCTATGTACACTGACGGCGACGCTCTGCACGCAATCCGCGAGATTGTCGAGTGGCTGCCAAAGTCCTACGCAGGCGACAAAGAGGGACGTCAGCACATGCACGACGCACAGTGCCTTGCTGGTATTGCATTCTCCTCTGGCCTTCTGGGCATCGTTCACTCCATGGCTCACAAGACCGGCGCTGCATTCTCCGGTGGTCACATCATCCACGGTTGCGCAAACGCTATGTACCTGGGCAAAGTCATCCAGTTCAACGCTCGCGACGAGCGCGCAAAGACTCGCTATGCATTCATTGCTAAGGAGATCCTGCACCTCGAGGGCAACACTGAGGACGAGCTGGTAGAGGCACTTGTTCAGAAGATTCGCGACATCAACGACGCTCTTAACATCCCACAGGGCATCAAGAACTACGGCGAGGGCGGAACCAAGTCCGAGACCTCCATCATCGACGAGAAGGAGTTCTTCGAGAAGGCTCCAGAGGTTGCTCGCCTTGCTATCGAGGACGCTTGCACCCTCTCCAACCCACGCAAGCCTACCCAGGAGGAGATGGAGCAGCTGCTTAAGTGCGTCTACTTCGACCTTCCTGTCGAGTTCTAAGATCTAGCTTAGACACTTAGCTTCGCTAAAAGCCTGGTAGCGTTCCGCTACCAGGCTTTTTTGTGCGCACCGGCGCGAGCGTAGGCGCTGCGACGTGCTGGTAACGTGCGCAGGCGTGCGCGGGCACGTAAAAAGTGCATCGGGATCAAGGAACACCACAATTCACACCAAAGTGGTAAAAAACCCGTTTAGTTGGAGATTTCATTTTTCTGCATACAACGTTTGCCCAGATAAAAGTTTTTAGTGCGGTAAAAAATCGTCTTAGTTGGAGATAAAACAGCTAATTTTCAATTTTCATTTCCAACTAAACGCGTTTTTTACCTTTTTTGGCACATAATTTTGAGCTCAAAAATTACGTATTCATGGAAATGAATTTAATTGCAGAATTATTCAGAATTTTGAAACTAAGCCAGAGAAGTTACATGATGAGCTCCCGCAGGGTGCCAAACGACAAATCTTGCACAGATTTCCCGTGTGATTTTGCATCGGTCAGATTACTTAGGCCATTTCCGGGTATGGAATTCATACTTTTTCGCGAAGGAGTGCCATGGATTACTGTCTTTCGTACTTTTCAGCGTTTAATTTATTAATGAGTTCCTCTAGGTCATTTGATTCGTCGTCGGCGGCAAATGCTATGGTCAGAGCGCCACTTGTTCCCGAGTCTACACCTGGAGCGGCCATGGAACGAGAGCTTGCCGTCTACTATGGGCATCTGCCGGAGATACAAGGCGTGCGACCCCATCGGGAATCTAATAGTAAGGTTGACCTGCTAATTCGTGATGTGAATTCTGCGTCTACAAGAGCAAATGTTGCGCTTCACATCTGTAATACGAAGGTTTTACCTTCGTCACTCCTGCCAATAGATACTGACTTAAAAGGATTTGTGACATCTCCGGAATTCACTTACTTGCAGATTGCATCAAAGCTTGATTTCATTGGCACAATTCTTGCAGGCAGCGCGCTATGCTCTGATTATTTTTTGAACCAAAATGGTCACGGTGGAGTTTCGCAACGCCAAAATGGCCCTCTAACAAATCGCACCGCAATTGCAAAGTTTCTTGCTACACAAGGAAGAAAGCGTGGCATCATTCCAGCTAAACGAGCGCTTCAACACATCGTAGAGAAAGCTCGGTCGACCCGAGAAGCTTCGCTTGCCCTGCTATTGTGCCTCCCGTATAACCTTGGTGGCTTTAATCTAGGAACCGTTGAGCTCAACAAGCCTATTGAGCTGGAAAACCGATATGGCGAGAAAATCACTCGAATTCCTGACTTAACCATTCAGCTCAAGGACAAGAGGCAGAAGCGGGCTATGGTGTTGCTAGATTATGATCCTGCGGTAACGCATTCTGGCAATCAAAAAATCACGCGAGACCTGGATAGGGAAAACGAGCTGGTAACGGGCGTTCAATGTCCGCATTTTTCGGTATCTGGCGAGATGCTTAAAAGCTTTGAAAGCGTTCAGGGCTTAGTCCGCCAGATTCGAGAGTCAACCGGAATAACTGCACGTGACACGACTATGTTAGATCTTGAAGAGCGACAGCGGGAGCTCTGGGCACGGTTGTTCAAAACCAGGTAGCAAATCAAGGCAGCCACATCTTTTATGCACCGCTTGCCGTACAATAGAGGGGCACAAACCGCTCATAATCGCACAGCCAGAAGGAGAAAATCGTGGAAGTTAACGGCCTTATCGACCATACAAATTTGAAGCAAAACGCAACCGCTGAAGACATCAAGAAACTTTGCGCCGAGGCAAAGCAGTACAAGTTTGCAACTGTCGCTATCAATTCTTGCTGGGTTTCCCTGGCTCACGCCGAGCTCGAGGGCTCTGGAGTTGGCATTACTTCCTGCATCGGTTTCCCTCTGGGAGCCGCTTCAACTGCAGCTAAGGTCGCCGAGGCCAAGCAGAGCGTTGCCGACGGCACCACCGAGATTGACATGGTCATCAACGGTGGCCACCTGGTCGCGGGTGACGACGACTACGTCATCGCTGATATCAAGGCTGTTGTCGAGGCCGCTGGCTCCGTGCCCGTTAAGGTAATCCTGGAGTGCTGCCTGCTTGATGACGAGCAGATCGTTCGTGCTTGCAAGGATTGCATGGCTGCTGGGGCTGCGTTCGTCAAGACAAGCACCGGCTTCAGCACCGGCGGCGCAACTGTTCATGACGTCACTCTGATGAAGCAGACTGTCGGCAACACTTGCAAGGTTAAGGCTGCTGGCGGCATCCACAATAAGGCTGACGCTGAGGCAATGGTCGCAGCGGGCGCTGATCGCCTGGGTTGCTCCAGCGGAATCGCTATCGTCACCGAGTAGCTCGCTGATCAGGAGCTTGCCGTACCGACACTTCACTGATAAGTAAATGAAAACGACCCCGTAGCATGTGCTGCGAGGTCGTTATTTGTTGTGGAATAGTGGGGTGGCGAGAAACACACCGGATCTGCGGCCCGTGCTGGGCGAGCTGTGCGATGCTGGTATCGCGGCTGGCACCGCGCACCCGTCGCACCAACTAACTGACGACAACCTCACCAAAGCCAAGCTTACGAGCCTGCGACTCAATCGCCTGCATGCGCTCGTCGCTTGGAGAAGGGGAGTTTTCCATCGGACCGCGGACGCCAAAGTGCCTGAACTTCATGAGGCGAATGCGCGTCTGACCGACCTTCTCGCCAAGAGTTGTGGCAATGCCATCAACTGCGGCTTCAGCGTCGTTCCAGCCTTCGGTCACGATGACACGAACCTCCTCCAGCTTGTTTTGCTCGGCCAAAAAAGCAAGATTTTTGCGGACTGTGACGCCATTTTCGCCGGTCAGGTGCTCAAACCACTGATCATCCCAAGCCTTAACGTCAAGCATGACGCCACTTGAGAGATCCAGCAGGTCGCGGTACTCGGTGAAGTCGATGGTGCCGTTTGAGTCGATGAGACAGTTCAGACCAGCTGCGTTGCAGTAGGTGAAGAGTTCGTAGAGGAAGTCGGGACGGAGCATGCATTCGCCGCCTGAGGTGGTGATTCCGCGGATGAACGGCATGTTGGAAATGCAGCGGTCGGCCACCTCGCGTGCGCTGAGCAGCTCAATCTTTGGCGTGGATTTGTGCTGACATACCTTGATGCAGTTGTCGCAGTTGATGCAAATGGAGTTGTCCCACACAACCTTGCCGTCAGTCACAGACAGGGCGTGAGCTGGGCATGGTTTGACGCATGCTTGGCAGGAGATGCATTCCACCTGGGTCTCGGGGTTGTGGCAGTATGCGCAGCGAATGTTGCAGCCCTGCAGGAAGACGGCAGTTCGGCTTCCTGGGCCATCTACCAGCGAGAAGGGAATGATCTTGTTGACAGGAGCAACACACCCAGTTGGATGTGTTGCTCCTGAATTGGTTGCTGGGACGCTTGCGGTTGCGGGACGCGCCGCTTTGCCGCGCGTTGCTCCCAAAGTTGTTTCTGTTGCAGTGAAGGTCACGATTGCGTAGCTCTTCTCGCTAGTCGCTCATGCGAACCTTGCGCTCGCCAAGGTGGTTGGCGGTGAAGTTGCCCAGGCCGTCGTGAGCGGTGTCCTGAAGAACAACGTCGCCGGACTGGAACTTCTTCATCTCGGAGCGCTTAGCCAGGAAGCCGGTAATGCGGACCAGGTCACCCTCGGAGCTGTAGAACGAGAGGTACTTGTCGTCGATGGAGAATGCGGCCTTGACCACGTCAACGACAGCGTCTGGGTTGCGCTCAGCAGTAGGCTCAGCTGGGAAGATGTCGGAGACGCCACTGTTGAAGAAGCGGTGCATGCGTGCGCTGTGGCGAATGTGGTCGTAGAGGTTTGCAGGCTCGTCGCCAACCTTGATGCGGACACCTGGGGTAACGCCCTGCTGGTCGGAGAAGCCAGCCTGTGCGTGCAGGGTGAAGCGACCGCCAAAGACCTCGGAGTAGACGGCGTCAAAGCTGTTGACCTGGTCGGCAATCTTGACCATGATCTTGTCGGCCAGCTCGTTTGCCTCATCATCCTTGCCGTAGGTGCGGCTGCTATCAAGGTGTAGCAGCTCAGCGACGCACTCGCTCATGCCGGCAACACCAAACATGCCGCAGAAGCGCTCGCGAGAAATGAGGCCTTCCTGAGCCAGGAAGCTGGTCTCAAAGAAGTTGGAATCTTCAACAATGAAGCGGACGCGCTCGTTCATGAAGTTCAGAACCTCGCCAGTTGCGGTTGGCAGCAGGTTGTTCATGAAGTCGTCAACGTTGGTTGCAAGCTTTGCGAGGCCAGGGAGAAGCACGCGGCTCAAGGTGTAAGCGCCGCCGCCCATAGGAAGAACGTTGTAGCAGCTTACGACGGTGTACTCGCCAGGGTAGGTCTCTTTGTGGATGCGGTGGTTAGCAAAAGCAGGGTTGGAGCAGACCATGGTGGTCTTGACTGCCAGGCGCATGAACTCGTCAGATGTGACCTCTGGATCGTACTTGAGGGTGAAGTTTGGAACTGCATTCATGAGTTCGCGGTCAACCTCAAGCAGCAGTCTACCTGCGCGAGTGTCCTCTGGACCAATGTTTGCGTGGCAGTAACCACTTGCAACGGTGCGGTCAATGTGGTTCAGGAAGCGGCGCAGACGAGGCTTAATCTCTGCGTCGGTCATGCCCTCCAGGAACGGATCAATAATCTTGTCCAGCTGGCCAACGTACACAGGGCGGCTGGTGACGGAGGGAACGTTGTCATAGAGAGCGGCAAGGCCCCAGAGCAGGTCATCAAGGGTCTCTGGCTTGTCAAAGCGCAAAAACTCGGAACCGTTCTGAGCAAATACCTGGTAGTCAGGGCAGATGTAGCGAGGACGGTAAGGAGCGTTGCCCTCACACATGTCGTCAAGCGCGTGAGCTGCAAAAAGACGATCAAACTCAGCGGTGGTCTTGATAGGGTGCTCGGAGTTCTCGGCAGCCTGAGCCAGGTGCAGAACCTTCTGCTTGTACGAGAGGTTGTCGGAAGTGATGATGTCCATGAACTCGCTCATTAGTGCTCCTTACGTTTATCCTGCAAAAACAGGTTTGTGATTGCGACGGGTACGTCGGTCGTTCCAAGTTATGGTGCACCGCGTTGCGCGGCGCGCTGCCTGGGGCGAGAAGATCGGTCTTGCCCAAGCGTTGTGCCAGGTACAGAGGTTAGTCCAGAAGGTGGGATTCTCCCTCGTGTTTCATTGCATCGTCGAGGCGCTGGAATTGCCTCTCGGTAATGACAATCTTGCCGTGCTGAACAGAAACCATGCCCCTCTCCTTAAGCTCGTCGATGCCGCGGGCAACAGTTTTTGTGCTGGTACCAATCTTGTCTGCCAACTCTTGCCTGGTCAGACGCACCGTAAACGGCCACTCAACAACGCCGCGGTGAATCTGATCGCGCGTCAGCTCGCTAAGCATGTACATCAGGCGCTTGGTTCCGCTCCAGGTCAGCAAGCTGCGCTCGTAGCCAGACTGACGTGTTAGATTCTTGATAATCCAGCGCGAGCGGGTGAGAAGTGCCTCAGGGTCCGAACGAATCCACTGCAGGTAGTCCTCGCGTGGAACCGAAATAAACTCGCAGCCGGAAGTTGCGGTGAGCGAGCCCAGGTAAAACGGGCTCTCGCTAATAACTTCCATCTCGCCAAAAGCAACGGGCGCACGATACTCGTCAATAACATACGTGCTACCTGCGGAATTATGCGACGTAGTGCGCACGGTACCGCGGCACAGAATGTACACGTTATCAACGCGGTCCAGCATGTGGACAAGGGTCTGTCCGGAATTAAGACGAATCTGCCTACAATGAGAAAGACGATTAGCGGGAACGCGAGAAGCCCATTTGATGATCTTCTTGCGAACGTCGGAGTCAAGACTGTCAAGGTAGGTTAGAACGTTCACACGAGACCTCGCTGTTCTTGCTTCGTAAGTCCTCATTACAGGACAGTTTTGGCTTAAGTTTGAGTAATTGTACCTGCTCCCTAAAATAAAAATAAGGACTTTTGTCCACTTTTTGAGACAATTTTCTTGAACGGTGTCGGGCTACGATTGGGCTGCGATTAAGTTGCGGCCAACCAGCGATCAGTCCACGGCCAGCTTGCGGTCAAGCTGCCGCAAGACAGAAAAAGCCTCCACATCAAATGAACTGCCTCCCATTTCTTGGACACGAGAAATAGGAGTCAGTTCAAAACACACCTAAGTCAGATAATCTGTTAAAAAGACGTATACATTACGCTGAAAATACCTCAATCATGCAGA
>CAURGZ010000033.1:0-15425 GCA_963524285.1 uncultured Atopobium sp.
TCTCTAAGTGGGATAAGGAGAACGGCTATCTTCTTGATACGTGCCTTACAGCTCAGGATAGATTCAAAGTCACACTGGATTACTTCCGAATTCCGTACGGTGATAAGTAGGTGTAACTGCTTTTCTCGTTTTAACGTTATAGTGCTGTTTTTGATCAATAGACGTCAGCTTGTTGAGAGCATCCTCAAGCAAAACATAAAGCCACCCGCATAAAAGCCTCCCATTTCTCGTATCCAAGAAATGGGAGGCAGTTCAACAGCTCGGGGCGCATTCCCATCACGGGCGAGAGCGTCTCCCCGCCGCCGGAATACCCTTCCAGCAACACCCGCCGGGGGTCAACGGTGTGGGAAGTCTCGCTTCGTGGTGGAGTTATAATCTTAAGGTGTGCGCTAAGGCGATTTTGGCGATTGCAGGGCGCGTGCGCGAGGCAGCGAGGTTAGGAGAATCCCGTGTATAACCCTCAGCTTGACACGTTCATCAAGGTCGCCGAATTCGGCAGCTTCTCGAAGGCCGCCCAAGCCCTGTTCATCACGCCCACGGCCGTCATCAAGCAGATGAACCTGCTGGAGTCGCGGCTAGGCCTTACGCTGTTCCATCGATCGCATCAGGGGCTTTCGCTTACGCGAGCAGGCAGGTCACTGCTCGCCGACGCCCGCCATATCGTGCAGTACTCTCAAGAATCAATCGCACGCGCCCGCATCGCCGAGCGCGGAGAGAAGCGCATCATCCGCGTGGGAGTGTCGCTCATGACGCCTAGTACGCCGTTCACGATGCTGTGGCCGAAGGTGAAGGAACGTTGCCCTGGCATGAGCCTTCAAGTGGTCACGTTTGAAAACACACCCTCGGCAGCGCGCGGTTTGGCGAACCTCGGGCAAGACATGGACGTCGTGGCGGGGATTTTCGACGATGCCCTTCTTAAAGAGCGCGGATGCCTGGGCCTCGAGCTTTCGCGCGAGCCACTCTGGTGCGCCGTTCCCGTCGACAGCGAACTCGCCAAACGCGACATCGTCACATTCGACGACCTCCACAATCGCAGTCTTATGCTTATACGCCGGGGCTGGAACGCCGAAATTGACCGCGTGCGCGACGAGATACTCTTGCATCATCCTCAAATCGCGCTCGTAGACTTCCCGCAATATCGGGCGGAGGTGTTCAATCGCAGTGCGAACGAGGACCTCGCGCTTGCGACGCTGCCGTTGTGGGCCAACGTCCACCCCATGCTCAAAACCGTCCCTACCGATTGGGGCTGTCTCGTGTCTTACGGGCTGCTTCATTCGCCGCACCCCGCCGACCATGTGCGGGAGTTTCTCGATGCGGTGTCTGCTGTGCTCGAGGAAAAGCATCGATAGGCAATCGCGGAGGCGCTCAGGAAGGCACCTATCTAGTGGAAGAGGAAGAGCTCGTCGATAAGCACAGCTGTCCGCAGCGCTTATAACCAATAGTTCAAATCAGGTTACCAATCGAGACTTCCGAGCCACGGGAAGTCGGGCTAAATTGTCATTAGACAACCAAACGATTGGAGATGCGATCATGGAAACCATCAAGCTGAACAACGGAGTCGAGATGCCCGCCGAGGGCCTCGGCACCTTCCTCATGCAGCCCGACGAGGCACAGGCGGCGGTAGAGAGCGCCCTTGAGCAGGGCTATCGCCACATCGATACCGCCAACGCCTACCTGAACGAGAAAGCAGTCGGGCGCGGGATGCGCGCATCGGGCGTGCCACGCGAGGATATCTTCCTATCCACCAAGCTCTGGCCTACCGAGTACGACGACGCCAGCGCCGCTATCGACGCGACCCTTGAGCGCCTCGGCACCAACTACGTGGACATGCTCATCCTGCACCAGCCCATCTGCGACTACATTGGGGCGTGGAAGGCGATGGAGCACGCCTACAACGACGGCAAGGTCCGCTCGCTCGGCTTGTCGAACTTCCCCCAGGAGAAGATCCAGGAGGTTATCGACGCGGCTGAGATAAAGCCTCAGCTGGTAACCGTCGAGTGCCACCCCTACTTCCAGGAGCGCGAGCTCCGCGAGTTTCTCGAGCCCTACAGTATCGTCATCGAAGCATGGTACCCGCTAGGACACGGAGACAGGGGCCTCCAGGAGGAGCCGGTCTTCCAAGAGTTGGCGGAGAAGTACGGCAAGACCCCTGCCCAGATCATCCTGCGCTGGCACGTGCAGATGGGAAACAGCATTATCCCCGGCTCCACGAATCCGGCGCACATCGCCGACAACGCCGCTATCTTCGACTTCGTCCTCACGGATGAGGAGATGAATCGCATCGCCAAGCTCGACGGCACGAAGAGCTACTACGAGCCTTCTCAGGAGAAGCTCGAGTCCTACGCTGCCGTCAAGCTCGACTACGATTCACAGAAGTAAGCCAGCGTTCATGACAAGTTGAAGGATAGGGGTAAGTAGGTCCATCATCTTAGATGAACCCATTCAAGTGAAAGGACGAATCATGTCAGACAGGACATTCACAGAGCGCGAGTTCATTCCCGTGGTGGGCAACCCCTTCGGGCTCGTCTACAGCGACGCCATTACCCAGAACGTCGAGGGCGAGGTTAACATCCACGCCATCAAGTACCCCTACCGCGATTTCTTCGCGGTGGCCAACGTCTACACCCCGGCTGGCTACGACCCGAACGGGAGCTATCCAGCAGTGGTGGTGGCGCATCCCAACGGCGGCATGAAGGACCAGGTGGCGGGCAACTACGCCCAGAAGCTGGCCGAGAACGGTTATATCGCGCTCGCCTTCGACGCGGCCTACCAGGGCGAGAGCGGAGGCGAGCCGAGAAGCATCGACTGGCCCGAGAACCGCGTGGAGGACATCTTCCGCGCCACCGACATCATCATGCAGTTCCCGGGAGTCGACCGCGAGCGCGTGGCGGCGCTCGGCATCTGCGGAGGAGGAGGATACACCTTCAAGGCAGCGCAGACCGACAAGCGCCTCAAGGCTGTGGCGACGTTGTCGCTGTTCAATTCCGGCGAGGTGCGCCGCGAGGGCTTTCGTGGAAGCCAGGTCGACTCCATCCAGGAGCGTCTGGCCGCCGCAAGCAAGGCTCGCCAGGACGAGGTCGACGGCAAGAACGCCGCGCTCACTCCCAACATGTGCGAGACCGCAACACCCGAGCAGGCAGACGCCATGCCTTACGACCTCTACCGCGAAGGCTACTACTATTACGGTCGCGACGCGGCTCATGAGGGCAGTACCTTCAGCTACACGGTGTCGAGCCTCATGAAACTCGCCGCATGGGATGCGCGCCAAGGGGCCGAGCTCATCAACGTGCCGCTGCTTATGATGATGGGAAGCCATGCCGATACGGGGTACATGACCATCGACTGCTACGAGGCGGCTGTGAACGCTCCCGTGCGAGAGATCTTCGAGATCCCAGGCGCGACCCACATCCAGACCTATTGGAAGCCGGATTATGTTTCCCAGGCTGTGGGCAAGCTCGTCGAGTTCTTTGGAAGCAACCTCTAAGAAGTGAGTGACATGAGCATTCTTTTCATCAATGGTGGCGAGAAGGGCGGGAACACCTCCGCCCTTGGGCAAAGGCTCCTCGCCGGTCATGATTTCGACCAGATAGATCTCGCAGACCACAAGGTCTACGACTACGGGCAGCACTTCGACGACGACGAGTTCAATCAGGTGCTGGTCCGCTTCAAACAGGCCGACACCATCGTGCTCGGCTCGCCCGTCTACTGGCATGACCTCTCGGGCATGATTCGCAACCTGCTCGACCGCTTCTACGGCTCCGTGGGCGAGGGCAGCATGGCGGGGAAGCGGCTCTTCTTCATCTTCCAGGGAGCAGCCCCCACACCCGCGATGCTGGAACGCGCCGAGTACACCGTGAGGCGCTTTGCCGGGGTCTACGGCATGGAGTACATGGGCATGGCAACCAATGCGAGAGAGGCTGCCGATCTGGCTAGTAAGATATAGTCAGAGTGTCTTCGTACTAGGCATGCACGTGATAATTTCTCATTTTTTAAAAAGTGTTCCCAGCTCAGAGCGGGTGGCTTTAACTATTGGTTCATCTGTACTTATTTCCCAATACTTCGCGTTTATCTCGCCATTACTTAGAAATCTGCCAGCCTTCAATACGCGAGCGAGCTTCAACAAAGTCATGGTAGGGACCGCTGTGCGAGATAAGCTCCTCATGGGTGCCCTGTTCTGCAACACGTCCATCTCTAAGGAAGAAAATCTGGTCAGCTTCCTCAATTGTTGAGAGACGATGCGCAATCTCAAGCACAGTTTTTCCCTTACAGAGTTGGGCAAGGGCTGCTTGAATCTCTGCTTCGTTTTCTGGGTCAACACTTGCCGTTGCCTCATCGAGAACAACAATAGGCGCATCCTTCAAAATTGCGCGAGCAATTGAGATGCGTTGTCTCTCGCCTCCAGATAGTCGCGCTCCACCTTCTCCAACTTTTGTCTTATAGCCTTCAGGCAGAGCTTTTATGAACTCATCGCAGCGTGCGGCCTTTGCCGCTTCTACAATCTCTTCAAACTGTGCATCTGGCCTGCTTAGGGCAATATTGCGCTCAATCGTGTCATCCATAAGATAGACGTCTTGGAAAACCATAGAGAAGTCCGCAAGAATGCTGTCGCAAGAAAGCTCGCGTACATCGTGGCCTCCTATGCATACGGAGCCGCCTGTTGCATCATAGAAACGTGCAAACAACTTGGCAACAGTTGTCTTACCTGAACCACTTCCTCCAACAAGAGCTGCAGTTGTTCCCTCGGGAATAGTCAGAGACATTCCGTTGAGTACAAGAGGTCCATCTCCGTAAGCAAATGAGACGTCATGCATCTCAAGGTTGTGATGCTCAAGTTTCACAGCTTTGCAATTGTCATCGATTGCGGGTGCGGATTCGATAGCGTCAAGACGGTCGATAACTTCTCCGATGTGTCCAATTACGTAGGCAGCATCGCCACAAGCCTCGATTGATTGGAACAACATAAAGGAGAACATCACCAGTGTGCAGAAGTTAAGAAGAGATATCGTGCCGTTCAGGAAAGAGATACATACGATAACAATGACGCCAATCGAAGCACTGCGTGTCACAAAGAGAAGCAAGGCGTTGAAGGGTTGGAAAGCAAGCTCGGTTTTGAGATTTACATTTCTAGAACGTGCGTATGCGGAGCGTACTGCTGAAACAGCAGCACCTACCTGCCGGTAACTCTTAACAACGGGCATACCGTGGATGTATTCCAACGTTGCTTGAGCCATATCCTCGCGTGCGTCATTTTGCGCGGGCGACAAACGCTCGGAATTTTTGAACATCAGCTCCAGTACCACCGTTGCTACCGCAATCGCAGCCAATGCGAGGAAGCAGGCCCGCAGATCCATGAAGGCGAGAAACGCCACCATTGCGGCTGCGGTTATGTATCCGTTGCCAAGCATGTCTACCATGCGCATACCGTGGATTTCCACGAATGACAGCTCGGTTGTGAGTGCCGAGAGAATTTCTCCTGATGGGTGATTGTCAAAGTAACCAAGAGGGACGCGTTTCAGTGCTTCTCCGATACGTACACGCACCTCGTTAGAACGTTCCGCAGCTACGGTCTCCTCGGCCCGTGCCCTCAACCACATAAGTGCCGCGCGTAGCGCAATCGAAGCAATAATGGCCAGCCCAGCCGTAAGTGCAATTTTAAGATCGGGTTTCTCGCCATTTGATAAGCCGAGAAACCCGCACATGGCCCAGGCGGCAATAGCGATGGGTGCTGCAGAAACAAGTGAGATAAGAAAAGAGTATGCAAAGCCAAAGAGAATTCGCGTTTTCTTGTTGCCCGTCCAACGCACCACTTTTATAAGCGCACTAAACATTACGCTACCCCTTTCTCACTTCATGAGTTCCATTGGAGATATGTGCTTCCCACATGCGGTGATAGAGATCACTTGAACCAAGGAGGTCCGTATGTGTTCCCTCAGCGACGATGTTTCCGGAATCCATGACTACTATCTTGTCAAAATTACGCACCGTTGAGATTCTGTGCGCGATTACAATCAGCGTCTTTCCACGTGCAAGTTCTGAGAGTGCCTGTTGAATGAGCTCCTCACTTTCGGGGTCTATGAACGCAGTTGCCTCATCGAGCACAAGAATCGGTGCATCTTTCAGATAGGCGCGTGCGATAGAGATGCGCTGGCGTTCTCCACCCGAAAGAGCTCCTCCGGCTTCTCCGGAAAGGGTCTCAAATCCATTTGCAAGCTTATCTGCCAACTCTTCACAGTGCGCAGCAGCAAGCGCGCGCTCTACCTCGGCGTCAGTTGCGCCTGGACGTCCGAGCCTTACGTTCTCAAAGATTGTTCGATCAAAGAGGAAATTGTCTTGAGTCACAAAGCTTACAAGGCCAGCGAGCTGATCAAGTGGTATATCGCGCACGTCAGTTTCCCCGATGCGGATTGCTCCTGATCCTGCGTCCCAGAATCGAGCAATGAGCTTGGCCATTGTTGACTTTCCAGAACCACTTGGTCCCACCAGAGCACATGAGGTACCTTCAGGCACTTCAAGAGAGATTCCGTGGAGCACTTCTTCGTTGGAATATGAGAATCGGACGTTCTTGAATGAGACATCGTGGGACGTGATGAGTGCGGGAGAGGAGACTTCGGGCAAGGGTTTCATCTCTAACAGCTTACTAACGCTGTCCATTACCTTCTCGATTTCCTTGAACATATTGGTGTACTGCGTAATTTTAGTGAGAGGACCAATGACGCCGATTGACAACATACATGCAAGAGCCATCTGAGCTACGTCGATACTGCCCGAAGCTACAAGAATGCATCCAACTGGTACAACACCCAGAAGAAGCGTTGGCAGTATTGCAAACATGGCGTTCATGGGGATACGAGCAGACTTATACCAGGCAAGCGTTAGTTTCTCAAATTCAGAGATGTCGTTACGAAAGCGAGCATACGAGGAGTCGGCTTGGTTGAAAGTCTTGATGACTTCGATTCCATCGATGTATTCGACGAGTGTTGAGTTAACGCGCTCACTTGCCGTCCAGTACGCTGCATAGTCTCGTTCAAAGTTTTTAAAAAGGAGCGAAAGGGGCACAATTGACAAGGCTGGTGCGATGAGCATAGAGAGAGCGAGCCGGATATCAATTGACCACACGATTGCAAAACACAAGATGAGAAGAAGCACATTGCTGGTAAATTCCGGGATAACGTGGGCAATGGGCAGCTCCATTTGCTCAATATCGTCAATGATTATTTTCTTAAGTGCTCCAGAGGGCGCTGATTGAACATCGCCGAGGGAGCATGCAGCAAGATGTTTGCAAGTGGCGTTTCGCAAGTTTTCAAGCGTATGGTAGGCAACGCTGTGTGATGTTGATGTTGAGGCTAGATAGCCTATTGTCTGAACTGCCACTCCGAGAAGGGCAATGAGTGCCCAGTGTCCAACTTCACTGATGGCAAGGGTGTCTGTTATTGAGAGCGCAATCAACTTGTAGGCGGCAAAAAAGGGAATAATGCCTCCAACAACACCTACCACAGCACATAACAGCGAGGCTCCAAGTTTTAGACGCTGTCCGCGTGTAAATGAAGCAAGCCGCTGTATCCAACTGCTCTTTTTCTTTTTGCTAGGGTCCATGGGTCCTCCCAAACGACGAGTATGAGCAAATTGTATTCATAGCTCGTTGCATGAGAAAAGCCCGATTGTCGCGGCTAGCTCCAAGTGTATCTATGCGGGTGGATTATCTTTCTTGTCCAGCGCTTTCACGGTAATCGCCAGGTGCCATGCCAACGACATTACGGAATGTGGAAGCAAATTTTGAGGCATTGGTATATCCGACTTCAAATGCCACCTCACCGATTGGCTTGGAGGTTGTTCGGAGGAGGGTTGCAGCTTGTGCCATGCGATAGCGTGTGAGGTATACGTGCACACTAGCGCCATAAACCTCCTTGAACCACCGCTGCATGCTGGCATAGGGAAACTCGAACTCTTGTGAGAGCTCTTTGAGTGTCTTATGGGAAGAAAGATCAGAGGTTATAGCTCGTTCTATTTCCTTTACCTTATCAACCTGTGCGCGCGTGAGACCGTACTGTCCAATACGTCCGCCTTCAGGAATATTACTGCCGAGAAACAAGAGAAGCTCCATAATCTTGAGTTTTAGGTAAGCATCTCTAAAGCGGTCATGAGCGTTATATATCTCGCAGAAAATATGCTCGACCGACGGCCCGCTACGGAGCACACTTGGTTCATCGCCTGAACAGAACCTCTCGTAGAGCTGCTTAACACTCACAGGAAAGCCCTCGGGAAACATTGATTGCAGCGATTTATCTGCTATGTCGGGATCAAGACAGACGGTGACACCACGGTAGTGTCCAAACGGAAACCGAAAGAGACTTTCATGTCTTGCGTGATCGTCAATGCCAAGATCACCTACGTCAAGGTACAGGCATGAGTCAGTCCCAGACTCCCACTCAATTCTTCCTTCTCGACAATAGTTCAGGCAGAGCATGCGTGATCCTGGGGTAAGCTTAAAGCCCGATTCAAGGTTCCATACGCTTGTGAAGTCATTGAACATGAGGGTAATTCCAGGCATGACATCGTGCATTGTCATGATGCCCTGTCCGTCAGTACCTTCCGCCCTCCATACAGAATGATCTGTATCGTGCGTCACGCGACGGACGTTGCCACCCATGTCTGCATAGTTAGCAATGTCCATCGCGTCTCCAATTCCCTTCGTTTCTCTGAAGAGCGTTCTCAAAAAATGACAGTACCTTTGACCAGCCCGCATCGTCGAGCGCGCCTTGGTCTACAAACGATCCGTCTTCCATGCGGGCAAAGTCGGTGCAACATGCTCTGATGAACTCAGGATCGTGTGTTACAACCACGACAGCTCGTCCTTCCGCTGCTGCTGCGGTAACGCTTGCAGCAACCTGTTCCATATGGGCAAGGTCAAGTCCACTGGTAGGTTCGTCAAGCACGAGTAGGTCACGACCCGATGCAAGTGCCGTAGCGAGGGCAACGCGTTGCATTTGGCCTCCTGAAAGCGACAGCGGATGGCGTTGTGCCAGTTCAGTTAAGTCCAACGATGCAAGTATAGTACGGGTAAGGTGTTCGTCGGCACGTCTTGTGGAGGCAAGTACCTCATCAAACACGCTCTCTTGGAAGAGTTGATGGCTCACGTCCTGCATAACCAAGTAGCCGTTTCTTGATCTGCTTGAGAGAGAGTGAGGACCTTCTCCAACGTCTATGGTCCCTTTGCAACCGCTCACAAGACCGCAGATGCAGCGTGCGAAGGTAGACTTTCCAGCACCATTGCTTCCGATGATGGCAGTGACACCTCCTCGCCTGAAAGCGATGTGAGAAACGTTGATGCCGCGGCTCGATTGAGGGTAGTGGTAGTTCATATCCCGTATTTCAACAAACTCGTTCTTCTCGCTCCGTGCGCAGCACTGTTCAGCTGCAATGGCCGCAAAAGTTGGTGAGCGCAAACCAAGCGCTCGCGCCTCGGCAGCAGTGGATGCATAGAATTGCTTGGAGTCAATCTCGCGTTCCACGCTGCCTGAGCGCATCACAATAATGCGATCGGCGATGCCCTCCAACCAATGGAGTCGATGCTCGGAGATGAGCACAGTGCGGCCCTCAGCTTTCCATTTTGCAACAATCTTTCGGAGAAGTCCTATGGAAGCGAAGTCAAGGTTGGAGGACGGTTCGTCAAGGACGAGAACATCCGGGTCAAGCATAGTGGCCGAGCCACAGGCAACACGTTGTTTTTCTCCACCAGAAAGTGAGAGGCAGCTGCGGTCGATAAGATCTGTGAGCTCAAGCGCGTTGGCGACGTCCTTTAAGCGCGTGCGTATCTTGTCAGGTGTTATTCCTTGGTTCTCACATGCAAATGCAAGTTCACCGGTTGTATCCAAACAGAAAAATTGGGTCTTAGGATTCTGGAAGACTGATCCGACCTTTGGCGCCAGTTCCCAAAGCTCGTGGTTGGAAGGTGTAAGACCACAGACCTCAATCTTCCCCGAGAGTTTCCCCTCATAATAATGGGGGATGAGGCCATTGACGAGCCTTGTGAGGGTTGTCTTTCCAGATCCTGAGGCACCCGTCAGACAGACTACTTCACCAGGGGCTACGTTAAGGTTGACCTCGGAGAGGCTGTTTTTCTCGCTTGCCTGATAGCAGTAGCATGCATTTTTTATCTCGATCATTTCGATCCTAGTAGTAGAGCAATGGCGTGACCACCGCGCAGATAGTGGCTATGGCGAGAAAGGCGATTACTATCCAGTCTCGTACACGCATGCGTGCTTCGTTTATGTTTGTGCGAGCTGTTGGTCCACCGAGCCCTCGCACAAGCGCCGAAGCAGAGAGGTCTTCACCGCCTCGCACTGCTGAGACAAGCAGCGGTACCAGGCAATTCTCGATGGCGGAGATAGGGTTTCTGAACGTCTTGCTGCTGCGCATGCGTATAGCAGCAGCTATTTGTCGGTAGTCGTCGGCTATCGCTGGGAAGTATCGAAGCATTACGACAAAGGGAATTTCTACTGCCTGAGGCATGTGCATACGGTCGCATGCTGCCATAAACTCACTCACTGACGTGGTTGTGACTAGCCAGGTTCCCATGGCAATACCAGGGGCGAACTGCCTTACGATTCCCGAGATGCCTAGCGTGGCAAAGAGAGCAACTCCAGTGAGGCATGATTCCGCGATTGCCGCTACAGCGCTTGCAGCCCCGTATAACGTGAGGTAGGTGATTGCTGAGCGGAAATGGTGAGAGAGGGCTAGCATGATGAAAGGTGTTGCGATAAGCAGCGGCTTAACCACAAGAAGAGGCCCCACATTATAAGACCCAAGCATAATTGTTGAGACGACGAGTGTGGAAAGCACTTTAGTGCGGGGATCAAGCACGAGCCCTCGGTTATTGGCAGTTGAGAGGAATAGCCCCTTTTTCATTATGCGATGCCGGCTCGCTCAAAGTGCTTGTGGAGGAGTTTCTTGCCGATGACGGCTCCGATACACCCTGCGACAAATGCAGCAAGAGCAAGAGGTAGAAGGCTCCAGTCAGGAATGTAGCTGGAGAGGGCGTCGGCATATTCCTGTCCGTAGCCAGAGGCGATACCTGCGAAGTAGCTCGCGCGATTCATGACGATGGGAATATAGTTGCCTATCAACCATACGCTCAGGACTCCGTGTGAAAGTATGGCGCGCCCTACGCTGTTATAGTTACCGCTTCTGAGGACAAGGTCGGCGAGAAGACCACATACTGGCCCCGTAATAAAGGCATATACGCCCATGCCGCCGAGACCCATAAGAAGGCCGAGGATGGTTCCCATGATGAAAACCATTCCGAAATGCCTTACTTTTGTGATATAGAGCATGTACGGAATGCCTCCGATAAGCGGACAGATGACGGAGAGCAATGGAATGAATATAGGAACGTAGCCCAGCATTGCCACAGCCATAATGATTATGAAGTAGAGAGCAGTGAAGATACCGATGTTTATAAGGTCTTTTGGTTGCAGTCCTTTTTTCTTGACTGAGGGTGTTTCAGGCATAATACGTCTCCCTTCGGTTAGCTCTATCTAACTTATAAAGGATAGACATAGAGAAACTCAGTCAATAGCCCATCTGTATCATTATGTCCCGTTTGAATCGCACGATAATTTATGATTCATGGAATAAGAGAGCGAACGAAATTGTTAAAAAGTATAAAGCTGAACTTTATGACTACTTTGAGGGTCTCGGATTAATAAAATAAATGTAGAAGTAGGAGCTAATAATTATTTATTCACTAAGTCTTCAAGTAGTGTTCGTGCCATACCATTAAGATCTAATTTGTGATCTTGGGTGTAGGAGAGCTCAGTTTCGTGTAGAGTTTGCATTGCGGTTATTTCCTTTCTGAATTGGTTGTGGTGACTATATTTTAGGAAATAACCGCACTTCTTTTAAACACCTAAAATGCTTGCTTACGCCACTTTTCGGGACATGACCACAAGAAGAAACCTTGGGGATCCGATCTATTTCCGAATTGATAAAAGTATCTACTTCGAAGACTTTTCTCCAAACAATTTATTGAAAATATTGGAAATAGAAGCAGATAAGCAGTTGTTTCAGATTGTCAATCATGAAGATATCAATCGCCAGCAGGTGATACGGTTAGCGGCAAGAAAAATCCTCGTTACCGAGTCAAACGGAAGAACGGTTCAAGCCGCAGTTCGTTCAACCATAGAAAATCTTTTATATGAGCAAGAACCTATGTAAGGGATAACGCTTTGGTAGCACAGTGAAAAGTGTGCAGAAACGTCTGCTTGCTTATGTCAAATAATTCCCGTGTAGCTACGCGCGCCTACATCAACACGCCTAAAATGTTTTCTGCGCCCTCCCATGCAAGCCTTAAATTATCTAATCATATCTAAGTCTATGGCAATATATACTATATTATAAGTATTATTGTCGTATGTCTTACCATTGGAGGAAAAAACGAAGAAGGATGCCCTCATAAAGTTCATGCATGAAAGCGCCGGTCGTGTTACCACCAAACAGGCACGTGAGGCGGGCTTCTCATCGAGCATGTTGCAGCTGCTCATCTCCCAGGGCGTAGCGGTCAAGGAGAGCCGTGGGGTCTTCGCACTCGCTGATACACCGCTAGATGACTTCGCAGTCATCTCGCTTCGCTGGCCGAAGGTCGTCTTTCGCTGCAGTAGCTCGCTCTACCTTCACGGCATGACTGATATCGTGCCGGGTGTGTACGAGGTCTCGCTCCCCCGGGGATACAAGGAAGATGGCATAGTAGGGGAGTTTCCCAACTGCCTTGTTTCGCATGAGGGCAAGGGGCTCTATGGTTTGGGTGTGGTGCAAGGCGAGTCTCCCGCGGGCACACCGCTGCTGCTTCATGACCGCGAACGCAGCATCTGTGACCTCGTGATGGCACGCAGGCGCGGCGAGGCTGACACCCAACTTCTCGGACAGGCCATGAATGCGTACTTTGACTCTCCCGAGAAGAACTTGTCCCAGCTGATGCGTTATGCAGAGATCATGAACGCAACCGCAGAGATTCAGATGTACTTGGAGGTGCTGTCATGACAATCCTCAACGATGCGAGCCTGAGAGGCAAAGCGAAGGCTCTGGCAAAGGAGCACGGCCTTTCTGCCCAGGAAATTATGCAGCGCTATTTCTTCGAGCACCTTCTTATGAGACTAGAGAGGACGCAGTACCGTGAACACTTCGTCATCAAGGGAGGGCTGCTTCTTTCCTCGATGATGGGTGTGGCCCAGCGCACCACCATGGATTTAGACGCGACTATTAGAGCTCTGACAGTGAGCGAAGAGACAGTTTCGACCGCCATGCGAGATATTTGTTCCATCAACCTGGAAGATGGGATTACCTTTGCGTTCGAGCGAGTGGAGCCCATCCGTAAGGACGACGACTACGGCGGATTGCGTGCGCATCTGACCGCAACATTCGGGCGTATGAGGACGCCATTGAAGGTTGATGTCACGACGGGCGACATCATCACCCCGAGGGAGATTGAATACCAGTTCCCCACCCTGTTTGGGAAAAGGTTGATTCATTTGATGTCGTACCCGTTAGAGACGTGTATCGCAGAGAAGTTCGAGGCGGTAGTGAAGCGTGGTGTCGCTACTACGCGTGCTCGAGATCTGTACGATCTCGCAATGCTCGTAAGACTATACGAACAGACGATTGACTGGGAGACGCTGCGGGAGGCTGTACAGCGGACGTCTGAGCATCGCGGTTCTTCAGACATGATGAAAGACTATGAGCTTGTTAGTCGAGAGATTGAAGGCTCCGATGAAATTGCCCGCATATGGAGCGCGTATACGCGTCTGAATCCATATGCCTCCGCGGTCTCAGTGGTGGATGCCATGGACGCTGTTCGCATAATCGGGAAAAGAGTCAATCTCTGAGGAGCGCATGAGATTAGTGGGTTTTTGTTGCGACGAGGTATGCAAATTTGAAACTCATCTTCTCGCGATGACGAAGCCTCATCATAAACAATAGGTACGTAGCCACCCGATGAGTTGAAAGTCTCATTTTTCCAGTCACTCACCCTGCTGAGTACATGAAAACGGGTTATGCGACCATTGAGTGGGAGTAGTTGCAACTCAAAACCTCCGCTACTAACATTTTTTGCGTCCTTATTTTCTCCAGTTTTTAGGTTAACAAAGCAGTAACGGGATGGGAGATGCAAATGAAAAGCTTGGTGGAACTTCTCGACAAGGTGAATGCGTTCCATGATTTGAACGTGGGTTCCTGCGACTTTGAGGAGAAGACCTTCCATTTGATCATTGAGGATCATTCGGAAGTTAGGAAGCCGACCGATCTTAGCGGCGTACCTATAGTGGCGCACATCCGGGCAAACGAGGTGAGTAACTTTCTTTTATCATTGGATGTGGCTTTGCCGACTGTGCTCTATGAGGTTGTAGAACCAGAACCAGGAAAGCTCGGGATTTATATGAACAACGGCCAGATTTTTATAGAGGCCGAGGACATTGATATCCAGCTTTGTGAATAAAACCTGCTAAGACGTCTTCGGCTGAGTCGTACAAATTCAAATTTGATAGGAGTGCATTCAAGGTGAATGAATTCAATGAATATGTTCGTGAAGTCTTTTCTGTAGCAGGCGATATTACCATAAGATCCATGATGGGCGGATATCTCGTGTATCTTAATGGTAAGTTAATAGGTGATATTGGCGACAATGAACTGTTTTTGAAGAGAACGCCTACATCGGATACGTTACTTGCTGATTCAGAATTGCGTTATCCGTATGAAGGCTCAAAGACACTAATGCATGTATTTGATAGATTTGAAGAGACGGCGCTTGTTCTGGAACTTCTGGATGGTATGTATGCTGAGCTTCCGGAAAAGAAACCCGTAAAAGTTAGAGGAGAAAGATAAACCTCAACTGTGCGAAATCGTTTCGTATTTTCATTGTTTGACTTAATCATTTTGCTTATGAATTTTGCCGATATCGGCAAGAAATAACCTCCTCTGCTATAATAATCTCATCAGTTTTTGCCGATAGGGGGGGTGAAGCTCAATGGGATTTCTTTCTGCGGCAGAGATTGCTGAGCTCTGGGGCATATCCGAGAGAAGTGTTCGCAATTACTGTGCAACAGGTCGCGTACCAGGTGCTTTTCTCGTGGGAAAAACTTGGAACATTCCTGCCGATGCCGTAAAACCTTCTCGAAAAAATGCCAAAACATCGTCAACAAGTCCGCTGCTTACGCGCTTGATTGAAGAAAAGGCCTCAAAAATAAAGGGTGGCATTTACCATAAACTCCAGGTAGAGCTTACCTACAACTCTAATCACATTGAGGGAAGCAAACTCTCCCTTGATCAGACACGCATGATTTTTGAAACGGCTACTATCGGCGTTGAAGGAAATACTGTTCATATTGATGACATTGTAGAAACTCAGAACCACTTCCGCGCTATCGATTACGTGATTG
>CAURGZ010000034.1:0-15423 GCA_963524285.1 uncultured Atopobium sp.
AAACTTACCAAGGAAGATGGCAAGTACCACATTGTGGTTCGTGCAGCAGAAGACGGTGAGCACATTGTGACGCTTGACGGAGAAGACCGCGAGCTCACGTCCGATATGACGGTCATCACAGATAACGGTAAGACTCCTATTGCACTTGCTGGTGTTATGGGTGGCCTGGATTCTGAAATTACCGAGAATACCGTTGATGTCCTTTTGGAATCCGCTGTCTTTGATAACGGCCACATTAGCCGTACCAGTAGAAACCTTGATCTGATGAGCGAGGCTTCTATTCGCTACGAGCGTCTTGTGGATCCAAACGGCTGCGCATCTGTTGCAGATATTGCAGCAGCACTCTTTGAGGAGTGCTGTGGTGCCGAGGTTTGCCCTGGTATTGTTGATGTATATCCAAAGGTAAAAGAGGCAGTAACTATTACGCTTCGCCCAGAGCGCGTTTGCGCTCTTGCAGGTGCTCAAATTCCAGAAGAGTTTATGGTTTCTCGCCTTACGCGCCTTGGTTGCAAGGTCACTCCAGCAGAAAACAGAGAGCTGAGCGTTATTGCTCCTACAAATCGCCCAGACCTTACGCGCGAGGTTGACCTTATTGAGGAGATTGTTCGCCTGTGGGGTGAAGGCGATATTGAGGCAACACTTCCTGCTGCTAGAAACCATGCAGGCGGTTTGACTTCAGATCAGCGTCAAATCAGAAAGATTGGTCGTACGCTGCGCGCACTTGGTTTAAATGAGACAAAGTCGTATTTGTTTGCAAGTCCAGATGACCTCTCTAAGCTTGGTATGAGCGAAGAGGGAAGAGGCGTTCCGGTAAAGGTTATTAGCCCACTTGTTGCTGACCAGTCTGAGATGCGTCGCTCCATTGTTCCAGGCCTTCTGCGCTCTATTGCATACAACCTTGCTCATGGTGTCTCTAATATTGCCATGTATGAGCTGGGTCGTGTGCTCTTTGGACATAAGGATAAGAGCCAGCCAGATGAGCCAAGCTATGTCTGTGGCGTATTGGTTGGTCGTCCAGCAGATGATGCTTGGAATGCTAAGTATCCAGCCTACGATTTCTTTGACGCCAAGGGTATTGTTGAGGGTCTGCTTGAGGCACTTCGTATCCCTAAGGTCCGTTTCCGTGTAGCTGAGCCAGAGCAATACGGTTGGCTGCAGCCTGGTCGCGCTGCTGAGATTCTTGCAGGTAGCGAGACAATCGGTTGGGTTGGAAACATTCATCCTTTGTCGCTCCAGAACTTTGACATTGAGGTTCCAGTCATTGCCTTTGAGATTTCTGTGGCTTCGCTCTTGCGTCTTTCTCAGAAAGACCTTCCTATTGTTGAGCCTCCAACCTACCCAGGCATCTCTATTGACCTGGCAATTGTTGTTGACGAGAGCGTCACTGCAGAGCAGCTGATTCAGCGTTTGAAGTCCGCTGGTGGCAAGCTTCTCTGCGACATCAGACTCTTTGACGTGTATCGTGATCCGCTGCGTGTTGGTGAGGGCAAGAAGTCCATGGCCTTCTCGCTCACGTATCGCGCAGACGATAGAACGCTTACTTCAGAAGAGGTCGAGAAGACCCACACAAAGCTTGTGGAGAAGGTCCTTCGCTCTACCGGCGGAGAAATTCGCGGATAAGCAGGTAATTGTAGTGCCAAGTTGGAACGTACATATTGCTCATGCTGACCGGCTCCTTGAGAAAGGAGCCGGTTGCTTGGATGTGGATATTCACTACCCTGATGCATTTCTGCTTGGAAATGTTGCTCCTGACGTGCATATTGGCTTTATGGTCCCAGACTATTCTCACAAGGTGAGGTACGGTCGAAGCCATCAATCGTATCCAGGTAGTTTGCCTATTCCAAGTTATAAGCGGTATCAGCGTAATTTTATGGGCGGCCTTAATCCAGCCGAATATCTGCTACAGACTGACTTCATCCAGCCAAATGTGAGTTATTGCTCAGCTGAGCAGCGCAGCTTAGTAGATCAGCGCCAGCTCAGAGAGCTTATCGTGGGCATTTGGTGCCACCTTGTTTGCGACCATGTGTATAACACTCATACACGGGCATTTTTGCGTGCCCATCATATTCCGACAGGAGAAGATGCACGTATTCGTAAGCAAGCAGATTTTGATGTTTACGGGCGCTCGCTTGATATGAATCGTCTGCCAGAAGCATCTGATGAGCTCTTTGCAGTTGCCGCGGCTCATCCACAGTATGGGTTTACACATTCAGATGTTGAGCAAACACTTCAGGTCATACAGCGTATTGCAGAGGAGAATCGCCAGAACAGTGTGAGCTCACCGCAGTATCAAATGCTTGATACAGAGTTTTTCTCGTCAGCCTATAAAGAGGCAGAGGAAACGCTCGTTCAAGGATTTATGCTGCAAAAACATAACTAATTCAGTTAAAGTTATATTCTCGCTTTTCTGAGATAGGTTTTGGAGGACGCTATGGAAAAGATGGAATCTCGCGGAACATTTACGGAGTATCTGCCTTCATACACCATTGGTGTTGATGCTTATCAGTCAGTGCTGCGCATTGTTAAGCGATTTGGCAAAAATGCCGTAGTCATTGGTGGGCCAACTGCAATGGAGAAGGCACGCCCAAAGCTTGAGGCTGCACTTGCGGGTTCTGAGGTTTCTATCTCTTCTTGGATTTCTTACGGCACTAACTCTACGCACGCAAATGCCAAGAGAATTGCAACGATGCCTGAGGTTATTGCTGCTGATATGCTCTTCCTTGTTGGCGGCGGTCGCGCAATTGATGAGGGTAAAGAGATTGCAACCATCCTGGATAAGCCATACTTTACCTTCCCAACACTTGCTTCTAACTGCGCTCCTGTAACAAGAATTGCTGTTTTCTATAAAGAGGATGGTTCTGCAGATACGTACTTCATTCCTGCTGAGCTGCCCGTTCATACCTTTATTGATACGCAGATTATTGCAGAGAGTCCTGATGAGTACTTCTGGGCAGGAATTGGCGATGCCTTCTCTAAAGGTCCCGAGGTCGAACTTTCTTCCAGAGAAGTTGAGCTGCTCCACAGCCCTCTTATGGGACGAGCTCTTGCCGCAGGTGCCTGCATTGAGCCTCTGTTTGATAATGCAGAGCAGGCACTGGCAGATAAGCGCGCTGGTATTGTTTCTGAAGCATTTGAAAACGTTGTTCTTAACATCATCATTACCGCTGGTGTTGTATCTAACATGACCACCAACATTGGTGCTGAGCGTGGTGCGTATTACTTCAATTCCTCAACCGCTCATGCCTTCTACAATGCCTTTACTGCTCTGGGCGAGCGTGTCGAGAAACACCTTCATGGTGAGGTTGTTTCCTTTGGTACCTGCGTTCTTTATGCCTTTGACGGCAACCTTAAGGCACTTGAGGATCAGGTGGCGCTTAATAGAAAGCTTGGTCTCCCAACCACCTTGGCCGATCTGGACATTACTCCAGAATCAGTTGACGCTGACCTGGACATCATTGTTGAGCGAGCTCAGAAGACCAACGAGTGGGGTCGCGCTCCTTATGGATTTACACCTGATCGCTTCCGCCAGGCAATTCTTGATACCGATGCATACGGTAGGGCAGTTGCTTCTGGCGAGAAGGACCAAGAGACAGCAGCTCTTGATGTAATTGCTGCACATGCTCCTTCAGCTGAGACGGCTGTACCACGCAAGATGTAGTTGCAAGTAACCTGAAGAATCACTGTAGGAAGAGGACTTGTAGGACCCAGCTTTCTTAAGTCGCTTCACGGTTATATAAAAAGTTTATGTATCAAATGGCAGTTTATTTGGATAAGCTGCCATTTCTTTTAGTTGCAATTTTTATTCACTATTATTAACAAAAATCGGTAAAAACAAAAAATAACGCGTACGGTCGTTTTTTATCGGTGAAAGTCATATTGACTGTTTGTCACCGTGTTTTACCTTGTAATGGTTTATCTTAGTAACTATCAACTACGAGTATTGATGGATAACAAATCTATAAAATGCGTAGATTTCATAGATTAGCGCGGGGGTGAGCATGGCAGAGTTAAATGCATCGTTAGCAGTGAGTGACCAGGATGCATACTTGTTTGCGCAAGGTAAATGGTTCCAGAGCCACAAGAAATTAGGTGCACACCCTGCGGTTCAAGAAGATGGAGTTGAAGGTTATCATTTTGCGGTTTGGGCCCCGAATGCAGCCTCTGTCTCTGTTGTTGGAGACTTTAATAATTGGGATGATACCGTCAACGTTCTTTCTCGCTCAAAACATGGCGGAATCTGGGAAGGTTTTATTCCAGGAATCATCTCGGAAGTATTGTATAAATTTCTGATTGTATCCGCTTCTGGACAGAAGATTTTTAAGGCTGACCCCTATGGTACCTATGCGGAGGTCAGACCACATACGGCATCTATTACGTTTGACCCAGACGTGTACGTTTGGGAAGACGAAGCATGGATGAAAAGGCGTGCATCGCTTAAGTTCCTGCATAGTCCTCTTAACATCTTTGAAGTTCATCTTGGGAGCTGGAAGCAGCATACTGACCTGACTGCCCAAGAGGAAGATTCTGCTGATACAGAGAGTGTAGAGCAGGCCGAAGAACCCAAGGACTATTTTGACACCAACGTAGATGCCTTCTACACCTATGATGACCTCTCAGAAGAGCTGGTAGCCTATGTTAAAGATATGGGCTACACCCACATTGAGCTTCTCCCTGTTATGGAGCATCCTTTTGATGGATCTTGGGGTTATCAGGTAACGGGTTATTTTGCTCCCACCTCAAGGTATGGCAATCCTGCCCAGTTCAAACACTTTATTGACTGCTGCCATCAGGCTGGTATTGGCGTCATTTTAGACTGGGTCCCAGGAGGCTTCTGTAAAGATGCTCATGGTCTCGCAGAGTTTGATGGTACCAAGCTCTTTGAAGAAAAAGAGCACCCTAACTGGGGAACTCTTAAGTTTGATCTTACTCGTGGTGAGGTTAGAAGCTTCCTTGTTTCTAACCTGCTCATGTGGCTGAATGACTATCACGCTGATGGCATTCGTGTTGACGGTGTCAGTAGCATGCTGTATTTGAATTTTGGTATTGACGATCCTTCCCAGAAGCGCTTTAACCATAAGGGCACAGAGGAAGATTTGGATGCAAGCGCTTTCTTGCGTCTCTGCAACGAGACTGCTCAAAAAGAACATCCCGATATTTTGATGATTGCAGAAGAGTCCACAGCATGGCCGCTGGTTACCTATCCTCCCGAGGTTGGGGGACTTGGCTTTAACCTTAAGTGGGACATGGGCTGGATGAATGATACGCTGCACTATTGTCAGACTGATTTCCCTTATAGACTAGGTAACCACCGTCTTCTGACCTTCTCCAGCATGTATCAGTTCAATGAGAATTTTGTGCTGCCACTCAGCCATGATGAGGTTGTTCATGGTAAGTGCAGTCTTATTCAGCGCATGCCGGGGGATTGGTGGAGACAGTTTGCTGGCATGAGGACTTTGGCACTTCATCAGATGACTCATCCGGGCGCTAAGCTCAACTTTATGGGCAACGAGATTGCGCAGTTTATTGAATGGCGCTACTACGAGGGTATTGAGTATTACTTGACTGAGGAGTATCCAACTCACGCTCATCAGCAGGCATTTATTAAGGCCCTTAATCATTTCTATAAGAATCATCCAGGACTCTGGCAGTATGCCTACGACAACCGTGGATTTGATTGGATTGACGCAGACAACAATGAGCAATCAATCATCTCGTTTGTTCGTCACGGAAGAAAGCCTTCCGAGGACCTGGTTATTCTCATCAATTTTGACGTTGCAACCCATCAGAAATTCCGTTTAGGCATGCCTTCTGCAGGTGTGTGGAAAGAAGTATTCAATTCCGACGCAAAAGAATTTGGCGGTTCGGGTATTGTGAATACTAAGAAACTTTCCACCAAGCCAGTGGCATGGAATGGAAGAGATTATTCGGTAGAACTGTCTGTTCCTCCGCTTGGTGGCATTGTTTTAGCGTTTGAGAAAGAACTTCCAAAGAGGGGGAAGCATGGCCGTAAATAACGGACAAAACATTTTTACCGATAAACAAGATTTTGAAGAGCAGTATCGCGATAAGTTCATCAAGATTCTTGGCAAATACTATGGAGAGTGCACTGATCAGGAGCGCTATAACGTTCTTGCTCACCTCATTGCAGAAAAGGCGCGAGAAATTCAGTCAACCTCCTATATTCACGCTAACAAGCAGGTCTATTACTTCTCCCTTGAGTTCCTTCTAGGACCACTGCTTGAGAATTACCTGCTCAATCTTGGTATTACCGACGTTGTTGCAGAGGGCCTTAAAGAAATGGGTACTTCGCTTCATGAGCTTGCCGCTCAAGAGGTAGACCCTGGTTTGGGTAACGGTGGTCTGGGAAGACTTGCCGCGTGCTTCCTGGACTCCATGGCACACGAGGGAATGGCTGGCTTTGGTAATGGCATGAGATACCGCTACGGCCTCTTCCGTCAGGAGATTAAGGATGGACGCCAGGTAGAGCGTACCGATAACTGGCTGGCAAATGGATATCCTTGGGAAGTCAGAAAAGATGATTCCAGCGTACTAGTGCGCTTTGGTGGCACAGTTGTAAGGCATGAGGACGAGAATGGCAACTTCTGGTTCTCGCAAGAGGGCGGCCAGGTAGTAAGGGCTGTTCCATACGATGTGCCTATTGTTGGTTATGGCGCAAAGACCGTAAATAAGCTGCGTCTTTGGTCTGCAGAGCCAGCAGAGGAAGACTTTGATCTTGATGCTTTTAACGCCGGCGATTATGCACGTGCTAATAAGTTCCGCTCTGACGTTGAGGCAATTTCAACCATTTTGTATCCAAATGACTCTGGTGAACACGGACGCATTCTTCGCTTGAAGCAGGAGTACCTGTTTGTCTCCGCTGGTCTTCAGACCATTCTTCGTGCTTACAAGGATAAGTACGGTGAGGATTGGGACCACTTTGCAGATCACGTCTGCATCCACACTAACGATACGCACCCAGCAATGTGCGGACCAGAGCTTATGCGTCTGCTTGTCGATGACCATGGCGTTGACTTTAACAAGGCATTTGATATCGCGAGAAACGCAATCTCTTATACCAACCACACCGTTATGCCTGAGGCTCTTGAGAAGTGGCCTATCAACACCTTCCGTGAGCTGCTTCCCCGCCTGTATATGTTTATTGATGAGGTTGATCGCCTCTATAAGGAGCAGCTGCTTGCTGACTCTAACGGCAACACCGATCTTCTCGCCTCAACAGCTGTGTTGTGGGATAACACCGTTCGTATGGCTAACCTCTCTATTCTGTTTAGCCACTCGGTCAATGGTGTCTCTGACCTGCACACTAACATTTTGAAGCAGAGTGTTTTGAAGGATTTCTACAAGCTTCGTCCAGAAATATTTAATAACAAGACTAACGGCATCTGCCACCGTCGCTTCTTGGCACAGGCAAATACCGCTTATGCAAAGCTTATTACTGAGGCTATCGGTACCGGCTGGCTTGATGATGCCAATGAACTTCAGAAGCTTGCTGCTTTTGAGAACAATGCTGAGTTCTTGGACAAGATGGACGCTGCAAAGAGAGAAGAAAAAGAGCGTCTTGCTGCATACGTCAAGAAGACAACCGGTGTTGAGATGGATACCAATACCATCTTTGATACGCAGGTAAAACGCTTCCATGCATATAAGCGTCAGCTGCTTAATGTCTTTAAGATTTTGTATCTTTACAACCGTATGCTTGATGACCCAAGCTATAAGCCAGCTCCAACAACCTTTATTTTCTCGGGCAAGGCTGCTCAGAGCTATACCTTTGCAAAGGAAGTCATTCGACTTATTCACTCCGTTGCAGACGTGGTTAACAACGACGAGCGCATTGAGGGTCGTCTGAAGATTGTCTTTATTCCAAACTTTGCTGTTTCAAATGCACAGCTTATTTATGCTGCATCTGATATTTCAGAGCAGATTTCGGTTGCTGGTGCAGAGGCTTCTGGTACCTCAAACATGAAGCTTATGATGAATGCGGCTCTGACCCTTGGAACATATGACGGTTCAAATATTGAGATCTCTGAGCTTGCAGGACCAGAGAACATCAAGATTTTTGGTCTTCGTGCAGACGAGGTCCAAGAGGTATATGCTTCCGGCACCTACTTTGCACAAAACCTGCTTAACCAGAACCCAACGCTGGCTCGCATTGTAAATATGCTGACCGATGGTTCTTTGAGCCGACTCTCTGGCAACTTTGAGTCAATTCACGACTATCTGCTGATCAACAATGATCCTGACCTGGTGCTTATTGACTTTGACGCCTACGTGAAGGCATGGGAAGAGCTTACTCAGTCCTATGCAGATCGTCGTAGCTGGAATGCTCGCGCACTTCACAATACTGCAAACTCTGGTTTCTTCTCGGCTGATAGAACTATCAGGGAGTACATGGAAGATATTTGGCACGTGTAAGGATCTGCGTTTAGGTTCAATTGTCGTAAGACGTTGAAAATATAGACCTCTGTTGGGGAGAGAGGAGATTTGGATATGAGCAAAAGGGAATGTCTTGCAATGCTACTTGCAGGAGGGCAGGGAAGCCGCTTAGGTGCTTTGACCTCAAAAGTAGCTAAACCTGCTGTCTCGTTTGGTGGCAAGTTCCGCATTATTGACTTTGCATTATCCAACTGCGCAAATTCAGGAATTTCTACGGTAGGTGTTTTGACACAGTACCGTCCGTATTTGCTTCACTCTTACGTGGGATCAGGTAGTGCTTGGGACCTTGATGAGCGCGGTGGTGGAATTTCTATTCTTCCTCCATTTGCTACCCAGTCTGGTGGCGCATGGTATGCGGGCACTGCAGATGCTGTCACTCAGAATATTGGTTACATTGAGCAGAATAACCCTGATTACGTACTAATTCTCTCTGGCGATCAGCTTTACCGTATGGACTACGGCGAGATGCTCGCCTGCCATAAGAAGAACAACGCAGACCTCACCATTGCTGTTATGCCTGTTCCTTGGGAAGAGACTTCTCGCTTCGGCATCATGTCCATTGATGATGAGGATAGAATCACCAAGTTTTCCGAGAAACCCAAAGAGCCAGAATCCAACCTGGCGTCCATGGGAATCTATATCTTTAGCACAGACCTGCTTCTTGAGACCTTGCGTGAGGACGCAAAGAATCCTGAATCTTCTCATGACTTTGGCGGCGATATTATTCCGACGTTGCTTGATGATGGTAAACGTCTTTTTGCCTATCGCTTTGAGGGTTTCTGGCGCGATGTAGGCACCATTGCAAGTTATCACGAGACCAGCATGGATCTACTTGGCTCTGAGCCTAAGTTTGATATCTTCTCGGATAAGTTCCCTATTTTGTCCAATGCTTCCACCCGTCCACCAGCGTACATTGGCGCTTTTGGCGAGGTAGACGACTGTCTGGTAAGCAACGGATGCCAGATCTTTGGTTATTCTCGCCATTCAATTTTGTCTACCGATGCCGTTATTGGTGAGGGAGCTCGCGTTATTGACTCCGTACTTCTTCCTGGCGCAGAAGTTAAACCTGGTGCGGTGGTTATTCGTGCAATTCTTGGCGAGAACGCTGTGGTCGAGAAGAACGTCCATATTGGCAGCTCTGATTTGAACAAGGAGATTGCTGTTGTTGGAAATGATGTAGTAGTCGAAAGAGGTGAGCAATAATGAATAGAGTAATTGGTCTTATTACCTGCAATTATGCGTCTACTAACATGGAAATCGCCAATGATGTACGCCCAATTGCATCCATGCCTTTCTTGGGAAGATATCGCCTGGTGGATTTTCCTCTTTCAAATATGGTTAATTCGGACATTAGTACCGTTGGCGTAATCATGCCCTTTAACTATCGCTCACTTATCGATCATCTTGGCTCTGGCAAAGACTGGAACTTGGACCGTAAGAGCGGTGGTTTATTTATTCTGCCTGGATCTGCTTTTGGTACCTCCCACGCAGGAGCTCGTTTCCTGCTCAGAGATCTGATTTCCAACAAGCCATATCTTGAGAGAACTGATGCAGAGTATGTTCTGTTGTCTACTTCAAATTTTGTTTTCAACTCTGATCTTACCGAGCTGCTTGACCGGCACCTTGAGTCCGATGCAGACATCACTATGATGACCTACACCACTCGTTATAACGATAGAGACGTTGTTGGTGTTGAGCTTGACGGTGATCGTGTAGTTAAAACGCACAATGGTGTTCAGCGCGGAGACGAGGCTTCTCTCGACTGCTTTATTATCAAGCGCGACCTGCTTATTGACATGCTTGATTGGTATAGAGCTACTGATTATCTTGACCTCTTTGAGGCGCTTCATGCTGACTACAACCGTGTTAAGGTCCGTACCTTCCACTTTGAGGGCCATGTAGCATCTATCTTCTCAAAGAACTCTTATTATCAGGCTAACATGGAGCTTTTGAACCCCATGCCAGCAAATGAGCTCTTTACCCCAGAGCGTTCCATTAAGACAAAGGCTCACGATACCGCTCCTGCAAAATTTGAGATTGGCTCTAAAGTTAGCAACTCAACCATTTCTGCAGGTTGTCGTATCCGTGGATCTGTTACCGGTTCCATCCTTGGTCGTAACGTCATCATTGAGCGCGGCGCAGTAGTACGCGATTCTATTGTGATGGAAGGCTGCATTGTTAAGGAAGGCTCTGTAGTCGAGCACGCTATTGTGGACCGTTCTAACATCATTCCTGCGGGTACTGAGCTTCGTGGTACCAGCGAAGAAATTCTTATTCAGCGTAAAAACAATAAGAGGGTGGCGTAACAATGTCCCAAGTCTCCAAGCGTCGCAAACTTCGCGTTGTTTATGCAACTTCAGAGGTAGCGCCTTTTTCCAAGTCGGGTGGTCTTGGAGATGTTTCGGGCTCATTGCCACAAGCACTTAAAAAAGTAGGAGCAAGAGTGGCGGTTATCTCGCCACTCTACAGCTCTATTAAGCCCGAGTGGAAACAAAAGATGAAAAAGGTCTATGAGCTTCAGGTGCCTCTTTCGTGGCGCTTTGAGTATTGTGGGCTGTGGCATCTGGTTCATGAAGGCGTTGATTTTTACTTTGTAGATAACGAGTCTTACTTTGCTCGTGATGGCCTTTATGGCTACTTTGATGATGGAGAGCGCTATGCGTTCTTCTCCAAGGCTCTGTGTGAGCTGATTGCACACGTCCCAGAGCTCTCCTGCGACGTTCTGCACTGCAATGACTGGCAAACGGCACTGGCACCCGTATTTCTGCGTGAGCAGTATCAGGGCGTCCCTGAGGTCCACAACGTTAAGACGGTCTTCTCCATTCATAACGTCAAGTTCCAAGGCCAGTTTACTGACAAGATGCTGAGCGACGTGCTTGGTCTTGCTGATATTCCTGCTGCAGTTGATCAACTCAGATGTGACGCAAGCTCTATCAACTTTATGAAGGGCGCGCTTTGCTACTCTGATTATCTGCTCACCGTTAGCCCAACGTATGCCCGTGAGCTGCAGACAGAGCACTTCGGAGAGGGAATGGATGATATCTTCCGTCGCCGTCAAAGTGTACTGCGCGGCATCCTGAATGGTATTGATATTGGTGCGTGGTCACCTGCAAGTGATTCTTATATTCCACAGAACTTCTCGGCACGTCATATGGAAGGTAAGGCTGAGTGTAAGCGTCAATTGCAAGAGGAGCTGGGTCTTGAGGTAAATCCTGATGTACCTCTTGCGGTAATGGTTACGCGCTTGACCAACCAGAAGGGTTTGGGCCTGATTCGCTATGCGATGGACCGTCTCATTTGTGCAGGTATTGAGGTTGCTGTTTTAGGAACGGGCGATACCGAACAAGAAGATGCTATGCGCTTCTTTGATGAGCACTACGGCAACCGCATGGCAGCACGTATTGAGTTTGATATTGCGCTTTCTCACCGTATGTACGCAGGTGCGGATATGTTCTTGATGCCCTCAGAGTTTGAGCCTTGCGGCCTTTCTCAGATGATTTCTATGCGTTATGGCACGCTTCCTGTTGTTCGCGAGACGGGCGGCCTGGCAGATTCTGTAAAACCGTACAACCAGTTTACGGGAGAAGGAACCGGCTTTAGTTTTGCCAATCAAAACGCAGATGAAATGGCAGATATCATTCTGTACGCCGCCGATGTTTATAGAAACGATAAACAAGCGTGGGCAAATCTTGTAAAACAGGCGATGACAGAGGACTTTAGTTGGCATAACGCTGCAAATGAATATCTTGACGTGTATCATTTACTACACCCTGAGATTATCAGGTATGTACGTCGTCGAGATTGGTAAGAATGCAGGCTTTTCACAACACCTCAAACATTGTTTGTAGAGATCCAAAAGGCGCGGTAGAACTAGGTACTTCAGCAACAATCAGAATATTTGCTTGGGACGATGATGTTCAATCAGTAACGCTTTGTCTCTGGCAAGAGTATGGACCTGAATCGTCTCCAGAGGCCCAAGCTCTGTCTGGCGAGAAACGCGTTGTGATGCAAAAGAGCGATTTTGCTGGCGCGCTTCCGACTGGTGTTCCTGACTATGCGCAGTGCTTTGAGGCAATTGTTAAACCAGCTGCTACGGGCCTTATTTGGTATCGTTTTGAGCTTCAGGCTTCTGACGGAGCAGTTTGGTCATATGGTGCTCAAGAAAATAGATGCACAGGAGTTGGTAGCTTTTCCTATGGCGAGCCACCATCATTTCAGATTACTTGCTATGAGCCTCGTGGCAGCTTTACGGGTGTAGAAGATCCTAGCTGGTACAAAGGGGGAGTTGTCTACCAGATTTTCCCCGACAGGTTTGCACGAGATGCAAACTGGCACGAACGTACCAAGCAGGCGCTTGCTGTTCCAAGAAATGGGGTTTCTCGCCAACTGGTTGAAGACTGGGAGAAGACCCCTGAGTATCAGCACGACGCCAACGGTCGTGTAACTGAGTGGGATTTCTACGGCGGTTCTTTGGCTGGTATTGAAGAGAAGCTTTCCTACTTGGAAAACCTTGGAATAACTGCACTTTATTTGAATCCCATTTATGCGGCTGCCAGTAATCATCGCTACGATATTGCGGATTATTTGGAAGTTGACCCCGTGTTAGGTACTGTAGAGGATTTTGAACGCCTCTGCGTTAAAGCTGCTGAGCATGGTATTTCCATTATTTTGGATGGCGTTTTTAATCATTGTGGCGCTGATTCAAAATACTTTAATAAATTTTCTAACTACTCTGAACCAGGAGCAGTTCAGCAGGCTGGTTCTGCTTATGACGACTGGTTTACCTTCCATGAGGACGGAACATACGAGAGTTGGTGGGGTGTTGATGCACTACCAACTATTGTCTCTGATAACCCTGACTACCAGGAGTTTATTTGTGGCGAGAATGGCGTTATTAGAACGTGGCTGCGCCGAGGTGCTCGCGGTTGGCGCTTAGACGTTGCAGATGAAATTTCCGATTCATTTATTCAGAAGATTCGTGCTGCTGCACTTGCAGAGCGTAGTGATGCGGTCATTATTGGAGAGGTCTGGGAGGACGCAAGCAATAAGCGAGCGTATGGAAAACTCAGACAGTATCTTGAGGGCTCCGAGCTTGACGGTCCTATGAATTACCCTCTGCGCAAATCTATTCTTTCATTTTTGATGAATGAAACTGGCGCTGAGTCGACTGCTTTAGCTCTTGAGGAGCTTTGGGAAAACTATCCTCACGAGGCGTTTTATGCGTGCCTGAATGTATTTGGAACGCACGATAAAGAGCGTTTGATTAACGTAGTTGCAGGAGCTCCTGCTCCTGATGCTCTTTCTGCTCATGAACAGGTAACGTACAGACTTTCTGCTGATCAGCGAGGTCTTTCTAAGGCTCGTATGTGGCAGACAGCTGTGCTTCAGATGACGCTTCCGGGTGTTCCGTCAATTTACTACGGCGATGAGATGGGCGTTGAGGGATTTGTTGACCCAACAAATCGCGCAACTATGCCATGGCCAGGAAGCAGTCCTCGTGCTGACTTGGATTACCTGCATATTTATCGCAATGCTATTGCGTTAAGAAAAACGCTGCCACTACTGGTAGATGGTTCGTTTGAGCCATTTGTCCCAGAATGTGGATCTGATGATGTTCTGGCATTTTGGCGTAAGCCTCTTCAAAAAGATAAGCAGCAAGAGCAGCAGGGCAAAGCCGCTTCTGGCATTTGTGTTCTGGTGAATAAGAGCCGCTCAGATGCTAAAACCGTATATGTTTCTGTACCTCAAAACATGCAGGTTATTGATGTTATTAGTGGCCAAGCAGTCCCCGTTAAGGACGGCAAAGCAGAGGTCTTTTTGTGGCAGCTTGGATGCACTGTCTTAAACGTGCAGCCAGCTCACAGGTTACAAAAGCCCCTTGAGCCTGGTGTGGGAGTGCTTGCTCATATAACTTCTCTGCCTGCCGATGAGAACTCCGCAATTACGCCAGGTCAGAAGCTTGGTGTTATTGGTCGCGAGACTTCCGAGTTCATCGATTTTCTCGCCAAAGCTGGCCAGAAGTATTGGCAGATTTTACCTGTCAGCCCAACCGATGAATACGGTTCTCCTTACGCGGGAATTTCTGCTTTTGCAGGAAATATCAATCTACTTGACCCAGCGGCAATGGAGAGAGTCATCTCTGAGTGCGATGATACTCAGAGCAGGCAAGCCGCTGAATACCAGGAATTCTGCGCGAGAAACTCATATTGGCTTGATTCGTATGCAGCATTTTGCGCTATTAAAGACCTGTTGGGTGAGGGAGTGTGGCAGGAGTGGCCTGAGCAATATCGCAGCTGGTCACAAGAACTTCTTAAGCGTCCTGAGCTTACTCAGGCAATCGAACTTCACCGAAAGCATCAGTTTGCCTTTGAGATAGTTTGGAGCCAGACTTTGGCGGAGGCTCGCGCTAAAGGGATTCAGATTATTGGCGACATGCCCATGTTTGTTTCGGAAGATTCCGCTGATGTTTGGGCGCATCCGGAGCTTTTTGCTCTAGATGATACGGGCCATACAGAGCTTCAAGCTGGAGCTCCTGCTGACGCGTTTTCTCAAGATGGTCAGCTGTGGGGTAATCCGACGTACAACTGGCAAGCTCATAAAGACGAGGGTTATCGTTGGTGGATTGAACGATTCCACAGGTCTTTCTATCTGTATGACTACACCAGACTGGATCACTTTATTGGTTTCACGTCTTACTATGCCATTGAACAGGGAAAGACTGCTGCTGAGGGTTCATTCAAGTTTGGCCCTGGCTATGAGCTGTTTGAGGTTGCTTATAAGCAGCTTGGTCCACTGCCTTTTATTGCGGAGGATTTGGGAGCGGTTACCCCTGCGGTCCGTGCGCTGCTTTCTCAGACGGGATTTCCGGGCATGAGTGTCATTCAGTTTGCTGATGGAGACTGTAGATATTCCTTTGCCCCAGCTCAGGAGTCTATTGTGTACAGCGGTACCCATGATACGCAAACGCTTATG
>CAURGZ010000035.1:0-14816 GCA_963524285.1 uncultured Atopobium sp.
TTTCCTCGGCGAGCGTCTGAAGCGTTGCCATGAGAGATGGAACAACCTGCTTCTTACGACTGACAACTCCTGGAAGAACAGCAATGTTGCCGTCAACCTTTACGTTAAAGGCGCGCTCGATGACGTTGGCAGCGTTTGCACCGTAGAAGAGCATCTCGGTGACCTGGCTCTTTACGTCGGTGAACATGTAGAAGACCATTGGGAGCTCTTCGGACTTAGCGGCAGTCTCCAAGAATGGTCCAACAAGTTCCTCTGCAGCTTTGCGGCTGGACTCGGTCATGAAGGAGCCCTGGCCAACGCCAAACTTTACGCCGCCACGGCTGAATACCTTGTAGTCACCGTGGAAGACTTCTTCTGCAGTACGGCCAGTGAGGTCTGCGCCAGCGTCAAACATTTGCTCAGAGTAAGTGTCAATGTCTTCTCCGCAAATCTCTGCAAGCTTCTTACCAGCAACAATATCGCGCTCGGTGCAGGTAGGGGAGCGGAATGCAAGGGTGTCGGAAAGAATTGCAGAGAGCATGAGGCCAGCAATATTCTTAGGAATCTCGATGCCGTACTCGTGGTAGAGGCCATAGATGATGGTGCAGGTGCAGCCAACAGGGACGTTTCTAAAGGTAATTGGGTTGGAAGTCTCAATGGAGCCGATGCGGTGGTGGTCAACAATCTCCATAATCTCTGCCTGCTCAAGACCATCAACTGCCTGAGTGCGCTCGTTGTGGTCAACAAGAATGACGTGCTTCTTGCGAGGATTCAAAAGACCAGGACCGCTGATAAGACCAGCTAAAGTTCCGTTCTCGTTGATAACAGGGAAGAAGCGGTGCCTTGAGTTGGTCATTTCCTTACGAGCATCATCAATTGCGGTGTTGACGCTGAACTTAAGGATGTCGTCAGTGAGCATCTTCTCACGTACAGGCATAGACATGATAAGCAGGCGAGCTACCTCAAAGGTATCGCGAGGAGTGCTGATAATAGCGCAATCACGCTTTTTAGCCAGGTCAATGACGTCCTGAGCAATTGGAGCATCGCAAGAGACAATAAGGCAGGAAGCACCGTGCTCAACTGCGATAGTCTGGTTCTCATGGTTGCCAGCAACAACAATGATATCGCCAGCGTCAACAATCTCTGAAAGGGCGGAAGCGCTGGTACCAACGCGAATATTGCCCTGCTTAACAACGCCCTGAGGATCACCAAGAACCATGGTGCCACCAAGCGTAGAAACGATATTTTCATAGCTTGTCTTAGCCTTAGAGAGCAGGTTTGGCTCGGAAAGACTCATGTTTGCATTTGCAATATCTTTAACGGCAATCAGGCCGGTAAGCTCTTCTTCCTCATCAGTAACGCAGAGTGTATCAAGCTTAACGTCCTGCATAAGCTGCCAAGCAGCATAGAGGCTCATTCCAGCATCAACTTTTGGCTGTGCCTGAATCTCTGCATCTTTAATCTGAGGAGTAACCGTAGTAATAAGCTGCGGCTCTTCAAAGCCAAAGTGATTTAGGACAAACGCAGTCTCACGGTTGAGTGAGCCAGCGCGACGAGCTTCATAGATAGGGTTATCAATCTGATTTTTGAGATACGCATAAGAAATTGCAGCACAAATGCTGTCTGTATCTGGGTTCAAATGGCCAATGATATTTACTTTACGAATTGCTTCTGCCATCTTTGCCTCCCTGATAATGTCGATGATGTAACTTTCTAATTAGAACACACTTTAGTAAGCACATTTTGTTTCTTTTCTAATACCACCTTGTAGTGTACCCCTCTCTCTTTTTACTTAGAACAGAAAATCGCAGAAAAACAGCGGGCGTACCTGTGAATCTGGTAAATGTGTATAGGTGTATAGGACAAATGACAATTCAAAAGTTGAAGGAAATTAGTACAATGAAATAGTTAACAAATCGATTGAATTGGAATACCCAGTGAGTTCTCCTACGCGTTTTTCTGCTAAAAAAAGAAACGCTCGTCATATGGTTAAAGCGGCGCACTTCCCTGAGCCTTCATCTGAGGCAAGTGAAGTTGCACCTGTAGAAGCACCTCAGGCTCCCGTAGAGAATGCTGATACTTCGGCAAGTCCAGCGGCCTCTCTGCAGACCGCTTCTGAGCAGCTTTCGTCTGCTTTTGAGTCGCTTGCGCAGCGTAAGCCTGCAGAAAAGTCCGCTACACAGCCCGCAGAAAAGCCTGCTACAAAGCCTGCAGAAAAACCTGCAGAAAACATGCGGTCTAAAGTTGCGCCAGAGAAAAAGAAGCGGCAGAAAACGCCTTTATCTGCACGCAAAAGCATTCGTGTGGAGAAGCGTCCTCGCAATCAAGCAGATCCAGAACCAGAGCAACGTCATTCTCGCCCGGTGAGTGCGGGCAGAAGAAGGCTCGAGCTGGTAAGCGTTGTTGCAATTTTGGTGCTTGCGGTGCTCTCGATTGTTCTGGTTAACCGACCAAGTCAAAAAACGCTGGTATTTGGCGACAATCAGGTGACGTATACCGGCACTACCATTCAGGGAAAGATGAATGGTCAAGGCAAGATGACTTTTGAGAATGGCGATACCTACGAGGGAGAATTTGTCGACGGGTATTTCCAAGGTACGGGAACGTATACTTCAAAAGATGGCTGGACGTACGAAGGTCAGTTTGTAAAAGGCCAGGCAGATGGCCAGGGCAAGCTCACTACGCAAGACAGCATTGTGTACGAAGGAACTTTTAAGCAAGGGATTTTTCAAAGTGCGAATTAAATGGTTTTCGCTTGTACGTATAACAGGACTTGTTTTAGTCCTCATATATCACTTTTTTAAGGACGCGCTTCCAGGTGGCTTCATTGGTGTCGACGTATTCTTTACGTTCTCGGGCTATCTCATCACGGCTCTCTTGATTGACGAGTTTGCTCGCTTTAGATCCATCGACGTCATTGGTTTCCTGCGCAGGCGTTTCTACAGAATTGTGCCGCCGCTTGTGTTTATGGTGCTTGTATGCACGCCGTTTCTTCTGCTTGTGCGTACCGAGTTCATTTCCGGTATTAAGTATCAGATTGCCGCAGCTCTTGGCTTTGTGACTAACTACTTTGAGATAGTTCTGGGCAACAGCTATGAGAACCAATTTGCTCCTCATGTGTATCTGCATACCTGGAGTCTTGCCGTTGAAATGCATTTTTATGTGCTCTGGGGTTTGTGCGCTTGGCTGCTTGCTTGCATGAGCAAAACAATCAGAAGCTATAAGGTGAAGATTGCTGGAGCTTCCCTGGTGCTGTTGGTCGCTACTTACTTGGCGATGGCCACCGGCGCCCAAAGCTCCACGAATCTTTCTATCCAGTATTTCTCGACGCAAACGCACGTGTTCCCCTTCTTTATCGGTGCGCTTTTATCGTGTGTTGCAGGAATTGCCCAGACAGGCGAGCTCTTTGACCAGCTCGAGCAGAAGCTTTCTACTCAGCTGACGCTTGTGGGCCTTGTGGCAAGCTGCGGCGTTCTTGTCTTTTTGAGCGTTTTCATGCACTTCGAGGACCTCTTTACGTACACCTTTGGTTTCCTTTTTGCCTCGCTTGCAGCAGCCGCAATGATTTTCTTTGCTCGCATGTTGCATCAAAAAACCGAGGGCATCAACGAGCCTGGCATCGTTTCTTTTGTGGCAGATACCAGCTACGGTGTGTATCTGTTCCACTGGCCTTTGTACATTATTTTTGCCGAGAAGGTTGATCCAGTCCTGGCTGCACTCCTAACCCTGGTGCTTTCGTTTGTATTTGCAAGTTGCTCGTTCTATGTGCTTGAGCCAGCGTTGGCAGGGAAGTCTCCAGAGATCTTCTCGCGCATCAAGCTTGATGGTCAGAAGGTTTTACGAGGTACCGGCCTTGCGCTTATTCCTTTTGCTGCGGCCGTTGCCTTTATTGCGCTAACCGCTCCACAGCTTAGCGATTTCCAGAACGATCTGCTGCTCAATGCTTCGTTGCAGGAGCAGAGTACCATGACCATGACTCGCAAGCATGCGGATACCTCACAGGCAAGCAACTACAACGTTGTTGAGGGAGTCACCTACATTGGCGATTCTGTTTCGCTGCGCGCTCGTTCTTACCTGCAGGATGCGCTGCCCGATGCTCAAATTGACGCTTCTGTTAGTAGAAATGTGGCGATGGGTGTAGATTTGCTGCAGTCTGCGATCGACAACAACACCCTCTACCAGGACGTTGTTGTTGCCCTGGGTACCAACCCTGTTGGCGGCTCCGATGCGGTTGATAAGATTGTGGACATGCTGCCGCGTGGACATCGTCTGATTTTTGTCACTCCGTATGACGGTAGAAACTCCGATCCAAATGCTGGTGCAAATGCCATCCGCGCACACGAGCTTGAGCTCGCTCAGCAGTACGACTTCATTACCATTGCGGATTGGGCACAGATTGCTCAGGATAATCCTGACATTTGGGCAGGTACTGATTACGTTCACTTTGGCTCTGATTCAGATTCCATTAATCGTGGTGGCACCCTCTACGCGCAGATGGTCAAAGATGCCGTAGATAAAGCAAACCAGGGCCACGTAAAACCATAAGCTCACTTAAACCACAAAAGACCACGTTAGCCACAAAAGCCTACGTTAGTCCACAATTTTGTTGTCATTCTTCCTACTCGTTCGTAACGACGCGGTTGAGGTTGAATGGCAATTTACAGTGCGATTGTGCTATTTGGTCTGAAGATTTGGTGTCCCTTGCGACAAACCATCTGATGGCGACTGTCTAACGCGAGCCATGATCACAATTAATGGTTCAATTCATTATTAAGTATAAATAAGATCCAATATTCGTAATGATGAATAGCTATATATAAATAGTTTAACTACCTCTATTTTCGAGCCTCTAGCTACACACCTATGTCGGATAATCTGCTAAATGCGAGGCAAAAAACACACCTAAGTCCAATAATCTGCAAGATATAGAGGTTTTGAGTGCAATGTATACGCCTTTTTGACAGATTATCTGACATAGGTGTGTTCTCGCGCACCGCATCGCACCCTCGCGTTCCACGTCGCACCCTCGCGCACCGCATCGCGCGCTTACGTTCCGCATCGCGCCCTCGCGTCCCGCATCGCACATGCATGCAGCTCAACGTGACCTCGCGTTTTGCAGACATATCCTCTTTCCAGCTTCTCTGCTGTGGAGTCCTCGCAATATTTCATTAGAATGGACTATGTGAATATTTCATCTGACAGCCCCTTAAGGAGGAGCACATGGCAGAGTTTGTCTATCAGATGTACAAGGCTCGCAAAGCAGTCGGCGAGAAGGTCATTCTTGATGACGTCACCGTCGGTGTGTACCCTGGCGCAAAAATCGGCGTCGTGGGTCCAAACGGCATGGGAAAGTCCACCCTGCTCAAGGTTATTGCCGGCATGGAGGACGTCTCTAACGGCGAGGCTAAGCTTACCCCAGGTTACACCGTTGGCCTGCTCCAGCAGGAGCCGCCGCTGGATGAGACCAAAACGGTCAAGGAGAACATCGAGCTTGCCTTCGGTGACCTGCTTGCCAAGATTGCGCGCTTCAACGAGATTGGCGTTGAGATGGGCAATCCTGACGCCGATTTTGACGCCCTGATGGCAGAGATGGGCCAGCTCCAGACCGAGATCGACGCAGCTAACGGCTGGGATCTGGACAGCCAGCTCTCTCAGGCAATGGACGCGCTCCAGTGCCCAGACCCAGACTCTCCCGTCACCCACCTTTCGGGTGGCGAGAAACGCCGTGTAGCCCTGTGTCGTCTGCTTCTCGAGGCACCTGACCTGCTGCTTCTTGACGAGCCCACCAACCACCTTGACGCGGAGTCGGTGCTCTGGCTTGAGAAGTTCCTGCACGATTACCCCGGCGCTGTCATGGCCGTCACGCACGATCGCTACTTCCTCGACGACGTCGCCGAGTGGATCTGCGAGGTTGATCGCGGACAGCTCTATCCTTACGAGGGCAACTATTCAACTTACCTGGAGAACAAGGCAGCTCGCCTTGAGGCTCAAAACCAGCAGGACGCCAAGCGCGCAAAGAAAATGCGCGCTGAGCTGGAGTGGGTTCGTTCGTCTCCTAAGGCTCGCCAGGCAAAGAACCGCGCGCGTCTTGATCGCTATGAGCAGATGGAAGCAGAGGCTCGTGCGTCCAAGAAACTCGACTTCACCGAGATCCAGATTCCTGTGGGTCCGCGCCTGGGCCAGAAGGTTCTGGAGGCCGATCACATCCATAAGGCCTTTGGAGACCGCGTTCTTATCGACGACCTCTCGTTTAGCCTGCCAAGAAACGGCATTGTTGGCGTGATTGGCCCTAACGGTGTTGGTAAATCTACGCTGTTCAAGGCCATTGTTGGCCAAGAGGAGCTCACTTCCGGCACGCTTGAGATTGGCGAGACGGTTCAAATTTCTTACGTTGACCAGCTCAGGCAGGGAATCGATCCAGATAAGACTATCTGGGAGGTTGTCTCCGACGGAAACGACTTCATCAAGGTGGGGGACACGGAGATTCCAAGCCGCGCCTATGTGGCTAGCTTCGGCTTCAAAGGACCTGATCAGCAGAAACGCGCTGGTGTCCTTTCTGGTGGCGAGAGGAACCGTCTAAACCTTGCCCTTACGCTTAAGCAGGGTGGAAACCTCCTGCTTCTGGACGAGCCTACCAACGACCTCGATATTGAGACGCTGGAAAGCCTTGAGGATGCACTTGAGCGCTTCCCAGGATGCTCGGTGGTAACCAGCCACGACCGTTGGTTCTTGGACCGCATTGCTACGCACATCCTTGCGTGGGAGGGCGACGACGAGAACCCAGGTAAGTGGTTCTGGTTTGAGGGTAACTTTGAGGCCTACCAGGCCAATCGTATCGAAAGACTTGGCCAGGAGGCTGCTCGTCCTCATCGCATCCACCGCAAACTTACCCGCGACTAACGTATAGGTGGCGCAAGCGTAGCACATTCAAACAGAAGACAAAAATAGTAACTGTTTTTATCATTAAGATTTTGTGCAATCTGTTTAAGAGACTAACAAGTGGGTATCAAAAATGAGAAGCCAAAGAGCTTCTCATTTTTTATGAGAAAACATTGTTATGAGGAAAGAGAAGAACATGGCACTTGACACAAACGTTGGTAACATCCTTAATCAGCAGATCAACAAAGAGTTTTATTCCGCATATCTCTATCTGACCTTTGCAGATTTCTATGAGGAGCAGGGCCTGAAGGGCTTTGCAAACTGGTATGTCATCCAGTCTCAGGAAGAACTTGCTCACGCACGTATTCTTCGTCGTTACCTGCTTGATAACGATTGGACTCCAACCATGGAGGCAATCGCAAAGCCAGACCTTACCTTCTCCAAGGTAGTTGAGCCAATCAAGGCAGCATACGAGCACGAGCAGTTCATTACCGCAAGCATTAATGAGTGCTATACCGTTGCTCAGAAGGCAAACGATTTCCGCACTATGCAGCTGCTTGACTGGTACGTTAAGGAGCAGGGTGAGGAAGAGGCAAACGCTGCCGATCTTCTCAAGGCAGTAGAGCTTTTTGGTGGAGATCCAAAGAATCTGTTTGATCTTGACCGCGAGAACGCTGCTCGCGTCTTTGTAGCTCCTACTATGCCAATGTAAGCTCGCCGCGCTTCTGCGTTATTGCTTACAGTGGAGTTTCAATAGCCTCTGATTTGTTTGAAGAGGCGCCTGATAGCTCAGCAAAGATGGCACCGCCTATGATGCAGGCGGTGCCTATTATTTTGAGAAGACCAAAAGGCTCGCCAAGGATAAGTGCCGAGAAAATAACTGCAGAGAGTGGCTCAAGGTAGCCAAAGACTGCCACGCGCTGAACTGGAATCTTGGTAAGTTGTGGGAAATACAAAAATGATCCAAGGCCTGTGTTAAAGAGGCCGATGGTCAAAACGGCTAGCCAATTTACCGATGCTGGATCCGCGGGCAGCTCAATGCCATGGAATACAACAGTAACCAGAGCAACAATAGCGCAGCCAATGCCCAGCTGAATGCTGGTACCTTCAATACCAGAAACATCTTTGAGTTGCCTGTTACAAATAACCATGACGGCATAAAGAACAGCAGAGAGAGCGCCTAGAAGAAGGCCAACTGGCGAGAGGTTCAGTCCAACTCCATAGCCAATAATAAGGGCAGCTCCAATAACAACTACAAGAAAGCCAAGTATCTTTTTAACAGTGAGTTTCTCGCCAAATAAAAGGGGAGAAAGCGCCATTACAATAACGGGACCGCAGTAATACTCAAGCGTTGCAATTCCAACGCCCACCAGGTGATACGCCTCAAAAAGGAAGGTCCACTGAAGACCCAATGCAATACCTGATCCAACGAGCGCCTGGAAGTCTTTGGGGTAGTTTTGAATGGTAAAAGCCTCTTTTTGTACAAGTTTAACCACGAGCAAAAAGAGCGTGCCCAAAAGCATACGGAAGAAGACAATTTGGTAGCTAGGAAGATTGATAAAGCTTGCAACGATTCCGTTAGAACCGCAGATGATAAGCGCAATTAGGTAGAGCACGGTAGGTTTAAACGTGGCGTCTCTCATCGGCTACTCGCAAATTTCTGTATCCACGGACTGTGGAATTCTGTCGTTACAAATTACCTGGTAGAATAGTTTTTCTTGCTCCCGTTGATCGGAGGTCTGACCAAGCATCCACATAGTTTTTGCAACCAGGGCTTCGGTGGTCATATCGTCTCCAGAGAGAACGCCGGGCATATCTTGATAGGTTCTACCAACCTCATATACACCCAGGTCAAGACCCTCTTCAGGAACTTGGGTGGTAATGACTACGGTGCGACCAGATGCAATCCAATCGGTGATAGCTTCCTCAAAAGAGCCGTCGTATGAGGGGATGCCGCCAATACCAAAGGTTTCAAGCACAATGGCGTCGTAGTCATCCTTCAGAAGGTAGAAGATAGATGGATTAAGCTCGGGGGTCAGTTTAAGCACTATGACACGCGTATTGAGCGTTTCATAGGTTGTAAGACCGCCGTCTACCTGCTCTTCATTTGGCGCACTACGAATAATCTTGTTGCCACGGATGTGGGCGAGCGGTGGATAATTCATGCTCGTAAATGCATTGAAGCTCAGTGTGCGCTGTTTATGAGCACGGGTGCCGGCAATAACCTCGTTGCCAAAAACCACCACAACTCCAGCGCTTCTATCGTCGAGCGCGTAGAGAACGGAGTGGTAGAGGTTGAGTTTGGCGTCGGTAAACGGATTTGCCATTGGCTGTTGAGAGCCTGTGAGCACAATGGGTTTCTCGCTATTTTGAATGAGGTAGGAGAGGGCAGCGGCAGTATATGCCATGGTATCGGTGCCGTGAAGGATAATAAAGCCGTCGTAGGCATCGTACGACTCAATAATGGCGTCTCTGATCTGGAGCCAGTTTTGAGGACGCATATTGGTGCTATCGATATTCATGACTTGTTTGAAATCAAATTCGCAGAGGTCATGAACAAGAGGGACGTTGGCTAAAAGCTCTTCTCCTGAAAGTGAGGGAGCCAAGCCCGATTCAGTGGAAACAGAAGCAATAGTTCCTCCTGTTGCCATCAGTAAAAGTTTCTTCACACGTCCCCCATGAACTCCAATTGTGCAGACTTTACAGAAAATAAGTCTGTATAGCGCTTTATTGTAACGGGATAGATGCTTTTCAAGGCGAGAAAAGCAAAGTCGGTGTATTCTTTTTTCGGTAAACGAATCTTTTAGCAAGGATTGTTGATGGCAGAGAACAACCTCTTTGGTTTTGGTAAGAAAAAGCGTCCAGCTCAGGTTCCACCTACTGTCTCCCGTAATGGGGAGTCTTCTACCTCTCCGCGTGCGGTACGAGGTCGTCACGCAGCTGTTGGAAGCCGTGCACAGGCGCAGCGTAGGATGACGCAAGATCGCCCAACAAATCCCGTTAACCATGCCCGTGCAGATGCCGCCCGTGCACGTGGTCGAGCAAGAACTGCTTACGGCAATCACTATGGCACGCTCAACCCCAGAGATGAAGCTCAGGCAGCATATGCGGCTAGAAGACGTCGTTCTTCTCGCATGAGACTGGGTCGTGTGGCGCTGGCGGTATTGCTTGCAGCCATCATCTTGTGGGTAGTGTTTACACTGGTAAGTTCATGTAGTCCAGGAGGCGCTTTTGCGCATGCTCAGGCGCTTGATCCTACCGTTACCCTGGCTGGTTCCGTGAAGGTCGGATAGCCTTACGGGCTGCGACGCGTTTAGCATTTGTGGCTGGCGTGTAAGCTCTATTTTGGGCTCTTGCTTGTAGAGACGCGTGAGAAGTCCAAATTCAAATCAACTGAACCGGTAATACCGTCAACTTGTCCTGTTGAGGTGTATTGCCATATCAAAAAGTTAAAGTTTACGTCTGGCTGATCAACGTATTGTGCCAGCCAAATAGGCTCGTCAAGCGAGACCAGGTCAAAGCGATTTAGATCAACTTTGTTGCCATATACAATGACACGATATCCCGCTTCTTGAATGGTGGTGCAAAACGCGCGCGCAATAGCGTTAGTTTCTGCAGGGGAAAGGTTGTCGGCGCGACCGCTGTAATCGGGAGAAGGCTCCAGGTCAAACGCAACAGGAAGAGCAAGCTTTGTAACTCCTGCTTCCCTTAGCTGCTGCAAAACAAAAGCGGCCTCCTCGCGAGCTTCTTCCACGTTAATAGCCTGCGAGAAGAAGTACACACCTACATCAAGACCAGCGCTTTGCGCACCCTTTAGATTGGTCTCAAACAGCTCATCCGCGTGAATACTACCCTCGGTGGAGCCGCGGTAGCCAATGCGAAGCATGGCAAACTGAATGTTATCGGCAGCAACGGCCTCCCAGTCAATAAACCCCTGGTGAGAAGAGACGTCAACGCCCGTGCGTGTGAGCTCTTCTCCGTCCACCACATAATGCGCACGTCCCGTTGCATCATAGGTGAGGTTTTCCCACTCATAGGGGACCTCATTTTTGATGATCAGATTGTTGTCAAAAGAGAGGGAGAAAAGTCCCTGGCACGATTGCAACAATGCCAGCACAAATACAATGGCCAGCGTAATGAGTCCCCATGTAACAACAGGATTGTTCTGGGAATTTTGCTCAAGTATATGCATCGCCCGCTGCTTACGTTTTGAAGCGTTTGCAGAAGCAGGTGTATGTTTAGTTTTAGAACGAGTCGTAGAGTTTCTCGTTTTCTTGCTTTTATGTGAGCTCTTAAAAATCACTGGTGAAAGAATTGTCCTTGTTCAAAAATTGGCTCGCAACACACGTTAATGCCCAGCTTGTGATAGATGGACTCGTCATCGCTTGGAATAATTGACGAGAAATACGCGTCGCATCCATGGAGTAGTTGGGTGGCATCAACGGCTTTTCCGGCCAATGGATTGGTGATTGAGCTGATAGAGAGTGCAATAAGCATCTCGTCAGCACAGAGGCTGGTGCGAGCCAGCTTAAAGTTGTTCTCTTTTAGTGCGCAAATAGGCCTTAAAACCTCATCCGAGACAATAAACGTCTTCTTCTCAATACCAACTACGTATTTGAGGGCGTTGAGCAAAAGCGACGCTGGCGCACCTAAAAGCTCCGAAGTCTTGCCGGTAATAATGGTGCCGTCAGGCATAACCATAGCGCCCGCAAGCTTTCCTGTCTCTTCTGCTTTATGCAAACAAGCTGCATGAGCTGGCGAGAAGTTCTGGTCAACGTTAACGTCTTTCATCAAGAGATTAATCTTTGTGAGTTCACGCTCACCCATACCAGTACGCTCGAGTTTCTCGGCAGCCCTAAACCACCTGCGTACAATCTCTGCCTTTGAAGCTTCTTGGCAAACCTCATCATCAATAATGCAGTTGCCAACCATATTAACACCCATATCGGTTGGAGACTGATACGGGCTGGTACCTGCGATTTTCTCCATCATGGCTTTAAGCACAGGAAAAGCCTCAACGTCGCGGTTGTAGTTAACGGTAACTTTGCCGTGAGCCTCAAGGTGATAGGGATCGATGATGTTGTTGTCGCCCAAATCTGCCGTGGCTGCCTCGTAGGCAACGTTTACGGGGTGCTTGAGCGGAAGGTTCCAAACGGGGAACGTCTCAAACTTTGCATAACCTGCACGAACTCCACGGGCGTTCTCGTTGTAGAGCTGCGAGAGGCAGACAGCAAGCTTGCCAGAGCCGGGACCAGGTGCTGTTACAACTACCAGAGGATGCGTAGTCTTGACGTACTCGTTTTTACCGTAGCCCTCCGCCGAGACGATAAGGTCAATATTGGAGGGGTAGCCCTCAATGGGGTAGTGGCGGTACACGGCAATGCCCATGTTTTCTAGGCGCGCACGATAGGCCTTTGCCTTTGGCTGACCAGAGTACTGCGTAATGACAACGCCGCCAATGGCAAGGCCGCGAGCACGGAAGATATCCATAAGCCTCAGTACGTCATCGGCATAGGTAACGCCAATATCGCTTCTGCGCTTGCCGTTTTCAATGTCGTTTGCGTTGATGGCAAAGACAACCTCTGCCTCGTGAGCAAGCTGCTGAAGCATCTGAGCTTTTGCATCTGGAGCAAATCCAGGGAGGATGCGAGAAGCGTGGTTGTCGTCGAGCAGTTTACCGCCAAATTCAAGGTAGAGCTTGCCGCCAAATTCACTGATACGCTGGTGGATTCGATCCGCCTGCATAGTGATGTACTTCTCGTTATCAAAGCCGATACGCATGCGTCCTCCTGCCAAGATTTACTGTAGAAATTGTATCATCAAGCGCAGACTTCCTATACGCTATAAGCTATACAGAAAACAAATAAACAACCAAGGAGTTGTGTATGGATAGCAAGTTTTCACAAACATCTTCCCGTGGCGAGAAGTTCAAAGAGCTGGCACTGAGTGCCTTGCGTGCATTTGGTTATGGTTGTCTTACAGCAGCTGGAATGAGTGCTGTTATCTTTGCATTTGCGTACTTTACCAGCGGTATGGATATGTTTACGGGCATCGACTGGGTGCGCCGTGTTATGTACGTCATTTCTTCTTTGGGAATTATTGCTTGCGGTGTTGGTTTGCTCTTTAGCGGAAAAGAGTACGAGGACCGTCAGATGGGCTTTACGCGCGATATTGATGACCCCATCAGCCTTAAAGAGGGAAAGCTTGATCCTCGTATTTCAAAAATCGAGACCAATCACCTTTCTTGGCAGGCAGCAATCCTTTATGCCTCAATTGGTATGTTTGTAGTTACCACTATCTTTGACGAGGTTATGAGCCATACCTTCTTGATGTAGGTATCCTCGTCTGGACAGAGACAACTCGCTAGTACAGAGGCAACTCGCCTGTTAACGGGTCAATATCTTCTGCAGCAAGCGGCTCAAACGCCAGACAGGTAAATGTTGGCTCTCCATGGAACTCGGTAAAGCCCGCGTCCCTAATCAGGGCCACGACAAAACCACGAGCTTTTCCCTCGACAGCAAGCTCAAGCAACGCTTCTTCAGAATCAACGTAGACGCATACCTTTGCAACGCCAGCATCAAACCAGTTAGTGATTGCAGAGGTATCTTCGTCAGCATGGTCCAAATAGACCCAATTCTGATCATCGGTAACACGAACCTGATCAAGTCGACGCTCTTTTGCAAGTGCCATAAGCGTGGCTTCAACACACGCATGACTTGCCTGAGCAGCAATTTTCCCTTTTCGCATCTTAAGATCGCGACGAATAACAATCATTTGTTTTGATTTATACGAAGAGCTTGGCATGAAAAACCTTTCTAGAAACTGAGTGCTAAGTGTACCATTCACGGCTTTCCGATTTTTGTCGCAAGAAAATCCCGAAGGATCAAAAAGGCTTTCTAAAACCAAGAGCGGCGAGAAGAACGTTGAATGTTCAGCTTGTTACATCAATAAGTTAAATAACGGCACCTGTGTGGAAAGTTGATTCTTGTCTATGTTGCTATGGTTGACTGAGGAGGTGTCTATGAGAGAGTTAGTTATTTTTGTCATGTATATCTGGGCTTCAATATCGGATATGCGAAATCGCACTATTCCAAATAGAATCCCTATTTTGCTCGCTTTTTTATGGCCTATTTGGCTTGTGGCAAATGAAAAGCGAACTGAGTTACTGATGAATGCATTATGGAGTGAACTCTTTGTTATATGTGTACTGATTACCGTAGGTATAGTTACAAAATTTATAGGTCATATGTCTTCTCTGGGAGGGGGAGATATTAAACTTATTCTCTCAACATGCCTTTATCTTGAAATAAAAGAGACATTTGTCTTTTTATTTTTAGCAAATATTTTAGGTGTTATGTTTTCTTTTCTGTTCTTTATTTGGCGTAAATTTTTAAAGAGAGAAGACAGAAATAAAGAAGAAATTACCAGTTCAGCTAGTATTTTTATGTATACATTTCCTTTTGCACCATTTCTTGGATTTGGTGTGGCACTTGCGCTATTTTTACGCTAAAATCGGGAAGTGTTATATGAATTTAAAAATTCTTCTAATTCCCGAATATATAAAAAGTTTTTTCTGCTATCAATAGTTTACACGTTGCGTTGAGAGATTGAGTTCCCCCAACACTCAATTTCATCGCTAAATGGCCCCGACCATTTAGTTTTCTCGATATGCGAGGCAACGTATGCCATGGAGGCAGGACGACTATTAACGTGGTCGCACACATGTCGCCCTGCCTCATGGCAACCTTTAAGAGCAAGAAGCTCTGCTTCTGATATACCCATTATTTCAAGTGCTTAAAAGTAATAATTACGGCAACTAAGCTATTTTCCTGCGGTTTTATACGTGTCAGAAACAAGCTGCATGGATCATTCAAAATCTTAAAAGCCAGATGGCGTAGAGGTCTTTGTTATTGCATAAAATCGCCAATACATTATTTTGCATAGAGGAATTGATTTTT
>CAURGZ010000036.1:0-13334 GCA_963524285.1 uncultured Atopobium sp.
ATAGCCAGGCAGCTAGGCGGTCGCACTACCCAATATGCATCTCTATGCATAAACTTCATCTAATATGCTTAAACATGAATAGAGAAATATAAGAAATTTAACTATCGATAAATTTAGTATCTACGGAACACACCTAAGTCGGATATTCTGCTCAATTGCGGGCATTTTACACACCTAATGACGATAATCTGCATGATTGGGGTATTTTCTGCGTCATGTATACGCCTTTTTGACAGATTATCTGACTTAGGTGTGTTTTGAACTGCCTCCTATTTCTCGTGTCCAAGAAATGGGAGGCAGTTCAACATGAGAGGTTTAAATTTGACTTCCAGTCCTATTTGTTACTGTCTTGCTTTAACCTCAGCAACAAGCTGGTTAGCAGGTACTTGTACCTGCTCGTGAGACTCCATATCACGAAGGGTTACCGCACCGGCTTCAACCTCATCTGGACCAATAACCACGCAAAGCGTTGCGCCCATCTTATCTGCCTGCTTAAACTGAGCCTTCAGTGAACGACCAGTACGATCAGCCTCGCATCTAATACCAGCTTCACGCAATGCCAACACGGTATCAAATACAACAGGAGCCTGATCAGCACCTGCGCAAGCAACATACACACAGCTTGGAGCTGCTGGCTCAGCTGAAACACCAAGAGCTTCCAGCGCCAGCATAATGCGCTCAAAGCCAACAGCAAATCCAACGCCTGGGGTTGGCTTTCCGCCTTCAAGCTCAACAAGACCGTCATAACGGCCACCGCCGCCGATAGCGCCAACGCCAGCGTTTGGAATCTCTACCTCAAAGACAGTACGTGTGTAGTAATCCAGACCGCGAACAAGCGTTGGATCCTCAACATATGAAATACCCGCAGCGTCCAAATATGCCTTGACCTGCTCATAATGAGCGCGACAATCATCACACAGGTTGTCAGAAATCAGTGGAGCATCCTTCATAACCGCGTGACAGCTCTCGTTTTTGCAGTCAAACGCACGAAGTGGATTAATCTCCGCACGCTCAAGACAGTCCTCACACATCTCATCCTTGTGATCAAGAATGAACTGCTTGACCTTCTCGCGATATGCTGGACGGCACTCCGCGTCACCCATGGAGTTAATCATGAGCTTCATATCAGCTGGCGAGAAACCCATCTGCTCGTAAAACTTTATCAACATGATGATGGACTCTGCATCGGCAGCTGGATCAGAGGCTCCAAGCCACTCGACACCTACCTGGTGGAACTGGCGCAGACGGCCTTTCTGAGGACGCTCTCCCCTGAACATTGACTCAGCATACCAAAGTTTTGCAGGAGTTCCTCCTTGTGGCACAAAGTTGTGCTCAACGGCAGCACGGACCACACCAGCAGTTCCCTCAGGACGCATAGCCATACGCTGACGAGGCTTAAGACCGGACTCATTGCCGGCAGCCAGCAAATCATCAAGTAGCGCGCCTGAAAAAACGCGGAACATCTCTTTGCGTACTACATCGGTTGACTCACCAATGCCGTGAACAAAGGTGTCTACCTGCTCAAGTGCAGGAGTCTCAATGCGGTCAAAGCCATAAGTACCAAACAGATGGCGGGCAACATCTTGCATATGCTCCCAAGAGCGCATATAGCCGCCGTAAAGATCTTCGGTACCTTGAATTCTCTGACCCATGAATCCTCCTTGTTACAAACATAGATGTTTCTAGTTTACCCATGAGAGACAGCTCTGGCGCAGAAAAGCTTTTATAACTTTTGAAACCTATGAAAAAATCCGATTATTTTCTAGAAAACGTGAAAAAGTGCGTATGTGAGGGTTGCTTTTTAATTCCTACCATTTAGTATGAATTAGCGGATTTTGGGGTATGACAAAAACATCGGTGACATTGGTGTTTGTCTTTGTCACAAAACCGCACTAGCACAAAGGTTTTGCTCGTCCTAGAGCTTCCCAAACTTGCTAGTCACAAACGTATCACGTGCTTGCACGTAGAGATATTTGGAGAGAGATTTATGGCAACTGAGCTACTCCGTGTGAACGGAATTTCCGCAGGTACCGAGGAGAAATCCATCCTGCATTCAATTGATCTGAGCATTGGTGATGGCCAGGCTCACGTTCTGATGGGACCTAACGGCGCAGGTAAATCAACACTTGGCCGCGTCATTATGGGTGATCCTACCTATAAGATTACCGAAGGTTCTCTTATCTTTAACGGCGAGGATGTAACTGAGCTTGCTGCAGATAAACGCTCCCTTGCGGGCATCTTCCTCTCCTACCAGGCACCTGTTGAGGTTCCTGGCGTTCCTCTTTATTCATTCCTGCGTACCATTACACAGATGCGCCCTGAGCTTAAGATGACTGCTCGTCAGTTCCGTCAGCGTCTTGGTCAGATTTCTGACCAGCTTGAGCTTGATCAGGGCTTCTTGATGCGTGAGCTTAACGTTGGCTTCTCTGGTGGCGAGAAGAAAAAGGTTGAGATGCTCCAGCTTTTGCTGCTCCAACCTAAACTTGCCATTCTCGACGAGACAGACTCTGGTCTGGACGTTGACGCGCTCTCCGTTGTCTCAAAAGGCATTCAGGCCTACCGCGAGACCTGCGACGGCTCGCTGCTCATCATTACTCACAACACCCGCATTCTTGAGCGCCTTGAGATTGACCGTACTCACGTTATGGTTAAGGGTCACCTGGTAGCAGACGGTCCTGCTGACCTCATCAACCAGATTGACCACGAGGGCTTTGAGCGTTTTGAGAGCCAGTCTGATGAGGGTGGTGCTAACTAGTGAGCGAGAAGAAGCGATCTGAGGTCGCTGACGTAGACCGCTCGCTCTACGACTTCACCAAGTCCGAAGAGGGTTACGAGCGCTACGATGATGGCCTTACACCAGAAATTGTGCGTGCTATTTCCGAGAAAAAAGAAGAGCCCGAGTGGATGCTCCAGATGAGGTTGTCGGCCCTGGAAACCTATCACCAGCGCCAGATGGCTACCAACTGGGGACCTTCTATTGCAGGTCTGGATTTGAATCATATCTCCACGTATGTCTCGCCAAAGACTCAGCAGGCAAATAGCTGGGACGACGTACCTGAGGATATTAGGGATACCTTTGATCGTCTGGGTATTCCACAGGCAGAGGCAGAGAGCCTTGCTGGTGTTGGTGCTCAGTACGATTCTGAGATTGTCTATCACAACATGCGTGAGGAAGTTGCTGAGCAGGGTGTTATTTACACCACTATTGAGGATGCTTTGCATGATCCGCAGTGGGAACCTGTTGTTAAAGAGTACTTTGGCAAGCTGATTCCTCCTTCAGACCACAAGTTTGCGGCGCTGCACTATGCCGTGTGGTCTGGCGGTTCTTTTGTTTATGTGCCAAAAAACGTCACTCTGGACTACCCACTTCAGAGTTACTTTAGGCTGAATGCTCAGGGTGCTGGCCAGTTTGAGCACACGCTTATTATCGTTGAGGAAGGTGCTGACCTGCACTTTATTGAGGGTTGCTCCGCACCTAAGTACTACGCAGCAAACCTTCACGCAGGCGCTGTTGAGCTCTTTGTTAAGGACGGCGCTCGTCTGCGCTACTCAACCATCGAAAACTGGTCCAAGAACATGTACAACCTCAACACCAAGCGCGCCATCATTGGTAGCAATGCAAAAATGGAGTGGGTCTCGGGCTCTTTTGGTAGCCACGTTTCCTACCTCTACCCTTCTACGATCATGAACGGCGATTCTTCTAACTGCGAGTTCACCGGTATTACGTTTGCAGGAGCCACGCAGGACCTGGATACAGGCTGCAAGGTGATTATCAACGGCTCCAATAACTCGGCAAACGTTGACACTAAGTCCATCTCCAAGGACGGCGGCGTCAACACCTTCCGCTCTGCTGTTACCGTTGGACGCAAGGCAGAAAACGCTCGCGTGGCGTTCTCGTGCCAGTCTCTGATGCTGGATAACATCAGCCGCTCCGACACCATCCCAGAGATGGATGTCCGCAATGCGACTGCTCAGATTGGCCACGAGGCAACTATTGGCCGCATTTCTGACGACACCGTTTTGTACCTGATGAGCCGTGGTTGCTCTGAGGCTGAGGCTCGCACCATGGTAGTAAACGGATTTGCAAACCCTGTCTCAAAGGAACTTCCAATGGAGTACGCCGTTGAGATGAACAACCTGATTAAACTTGAGATGGAAGGAGCGATTGGCTAATGGATAACATTTTGATTAATCGCGCCAACGTTCCTGCAGCTCAGACATGGAACCGTCTACGCGCTAACTCACTGTCAGTTTCCGTCCCCAATCACGCTGACGCAGGCACAGTATACCTGCCTCTACCTCGTCTTTTTGAGCGCATTGAGTGTGGAATGGGCCGAGAGGTTACTAACTACGTAGAGTCACAGGCATTCAAGTCTGATTTCTACAATGTTCCCGCTCGTACCAAGCGAGAAGAGCCTATTGTTGTTGCTGTTTCTGCAGCTCAAAATCAGTGCGCTAACACCGGCATCATTGTACGCGAAGGTGCCGAGGCTACCGTAGTTATCGCTGCGTTTGCAGGCGATGCGAGCGACGGCGGCAACGCGCCTGCAGGCAGCAACGCGAACGACGACGCGCTTCCAACCAGCGCTGCGCTCACCCGCATTGTGGTTGAGGCTGGTGCAAAGCTGCACCTTATTGAGATGCTTGGCGTCAACGAGGGCCAGCAGCACCTTGAAAGCGTTGGCCTTGAGATTCACCAGGACGCTGCCGTTGACGTTAAGCAGTACGCTCTGGGTGGATCAACTATCGGTCTTGGACTCACCGCTAACTTAGTTGGCGCTCGAGCTCGCCTTGACCTTAACAATCGCTATCACGCTACTCACGAAGAGACGCTTGATATTAACCACCTAGTACGCATGCGTGGTACCTCTACGCGCGCGCAGCTCACCGAGTCCGGCGTCCTTAACGAGGCAGCTAAGAAGACGCTTCGCGCAACCATCGATCTTGTCCGCGGTGCAAAGGATGCCCAGGGCAACGAGATTGAAACGGTCATGATTCTTGGTGACGACGTTGTCAACAAGACCATGCCTGTTATTCTCTGCGATGAAGACGATGTTGCTGGTAACCACGGAGCTACTATCGGATCCGTCTCACCTGAGCAGCTTGATTACCTTGCGGCTCGAGGACTTTCTCGCCAGGCTGCTGAGCAGCTGTTTATACGCGCTCTCTTTGAAGATGCCATCATCAACGCGCCTGAGGAGATTTCCCACCGCGTGGCTGTTGAGCGTTGCGAGGTTGAGCTGGGCGCAGAAATTGCTCACGACTATGACGAAGCTGCAGCTAGTAACGACGCAGCTGCCAGCGATGGCAGGGATTCCGGCGCTGAAGCCGATTCCAGCAAAGGTGGTGTCGCGTAATGACCGACGCAGAAGTTGCTCAGATTACCGATAACCCTTACAAGGCAGATTTTCCAATTCTGGCAGCAAACCCCGAGGTAGCTTACTTGGACAGCGCTGCTACTTCTCAGCGTCCACGCGCGGTTATTGAGGCGCAGTCTAGCTTCTACGAGACCATGAACGCAAACGCTCTGCGCGGATTGTACCGTTGGAGCGTGGAAGCGACCGCAGCTATCGAGGGAGCTCGCGCTTCAATTGCAAAGTTCATTGGAGCTGTCGATAAAAACGGCAAGCTAGAAAGCCAGCAGATTATCTTTACGCGCAACACTTCTGAGGCGCTTAATCTAGTTGCTTCAAGCCTTGGCCGCTATGCACTCAAGCCAGGAGATGACGTGGTCATTTCCATTATGGAACACCACTCCAATATCATCCCATGGCAACAGATTTGTAAAGCTACCGGCGCTAACCTGGTGTACCTGCGCATGAATTCGCAGTATCAGATTACGCCAGAAGAGATCGCGTCAAAGATTACCGAGCGCGCCAAAATTGTGTCTGTCACACACGTCTCCAACGTACTGGGCACCCGCAATGACATCAAGGCTATTGCCAAACGCGCTCACACTATGGGCGCCTACATGGTTGTTGACGCCGCCCAATCCGCACCCCACATCCCTATTGACGTGCATGATCTTGACTGCGACCTGTTGGCATTCTCGGCACACAAGATGTGTGGACCTATGGGCATCGGCGTGCTCTGGGGTCGCGCTGAGCTGCTTGATGCCATGCCACCGTTCCTTACCGGCGGCGAGATGATTGATTCCGTCACCGAAACCAGCGCCGTTTGGGCTCCTGTTCCCGAGAAGTTTGAAGCTGGCACGCAGGACGCCGCAGGTATCTATGCTACCGGCGCCGCTGTCGAATACCTCAACGGCTTGGACATGGCAAAAATAGAGAAGCGAGAAGAACTTCTCGCCAGGTACTTGGTGCAGCAGCTGTGCACGCTGGACTTTGTAGACATCGTTGGCTCTAAGCTGGGACAAAACCACGTGGGCGCTGTGGCGTTTAACGTGCGCGGCGTTCATCCACACGACGTCTCGAGCATCCTAGACATGAATAACGTTTGCATTCGCGCTGGTCATCACTGCGCCGAGCCGCTTCTGATTGAGCTGCACGAGTCCAGCACCTGCCGCGCATCCGTTGCGTTCTACAACGATAAACACGATATTGACCAGCTCGTCGAGGGTCTTAACCAGGTATGGAAGATCTTTGGCAGCGCGGTCAGCAACAAATAAACAAGGAGTTGAAATAAGTGGCAGCAAACGACCTGTATAACGCTGAGTTTATGGACCACGTTTCTCACCCCGATTACAAATACCAGATGGACAACCCAACCGTCTCCCACGAGGGCGTTAACCCTTCTTGTGGCGATGAGCTGACGTTTTCTGTGCGTATTGAGGATGGAAAGATTGCTGAGGCTGCTTTTGTGGGCAGCGGATGTGCGATTTCTCAGGCTTCGGCCGACATTATGAGCGACCTGATGATTGACCGCACCCCAGAAGAGGCCATTGAGCTTTGCAAACTCTTTGAACGCATGATTCGCGGAGAAGAGACCGACGAGGCTGTGCTTGACCAGCTGGAAGATGCCAACATTCTGCACGACATCGCCCACATGCCTGCGCGCGTTAAGTGCGCTGAGCTGGCATGGCACACGCTCGAGGAGATGCTCGAGGCTCACAGCAGCGGTTCTGCTGCAACCGGTGCGTCTACCACCGAGGACGGCACCGAGAGCAAGCACGCCGAGGATGGCGCCGAGAGCAAGCGTGCCGAGGACGGCGAGTAGCCGTGGCCGGAATGTTCTCTACAAAGGGAATGTACGCACTCCGCGCAATGGCTGACCTGGCCGTTCACGAGGGATGGGTCTCGCTGGGCGACGTTTCCGAGCGCCAGAACATCTCGCGCAAGTACCTTGAGCAGGTCATTGCCCTGATGCACAAGGCTGGATACGTCGAAAGTCTGCGCGGAAAGGGCGGCGGCTATCGCCTCACGCGCAAGCCCGAGGACTACACGCTAGGTGAGATTCTTCGCGCAGCCGAAGGCAATCTTGCGCCCGCTAGCTGCTTGAACTGCACAAACACCACCCTCTGTCCCCAGATGGAGTCCTGCACCACCATCAATGTCTGGCGAGACCTTGGCCGCATGACCTCCAGTTTCCTGGACAGCAAGACGCTCGCGGACATCGCCCGCAACGAAGGTAACATGCACGTCTCCCCCGCCGACAACCCTACCACTGAGTAAACGTTCAAGCTGCGGTTTTATTGTCGTGTGCGGTGGGGCTTCATGACAAGAGGGCTCTGAAGTGCACCGGGTTTCTCGCGAGAAAGACGTACCAGGAGTGCGGCGAATGCAAGCCGAGTGCGCGCCTGATTTCTACAAAGAATCTGTAAATTTTGCCTGAAAACACCAAAGAATCTGTGGATTTGCCTGATTTTATTAAAGAATCTGTGTCAGATTTACAGATTCTTTACACTTTTCAGGCAACTTAAAAGGGTCTCAGGCTCGCTTATCCTGAATTTAACGGAGCTTTTCTAATTCACTCCACAATTTGATTCTTTTAGCTCTTTCCATTTTTCTGCGATCAGTTGATGTGTGTCTTCTTGGTATTTCAAGTTGATTTCTAATTGAGTTAAACATGTTATCCATAAAAATGATGTCGTCATACTCAGCTTTTCCAATAACAAATTCCATTATTCCAGCTGAAACGAGTTCATTATTACGCTGATAGTCGCGTGTTGAAACATCTGCTAATTCATGTACGGCTCCATTGTATTCAATGGCTGCTTGTCTATTTGTGTCTGCATCGTAGTTACCCTTTGAAAGCAATAGATCGATAGCCCTTGTTTTCTCTGTAAGTACTCTGCTCTTTAATTGCTGAATCCTTACTTCCTTATTTAGCTCAACCTTAGGAATTGCATAACCACCTGCGGACACAGGTAGCGAAGCGCGAAGAGCAAGTTTGATTTCCATCGGAGAAGCAGCATTATCAAAAGAATACAAAGACGCTAATCTTGCATTCCTTATTCCGCTGCATCTAGATACTGAAGACAAATAACGCTCAAAGTCTGCTTTTTGAAAGACAGGTTCATACCAATTAGATCTTAATTCAGAGGTAGATGGATCGATAACATACCTGCCTTGAAATTCTGAAATTAGCATCACGGTTTCTAGTAACGTTTGTTCTTGGGCCATTTCAATCATGAGTTCAAAAGGTGATGCCACTTTAATCGCTGATGTACCAAGACTCAACTCCATACACGGAGTTTGCGCAAAATGGGACGAAGTATGAAATTTTATTCTGCTCGATTGGTAGGCATTTTTCTTCTCGTCAACTACCAACTCAATTGGTTCAGTCAGCATTATTCCTAAGCTAGAAAATACCTTCTCCTTGATTTGACCAAGCTCCAAAGTTAAAAACTCTGTATGAATTCCGGTACTCGAAGAGTCACGGTGAATCAGTCCGTGACCCTTTATTCTCATAGCACGGAATAATTGTAGAGCGGTTGTATGTGATAGATAGAATTCCATGATTACATAGTATTTTCTTAAGAAAAACTTGCAACTTATATCGCTGATTGTAAATAAGTGACATTTCTTGTAAAACTGCAGGTCAGGCAAACCTGTCAGAAAATCATTGCCACTAAATATCCAGCTAGCAGTGTTAGACCTCGTCTGCGACGTATTCTTGGTCAAATTTTGGTCAAATTCGATTTGCGTTAAATTCGCAATTTTCATTTCTGCTATACGAATGTACTGAGGCGAGAAGATCCAGTTTTCCTTGTACAAAAATTGCCTAAAAAGTTCAAAGAATCTGTAAAATGGCCACAGAATCTTTGACAAAATCAGGCAAATCCACAGATTCTTTGCCAAGTTTAGGCAAAATATACCGAATCTTTTCACTTTTCAGGCACACATTAGGGCGCACTTATCGCACCCGCATCTCGCGAGAAGAACGTGCTAGGCGCATGTCTTTCGCACATGCTGGCCCAACAAAAAACGGACCTGGAGAAAATCCAGGTCCGTTGTTTTAACTAGCTGCGAGCGTGCGACGCTTCGATGCGCGCCCAGCGTATGCTGCAGGTTAGTTCCAAGCCTTACCGTCGGAACCAAACTCGCGGATGAGCTCCTTGGTGCGCTCGACAATTGCCTCGCGACCAGGCTTCAGAAGCTTACGAGGATCGTAGCCCTTGCCGTTGTCAACAAGGCCAGCCTCAACGTACTTCTTGGTTGCCTCAGCAAAGACAAGCTGAAGATCGGTGTTGACATTGATCTTGGAAATGCCCATAGAGATAGCCTTCTGAACCTGCTCTACAGGAATGCCGGTGCCACCGTGAAGAACAAGTGGAAGATCGCCAACGCGCTCCTTGATAGCCTTGAGCTGGTCGAAGGAGAGGCCCTCCCAGTTAGCTGGATAGATACCGTGAATGTTGCCGATGCCGCATGCAAGGAAGTCAACGCCCAGGTCAGCAATCTTTGCGCACTGCTCAGGATCAGCAAGCTCGCCCTTAGCGGTAACGCCGTCCTCGGTGCCGCCGATGCCGCCGACCTCAGCCTCAACAGAAATACCCTTTGCGTGAGCTGCCTTTACGACCTCTTCGGTGCGCTTAAGGTTGGTCTCAAAATCAGGCTCGTGAGAACCATCGTACATAATAGAAGTAAATCCAGCCTCGATGCACTTGAACGCATCCTCGTATGAACCGTGGTCAAGGTGAAGAGCAACTGGAACGGTGATGTTCTTATCCTCAACAAGACGACGAACCATATCTGCAACAACGCGGTAGCTTACCTGCCACTTTGCTGCGCCGCTGGTGCACTGAATGATGACAGGAGACTGGAGCTCTTCTGCTGCATCAAGGATTGCTGCGGTCCACTCAAGGTTGTTCTCGTTGAATGCGCCGATGCCATAGTGGCCCTTCTCGGCACTCTGGAGCATGGCTTTTGCGCTTACAAGCATGCTAAACCTCCGTTTGACGGAAAACTGATACATATAAATGATACCTTGTTTCATCACCTTTGATACGGTCGTTTTTAACAAATACATGGCGAGAAACACGCGCATAAGAAAATCGCTTAGTTACTCACAGAACTTCTCGCCATTTCCGACACTGAAGTTGTATGTTGGATGAAACTTAATGCCCTCTGATGTTGCGATTTAGCGACGAAACATTACATCTTCACAAAAATGAGGTAGGCTATCAGTTCGAAGAAAGGAGCATCTTGTGAGCTATAAGCACTTTGATGCAGACAAAACTCGATTAGCTTCGCCTGCTCAGCCTACAGATGAGGCAACAAACGAGAAGCCCAGCCTTCTTAAGGACGTCTCAATTACCCAAATTTTGGCAACATCGCTTGCCGCGGTGACTGCGTTTGTGCTGTCAAACCAGATTGGTATTGCAGGCTCGATTATCGGCGTGGCCGTTGGTGCCGCCGCCTCGGCGCTTGCTTCGCAGATTTACCAGAACGTTATCAGGCGCTCCACGCATAAATTCCGCGCTGGCGACAACGATGAATATAACCAGCAGGCATATCCAAACAGCAGCCAAACAACGCTTGAAGGCACACAATATATGCCTCGAGCACAATATGCACCTTCCCGCGATTATTATCCCAACGCTGACTCTGGTACAGGGCAGTCGTCGCAGGTAAATCGCACGCCAACGCTGTCTCGCAAGCGTGTAAGAGCGCTGACTATCGTGACCATTATTTCAATTATCTTTACCATTTCTGCCGTCATTCTTTATGCAATGTTCCTCAGCTATATCACCGACGGATCTGGCTTGGGACCTAAGGTCAGCACAACCCCAGTTGTGACGGAAAAAACTACGAATACCAGCAATTCGACGGATAAGAAAGACGATTCCAGCTCTTCTAGCGAGAAGACCGACGAGTCAAGCAAGTCCACTGATTCCAAGGATTCCTCTTCGGAGAGCACTGACTCCAAGAAATCAGAGACCACCAGCTCCGACAGCTCGTCTAGTTCGGAAAAGACCAGCGACTCGAGCAGCTCAAGCAGCTCGTCTGAGAGTAATTCTTCTAGTAACAACTCCGGAACGGGCAGCTCAAACAGCAATTCTGGTTCCAATCAGAACTCTGGCTCTAGCAATAGTTCTGGCAGCGGATCCAGTGGTTCTGGCTCAAACAGCTCCAACGGAGGCAACTAAGTCGCGGTCGCAGCACGGTCTGCGCAACTAACAGCAACAACAAACAGCAGTTCAACTGAGCTTGCTGCAGAAAGGATGGGTATGGAAACCACAAACGCATGGAAAAAGTACACCTCGGAGGACCTGGACAAACTTCAGTCGTTTACCGAGGGCTACAGAAAGTTTATCTCCGAGAACAAGACTGAGCGCGAGTGCGCCGCAAGCGCTATCAAGCTTGCCGAAGCAGCAGGTTACGTTAAGCTTTCTGACGCCATCGCTGCAGGTAAAACCCTCAAGGCTGGCGACAAAGTCTATGCAGACATTCGCGGCAAGTCCGTCATCTTTGTTCAGATTGGTACCAAGTCCCTAGAAGAGGGTCTAAACATTCTTGGTGCTCACATCGACTCCCCTCGCCTGGACGTCAAGCAGAATCCTCTCGAGGAACGCAATGAGCTTGCTACCCTTGACACCCACTACTACGGCGGCGTCAAAAAATACCAGTGGGTCACTATTCCTCTGGCAATTCATGGCGTTCTTGCACTTAAAGACGGTAGCGTCGTAAACGTATGCGTTGGCGAGGATCCAACTGACCCTGTTTTCTGCATCTCCGACCTTCTCATCCACTTGAGCGCTGAGCAGCTTGGAAAGACTGCTTCCAAGGTCATCGAGGGCGAGATGCTGGATCTTATTGTTGGCAATCGTCCACTTGTTTGGGGCCAGAATGGCGAGAAACCCGCTGATGCAGAGGGCGACGAGCCAAAGGAAGCTGTTAAGGCTAATGTCATCAACATCCTGAAGGACCTCTACGGCATTGAGGAAGCAGACCTTCTCTCCGCTGAGCTTGAGATTGTTCCTGCAGGTCCTGCCCGCGACATGGGCTTTGACCGCTCCATGATCTTGGGCTACGGTCACGATGACCGCAGCTGCTCCTACCCTTCCCTGATTGCGCAGCTTGAGTGCGACACTCCTGCACGCACCTCCGTCACCATCCTGACCGACAAGGAAGAGATTGGCTCCGTTGGCGCCACTGGCATGAACTCCCTCTTCTTTGAAAACATCATGGCAGAGGTTCTGGCACTTGCTGGTTTTGAGTCTCCACTTTCTCTGCGCCGCTGCATGGCCAACTCCTACATGCTCTCCAGCGATGTTTCTGCTGGTTATGACCCTAGCTTTGCAGGTAGCTTTGAAATCAAGAACTCCGCTATCATGGGTCACGGTCTTGCATTCAACAAGTTCACTGGTAGTGGCGGCAAGTTTGGCTCCAACGACGCTGATGCCGAGTATGTTGCGCTGATTCGCCGCATTATGGACAACGCCGGCGTTCAGTTCCAGACCGCAGAGCTCGGTCGCGTTGACGCTGGTGGCGGCGGAACCATCGCATACATGCTTGCTAAATATGGCATGCACGTCATCGACTGCGGCGTTCCTGTTCTCTCCATGCACGCGCCTTGGGAGATTGCAAACAAGGCCGACATCTTTGAGGCTTATCGCGGATATCGCGCATTCCTCGAGTTCAGCGAGTAATCGAGTCGCATACATTAGCAGCGCACATAAATTCCGTACGCAAATCAAGCTAACAAGAAAGACGTGAGAGACAAACTCTCACGTCTTTTTCTGTATCAAATCAAAGGCGAGAAACCCATCCAGCCCGCAGTGAACTGCCTCCCATTTCTTGGACACGAGAAATGGGAGGCAGTTCAAAACACACCTAAGTCAGATAATCTGTCAAAAAGACGTATACATTACGCTGAAAATACCCCAATCATGCAGATTATCTTCATTAGATGTGTAAAATGCCCGCAAT
>CAURGZ010000037.1:0-12641 GCA_963524285.1 uncultured Atopobium sp.
TAGCAAAAAGCCCTGCAACCAAACACGGTTGCAGGGCTTGAACGTACTGGTTGAGCACATTGTACGCCGCAGCGATTACGCTGATGGGCGAGGTCCGCTAGAGACGCGGATGGTGATAGTAGCACCAGCTGCAGCGCTTGATGGTGTCTGGCCAACTACGTTTCCAGTTGCAACGTTGTCATCGTAGACCCAAACCGTGTTGACCTGGAAGCCAGCGTTTTCCAGCGTGGACTGGGCGGTTTCAAAGTCCTTGCCAACAACGTTTGGAACAGATCCGCTCTGAGCACCAGAGGAAACAACGATGGTTACCGTAGAACCCTTATCTGCCTTACCGTTAGCTGGAGACTGGGAGATGACGCGGCCCTCAGGAACGCTCGACGAAGGCTGCTGCTGAGTGTCTACCTTGAAGCCTGCATCTTTCAGGACATCGGACGCACGCTCGGCAGTCATTTCGGTGACGTCTGGAACATCTGCCTTACCCTTACCCGAAGACAGGTGATAGGTGATAGTGTCGCCAGCCTTGGCGTCGCTACCTGCGGCTGGTTCCTGTGTTGCAACGTAACCAACGGTTACGTCGTCCGACTCAACCGAGTCACCATTTCTTGCTTTGAGGCCAACGGCAGCAAGAGCAGACTCAGCCTCTGATGGACTCTTGTTGGTAAGATCAGGTACTTTAACTGCGGCAGCAGGTTTAGCTCCCTTAGAAATGACAAGGTTAACCGCTGTTCCCTCAGGAGCTTGCCTGTTAGCGCTTGGTGTCTGGTCGATGACCTGGCCTTCTGGAGCAGAATCGCTGTAGCTTTCTGTAACAGTTCCCAGCTTAAAGTGGCTACCAGATGCATTCAGTGCCTGAGTTGCCTGGTCTTTTGTCTGACCAACAAACTGTGGAACCAGATACTGCTGGGAAGAGTTGCCGAGCATCTGTGCAATAGCAAAGCCGGCAAGAGCCAGGACAACCAAAGCGCCCAGAACGCCGAGAATAACGTTGCGCTTGTGACGTTTATTTTCGCGCCTGTCAAGCTCATCAGCCTCTTCGCGAGAATGGACGCGGTTCAAGCGACCAGTGTCGCCACCGCGCGTGATGTAGGTGTTGGAGCCGTCAATGCCGCGACGATCTAACCTGGAAGTTGGCTGAGGTGGTGTCACAATGCGGGGGCTCACGGTGGTGTTGCTTGGAATAGTGGCGCGACCAGCAATAAAATCGCGCAGCGCACGAGCAAGCTCGTCAGCACTCTGATAGCGGTCAGCTGGGTTTTTCTCCATACAGCGAAGAATGATTGCCTCGAGTGCGGGGTCAACGTTGGGGTTGATCAGCGATGGTGGCTGAGGAGCCTCGTTGACCTGCTTCATAGCAACGCTGATAGCGTCGTCACCAACAAAGGGAACGCGGCCAGTTGCAGCCTCGTACATGACAATGCCTAGGGAATAGATATCGGTGGTTGGTCCCAAAGGCTTGCCCGTACTCTGCTCTGGAGAAACGTAATGGGCGGTGCCAAGAACAGAGTTATCGGTGGTTAGACTGCTGTTCTTTGCACGAGCAATGCCAAAGTCCATGACCTTGATGTTGCCATCTGGCTGGACCATGATGTTCTGTGGCTTGATGTCACGGTGAATGATGTCGTGACGATGTGCTACAGAGAGCGCCTGAGCAATCTGAGAGCCAATCTGAGCGACCTTACGGGAATCAAGGGCTCCATGTTTGCGGATGCCACTCTTAAGGTCTGTACCGCGCAGATACTCCATGACAATGTAGTAGGACTCGCCGTCCTTACCCCAGTCGTATATCGAGACAATATAAGGACTGGAGAGCGCCGCTGCGGCTTGTGCCTCCTGCTTGAAGCGGGCAGCAAAGGAAGGATCGTTTGCGTACTGCGGCAGCATCATCTTGATGGCAACAGTACGACCAAGAACCTGGTCCTGTCCGCGGTAAACGGTGGCCATTCCACCGGTACCAATTTTGTCTTGAACCTGGTAACGCCCACTGAGCATTCTACCTGGCATAACTCAACTCCTATCAAGCGTGCGATTTTCTCGCCACGTCACTTACTATCTTAGAACACACCCAACTACTTGGGGAGAAGACCGTGCGGTGTTTTAGGCGCTACGAAGCAGCTCCCAAAGCCTGGATGTTCAGGCACTGCGCAAGAACACGTCCGCCAACTTGAGCGCCGTAACCTAAAACGTTCTCGCCGTTGCCTTCGATGACAACAGAAACAACAAGGGTTGGGTGGTCGTAAGGCGCAAAACCGATGAAGAACGAGTTAAAGTTACCGTTCTCGACGTCTGCCGTACCTGTTTTTCCTGCAATCTTGACACCCGGAACGCGAGCTCCCATACCAGTGCCGGATTCAACAACGCCCAACATTGCCTCTCGGACCTGCGCAGCGGTATCCGCAGACACTGCCTGTCCAAGCGATTTTGGTGATGTTGTAGAAACAACAGCTCCCTCTGGCGAGAGAACGCGATCAACAATGTAAGGGTTCATGACCACGCCGCCGTTAGCAATTGCAGCCGCAACAACGGCGTTTTGCATGACAGTGGTCTGAGGACCTGCAGGGCTTGCATGCTCTCCAACAGGAAGGCCGCAAGACGCCCAACCAAGCTCCCAGGTGGTCATCTCGGCAGGATTTGGCATCAGCGATGGTGTAGTGGAGAAGTCCTGGCCAAGCGCTGTGCCATAACCAAAGGCACGTGCATAGCTGACCAGGTTGTCTGCGCCAAGTGCTACGCCAAGCTGCGCCAACGCCGTGTTAGAAGAGCGAGCAAATGCCTCACGCAGAGGAATAGTGCCCATGTCCTCGTTGGCGTAGTTGTGGATGGTTCCACCGCCAAGCTCCATAGTTCCTGGAGCTGAATAGGTGGTGTCCAGCGTGGTGGTATGTGTGTCAATTCCAGCAGAAAGCGTAATGGTCTTAAACGACGAACCAGGGGAGTAGAGCGCCTGGGTAGTTCTGTCAACCAGTTGACTGCCGGTACCAGACTCAATAACAGTGCCCAGATCAGCGTGGGTGTATGAAGGGCTTGAAGCCTTTGCAAGCACGGCTCCGGTTGCTGGATCCATAACAACAATGGAGCCGGAATATCCCTGGAGTGCAGCTTCTGCTACAGCCTGCATCTGGGAATTGATGGTTAAAACAACGCTTGAACCAGCGGTATTAACGCCTGCCATCGAGTACAGAGCGCTTCTCCAGTCGGAATGATCTGCGTGTCCGGTGAGCGTCTCGTTCATGGTGGACTCGATACCCGCAGTTCCGTACTGGGTAGAGATGTAGCCAACGGTGTGAGAAGCCATACCGTCGTGTGGATAGTTACGCACGTAGGTGCCGTCGTCTTGCTTGACACTCTCTGCCAGGGTGACGCCGTCAGAAGTCATGATGGCGCCGCGCTGAACATATGCGCTCTTAGCAATAGTGTGGTTGTTGGTAGGGAGCGCCTGAAGTCTAGGTGCGTCAATGACCATCAAGAAGGTCAAGTTGCCGAGAAGAACGGTGAAGAAGAGGGTAAATACGGTAACCAAATTGGTCAGACGTTTTCCGAGAGCAACACGTCCCAGAACACCGGACTCCTCAGACTGCAGGCCAAAACCTCCACGGATGTGGCTACCATGCAAAACGGAAGAAGCATGAGCTCCACCAGAAGAAATTTCGAGCCTCTGGGAGTCAAGCATTTTCTTGCTTGGCTCAAGCTCTGTTTCGCGACCAGTTCCCTCGTCACCTGCCCTGAGCAGCAGGGCAACAATGATAAAGCTGGAAAGAAGAGAGCTACCACCCTGACTCATAAAGGGTAGGGTAACGCCAGTTAGAGGCATGAGCTTAGTAACGCCTGCAACAATGAGGAAGGTTTGGAACGCCAAAACACTGGTAAGACCAGCAGCCGCAAAAGCAGATGAATCGGACTTTGCACGAGCCGCTGTTGCAAGACCGCGCACAGTAAGGAGCAGGAACAAGGTAATAATTGCTGCTCCGCCAAAGAGTCCCAGCTCCTCAGCAATGGCCGAGAAAATAAAGTCAGACTCAACAATAGGGATAAGCGTAGGCATTCCCTTATCAATTCCGGTGCCAGCAAGACCTCCATCTGCGATGGAATAGAGGGACTGGACAATTTGGTAGCCGTCTCCAGCGGGGTCTTTGAAGGGGTCCAGCCAAATGTTGACACGAGTCTGAACGTGACCAAAGAAGTGATAAAGCACCACGCCGCCAATGGCCAAGAGCGCAATACTGACAAAAACGTAGCTTGCGCGACCTGTTGCTACATAGAGCATGATGACAAAGAACACGAAGAAGAGAAGAGCGCTACCAAGGTCGCGTTCAAAAATAACAACGATCAGGCTGATGCCCCACATGACAAACAGAGGAAGCAGCATTTTGAAGCGAGGAATGCGGAAAGGTCCAAAAGAGCGCATGGAGACCGATAGGGCTTCTCGATTCAGTGCAAGATAAAATGCCAGGAAGAGCGTAATAGCAATCTTTGCAAGCTCACCAGGCTGGAAGGTGAATGCGCCAAAAGAAATCCAGAGTTTTGCGCCGTAGCGATCCTGGCCAATAACAATTGGCAGAAGAAGCAGTATGACGCCGAGAATACCAATGGAGTATTTGTAGCGTGCTAACGCGTCAAGATTTCTAATGACCGCTAGTACCACAATCATCACAACAACAGAGATAAAGAGCCAAATCGTTTGGTTGACTGCAAGATTTGGCGCAAGTCTGGTGACCATGGTGATGCCAATTCCCGAGAGCACAAACACAATGGGGAGAATGGCGGGGTCTGCTGCGGGAGCAAGGAACCTAATAGCAATGTGAGCCACGGTAAATGCTGCAAAGAGACCAATAGGAACGGCCATTGTCTCAAGGCTGAGTGTTGAGCGAGCAGTAATCATGTACATGGCGTACAGCAGAAATACAGGGATTGCTCCTACAAATAGTAAGAAGAGCTCTGTATTACGCCTTAGTCCACCTGCTTTTTCCATTCCTACTCACCTCCCGAACTTGTTGTTGACGTTGTTGTTTCTGTTGTGGGTGTTCCGCCAGACTGAGCGTCTTCTTTCTTTTTGACCGCTTTAGTGTTGGCGTCGTCAATTTGTTTGCGGTAATTCTCGACGGTGCTATGTGCTTCATCCTCGTTCTTAACGCGAATTCCGTCTGCAAGAGAGTCTTGAACTGCGTCAGGCAAATCTTTTATTTCAATCGACGTAGTTTCAACAAGTGAAGACATGTTTATGCCGGCAATTGTTGTAGGAATACCTCGATAAACGCCAACGGTAGTTCCGTTAATTCCTAAGTACCATTCGCTGTTTACAAACAGGAAGAACACCGCAACAGTGGCTGCAAAGAGCGCAAGGAACGAGACAAACGTGGCAATAACGCCACGAGTAAGGTGTTTCCTAGTTTGATCGGCTATGCCGTCGTCTAAGACGTCAATGACAATAACGGTAATGTTGTCTGAGCCGCCATAGGTAAGAGCTGCGGAAACAAGGTTATCGGCAGCCTTTTGTGGCGTGACGTTAGAGACAGCAATGGCTTCAATTTCATCGTCGGGCACCATGCCAGAAAGGCCATCGGAGCATAAGATGATGCGGTCACCATCAGATACTTCAAGCGAGAAATGATCTGCATACATGTCTGGATCAGAGCCAAGAGCTCGCGTAACTACCGAGCGAGAAGGGTGCGTGCGAGCCTCATCAGCGGTAATCTGACCAGAATCAATGAGCTCCTCAACGTAGCTGTGGTCGTGAGTAATGCGGACCAGCGTGCCGTGATGAAGCAGGTAAATGCGAGAGTCACCAACATGAGCAACGGCCATCTGATTGCCCTCAATGAGGACAGCAGAGGCAGTGGAGCCCATGCCAGGTTTGCCAATACCCTTTGCAGGAGCATCAATAACTTCCTGGTTAGCAGCCTCAATTGCAGCGCCAAGACGGACATCGTCTGCGGTACTTGGTGCCTGTTCGGCAATAACCTTAACAGCAATGGAGCTTGCTACCTCACCGGCGGCGTGACCTCCCATACCATCGCAGATGGCAAAAAGGGGAGTGCGCAAAAGGAACGAGTCCTCATTATGCTCGCGAACTAATCCCACGTCAGAGCGGGCGCCCCAAGAAATAAAGGTGTTAGAGCCAGAAACTGCCTCTGCGTCACAGCGACCATCAAGTGGCAGCTCGCAACGACCAGGAGCACTCACGGGCTCTTGTGTAGGTGTATCAGAAGTATGTGTTGTATCAGAAGAAACCATGAGCCTCTTATCGACGTCCAACACGCATAATCACATCGCCTACCTGGACTTCGTCTGTGTCGCGAAGGGTAACAGGCTGCTCGATGATGTGACCATTAACCATGGTTCCGTTTGTGGATCCAAGGTCTTCAAGTACCAGAGCAGGGCCCTGGATAGTAAAGCGGGCGTGTGAAGCAGAAACGTAAGGTTCGTCAATCACGATGTCAGACGAAGGAGAACGTCCAATAACAACAGGACCCAAGATGTCTACGTGAAGACCACGTAAGGACTTGACGCCCTTCTCGACATCAACGGACCAAATAGCTCCGTCTTTGCGCTGGCCGCGGACAAGACCAATGCCCGTGCGCATGACCGAGAACAGGAAGATGTACAGCAGGACAACAAGCAGAACACGTCCTGCAAAGAGAATCAAATCAATCATTAGTTCTCCCGGAACTGAAGGTCCATAAGACCAATGGTAATGAGGTCTCCGTCGCGCAGAATTACCTCATCTACGTCGATATCGTTGACAAGCGTTCCGTTAGTGGAGTGCAAATCAGCAATATGCCAATCGTGACCGTCATAGGTCATCTCGGCGTGACGTCTTGAAACGTTAGGATCGCGCAAAACAACGTCTGCCTGAGAGCGCTCGCGACCAATAATGGCACGAGGAGCCTCAACGCGATACGAACGACCGCTCTGGCGATCAATCAAAATGCAGGTAGCGTCCATGTTTGCGCGTGGCGTGCCCTGCAGATTGCGAGAAGAACGACCGCCCGCGCCGTTTAATTGGGCATCAAGGGAAGGCGTGATACGACGCTGAGTCATAGGAACAGGAGCTGCTGTTGGGATAGCTCCGTTTACGGGCAGGTCTGGAAGTCCGTTTGAGCTCGGAAGAACAGGCATAGGAGTGGACTCAGCTGCGGAAACAACAGGAATTGCGCCTTGAGCCTCAACAAAGTCTGGTGGCATTACCGCAAGACCAGCGTCTGTACCAGCAAGATCTCCCAAAACCTCTGGTGTTGCATTATCTGCAGAAACGGGGCGAACTACAGACAGAGGATCTGGCTCTGGCTGTGGTTCTGGCTGAATAGCAGCGTGGGAATTGTGCTGCTGAGGCATTTGAGCTGCAGCTCCTCCAACACTGGAGTTTCCACCCAAGAAAGCACGCTCTTCATTGCGTAGCTGGTCAAGCGTATTACCGTCAACGTTTTCTGCAAAGACAGCAAATTTTCCAGGCTTCAGAGATGGGTCAACCATAAAACGAACAAGCGGCTGACCAACAAATACATAATCTTTTTGCTGAGCCTGAGCAGCCACGAAGTCAGAAACCTCTGCAGTTAGATCAGCATAAAGAGGACGCATCAGTGAATCGTCTTGAGGAGCAACTAAAACGGTATACAGGGCAGGCGCAGTGTCTACACCATCAATCTCATACGTCTCACGTTCCATCTCTTTAGCTGCGCGTTTGGCAAGCTTCTTAAAAGAGAAAGGCTCTGCGTATCCCTGAGGTGCGGCACCAAAGACCGAACCAATACGGTTTTCAAAGTCACTAAGAAAGCTCATCTAATTCCTCGCCTTCCTGATCCGCGTCAAGTGGACCTATCAGGACAATTGCAATACATACAAGTACACATAAGAATACCGTAATTAGTACAGAAACTATACTTTCAACTACCCAAAAATTGGGATTCTCCATCCAAGCTGCCCATATAAAGCCGCTTGAAAGCAATATGGCGCAGACAATTTGTCCAAAAACCATCCATCCGCGACGTCTTTTCTGGCTCATAAGCGAGCCTAAAAGAGCAGATAGAGCGCATGCTCCAAAGCGAATCCAAAAAGGAAGCCCTGAGGCCAGTGAGGTGTAGTCATAGGCAAGAGGAGTTGCCGCAAAGCCTAAAGATATGCCTCTTGCAAACAGTGTTCCAAAAAGATAGCTAAAGGCTCCTGTTAAAACTGCAGGTAGTGGACGCATAGTAGCGGAGACAAGCGCTGGTGCTGAAACAGGAGCAGGTAATAAAGCTCCTAATAAGCAGTTGATGCTGCTAAATTTTGAGACCCTTCCTGCAAAGGCCCACCAGATAACGCTTACCAAGGTTACAAGCGTTGCAAACGGGAATGAAGTGCTGGTAGGGCTAATGCTTGCCAGAGCATATACCGCGCATGCAATGACAAGCGCAGAACCCAATGGAGTCCAAAGAGCAGCTGCCGCAGCTCCTACAAGAGAACCCACCACAATAAACGTGAGCGATTCTGGAGCAATAAGCTGGAACAACTGGGCGAGAAGAACACCGGTGACCAGGGCTGATACGCCACGCACGGCAGCCGAGGGCAGCCAGGGGAAGCGGATTGAGAGCGGAAGATGCTTGACGTCCCAGGTCTCGGTTTCCTCTTCTTCCGACTGTTCCACCAGGGATTTGAGGCTTTTCTCGCCCTGCTTTTCGCCGCCAAGAGGAGTCACAATTTCTTGTGCAAATTCAGATACACTGCCTTGTCGCATAGATGGCTCGGGAGAAAGCGCCTGCGTCAAGGCGGCATCTACAGCAAAGGGGACCTCGGGGTCTTCTTTGAGCAGAGGAATTTTTGGGCCCTTGTAGATGTGATCAAGGGATTCTTTAGCCGTTCTGCCCGCAAATACATTGGCGCCCGTTAGCGCCTGCCTCAGAACAACAGCAAGCGAGAAAATATCAGCGCGCTCGTCAACAAGCATGCCTTCAACCTGTTCTGGAGGCATGTAGCCCACCGTACCTCCGCGAGCGCCGCCATAACCAGCAGCTGAGGCAAGTGTTGCCATACCAAAGTCGGCAAGTTTTACCGTACCCTGGCGGTCAATCATGATATTAGTTGGCTTGATGTCCAGATGGAGCACGCCGTTTTCATGGGCATAGTGAAGCGCCTTTGCAAGTGAAGACACCATGTGAGCTGCTTCGGCATAGGTGAGGTAGCCACCCTCAACGCGAGCCAAAAGCTCCGATAAATTAAGGCCATCAACAAACTCCATGACCAGATAGGCGTAATCGCCTTCAATCTCAAAGTCATGAACAGTCACAATGTTTGGATGAGCCAGCAAACAAGCAGTTCTTGCCTCAGAAAGAGCCTCGTCAACAGTTGAAGCAAACACGCCGGGAGTCTCGGAAGCCCCTAACAATGGCATGCGTTTAATGGCTACGCGCCTCTGCAAACGAGTATCCCAGCAGGTACAAACGGTGCCAAAACCTCCGTTACCTCTGCGAGCAAGAACGCGATATCGGTCCAGCAAAATTTCTGGCTCAGCCGCAGGCGATGCCTGCTGAACAGAAGGTGAATGTAGATATGTAGTTTGCGTGGTCTGTGACCGCGAGTCACTCACGGCAACCTCCTGTGTTTAAAGTGTGTTTGTCGGCCGTGACTGTCTATATTCTACCGCTGAAAAGAATTTTCTTATATATCTATTGTTTTTCCATTAGAAGAAAACAAAATGTTGTAGTATTATTCCCTAGCACGCGGGTGTGGCGGAATTGGCAGACGCGTACGGTTCAGGTCCGTATGAACGCAAGTTCATGGGGGTTCAAGTCCCTTCGCCCGCACCATTTGCATTTAAAAAGCCCCTTTACGGGGCTTTTTTGTTACCTATTTGTTATCTGATTCAAAGTCAGACCAACCCTCTTGGTCGTCGCCAAAGAGATCCCAGTCATCCTCGGTCTTTTTGTGGTTGAAATACATCTTTTTAGTTTTGCGCTCCAGCACAAAGGAAATGACCAAAAAGAGCAGAATTCCACCAAGTACGAGGAACAACACACCGGTCTTATCGCCAAAAAGCCAGCCGACAAATGAGTTAATTGCGTCCATAATCTAGCTCCAGAACATGTGAAGGGTTAAGAATCTGAATACAAGTATATACTTGGTAAGCTATAAGAAAAAATGCACTGCCAAAAAAGTGTTGATTCAAGGAGAAGCTGCATGCTTGATATCAAATTTGTGCGCGAGAATCCTGACCTCGTAGATAAGTCTTGCGAGTCCAGGCAAAACGCCCACTGGGATCGCGAGAAATTCTTTGAGCTTGACGAGGAGCGCAGAAGCGTAATTGCCGAGGTTGAGTCTCTTCAGGCAGAGCGTAACGCTGTTTCTAAGCAGATTGGCCTTCTTATGCGTGAGGGCAAGAAGGAAGAGGCTGAGGCAGCTAAAGAGCAGGTAGCAGCTAACAAAGATCGCATCGCAGAGCTTGATCAGCGCCGCGGAGAGGTTGAGGAAGAGCTCACCGCCCTTGTTGCAGCTATTCCAAACATTCCTGACGCATCCGTTCCTTATGGCAAGGATGACTCCGATAACCCTGAGGTTCGCAAGTGGGGAGAGCCAACTCAGTTTGATTTTGAGCCAAAGGCGCACTGGGATCTTGGACCCGAGCTGGGCATGATTGATTTTGACCGTGGCGTAAAGCTTGCAGGAACTCGCTTCTATCTTCTTGGTGGCATGGGCGCTCGCATGGAGCGTGCGCTTATCAACTTCATGATTGATACACATAACCAGGCAGGCTTCAAAGAGTGGTGGCCACCAGTTATCACAAATCAGGATTCTCTGTTTGGCACTGGTCAGCTTCCTAAGTTTGAAGAGGACCTCTATCACGTACAGCCTGACCTCTACCTAATTCCAACTGCTGAGGTCCAGCTTACAAACATCCATCGTGATGAGATTCTGGACGCATCTCAGCTCCCTCTGCTCTATACCGCATTCACTCCGTGTTTCCGCGAGGAGGCAGGTTCAGCTGGTCGAGATACCCGTGGCATCATCCGTGTTCACCAGTTTGACAAGGTAGAGATGGTCAAGTTTGCAAAGCCTGAAGACTCCATGAATCAGCTTGAGTCCATGGTTCAGGAAGCCGAGAAGATCCTTCAGCTTCTGGGTCTTCCTTATCACGTGGTTACTCTCTGCACTGGCGACATTGGTTTCTCTGCATGCAAGTGCTATGACATTGAAGTTTGGCTCCCAAGCTATAACGCATACAAGGAGATTTCTTCTTGCTCTAACTGCTGGGATTTCCAGGCTCGTCGTGCAAATATCCGCTATAAGGATCCAGCAGAGTTCAAGGGCACCCGTCTAGTTCACACGCTTAACGGCTCCGGTCTGGCAGTTGGCCGTACCATGGCTGCAATTATGGAGAATTATCAGAACGCAGATGGCTCCGTTACCGTGCCCGAGGCGCTCCGTCCTTACATGGGTGGTATCGAGGTTATTCGACCAGAATAGTTTCTCTTTTTAATCAAAATTGATTCAATCTCTGAAATGGTCTTCTAGTGAATTGTGAAGACCATTTCTTTTACTGATTTATAGAACATATGTTCTATAAATTTGCTATACTGAGATCAGTAAAGGAAGAAAGAGGTAGCTATGAAAGGTCTGGTAGAGGTACAGAAAGAAATTGTATTAAGGCAGTTCGTTCAGGGTAGTGCGGCAAAAATTGGATTCGGCCACAAGGAGTTTTATTCAGAGATCCATATTGCATCAGAGCAACTTGCAACTTTAAGAAAGTGGATTTCAGACCAAGGTAGAGTGGGTTTAAAAGATTTAAGTCCACAAGAGTATCTGGAGGTCATCATGGCGGAAACATGCATGGCTGAGGTTATGGATGAGCTTGATGAAGCCGGCATTTCTTATCAGTATTTGTATGCAAATTCTTCCGGTGAAGTAGCTTTAAGACCAGGTAGATAATAAAAAAGAGCTCCCGAAGGAGCTCCTAAGTTCAAGTGGTGCGGCGTATAGGATTCGAACCTATGACGCCCTGATTCGTAGTCAGGTCCTCTATCCAGCTGAGGTAACGCCGCGTGCAAGTAGATAGAATGCCATTTTCCAGTTGAAAATGCAAGACTAATCTTAGAAAAAGTTCTTCGTGGTAAGAAAAAAGCTCGTTGCAGAGATGCAACGAGCAGAAAATTCTGGCGGAGAGCTGGGGATTCGAACCCCAGATGGGCTTGGGGCCCATACTCGCTTAGCAGGCGAGCACCTTCGGCCTCTCGGTCAGCTCTCCAAAATGGGTGCTTGAGAATGATACCCCGAACTGGCGTCACTCACAATAAGACATTTTACAAAACATGTGAAAAATGCTCAACAACCACGTTTTTTCGGTGAGCGCGAAGTACATCCCATGAAAAGCGATTGGCAACTTGTACTGCAGAAAGAGGCTCTTCTTTTTCTGCAAGACCTATGCAATACGCTAGAAAGCCAAGAATCTCTTCTGGTGTTTTTCCTTGGTCTCTCAGAACACCAAGATTTAGATCGTGATTGCGTTTAGAAAGTCTCCTGCCATCTGGCGCAACAAGTAGGGGGAGGTGAGCATAGATGGGATGAGAAAGACCAAGCACGTCTTGTAAATAAAGCTGGCGAGGAGTAGACGAGAGAAGGTCTGATCCTCTAACTACTTCAGTTACGCCCATGTCAGCATCGTCAACTACTACAGCAAG
>CAURGZ010000038.1:0-12613 GCA_963524285.1 uncultured Atopobium sp.
GGCATGTCAATTAACGTCCACACAAGAAAGAGCAGGCTCTCTAAGCCAACTGGCGGCCTCAGTGGTCCTCTCTGCCATAATGCTGCTGTTCGCATGGTTTGGGAGTGCGCAAGTGCGGTTTCTATTCCTATTTGCGGCGTTGGTGGCGTAGAAACAGGCGAGGATGCTGCAGAGTTTATCCTAGCGGGAGCTACGGCTGTCTCGGTGGGTTCTGCAAACCTTTATGACCCAATGTGTGCTCCACGTATTCTGAACGAGCTTACTGATTGGGCAAAGTCTCAGGGAGTATCTGACATCCACGAGCTGATTGGAGCTGTTGAATGCTAACAGACGAGCAGGCACGCAACGCCGTTATTGTTGCGCTTGATTGCACAAGAGAAAGAGCTCTGGAGCTCACCGATCTTCTCGCCGGCCATGCACGCTGGGTTAAGGTTGGCATGACGCTTTTTTATCGCTACGGGCCCTCGATGGTAGATGAGATGCACGCACGTGGCTTCAAGGTGTTTCTTGACCTCAAGGTGCACGACATTCCATTCCAGGTCAAAGGTGCTGTCCACTCTGCATCGCTTTCAGGCGCAGACATCTTATCTATCCATGGCCTGGGAACCGCTCAGATGATCTCTGCTGGTCGAGAGGGTGCAGAAGAGGCTGCAGCAGAGCGTGGCGTTGATGAGTCTGGCCGTACCAAACTGGTGGCTATTTCTGTGCTTACCAGCATGGATGAGGACGCACTCCATTCCATTGGTGTAGACGGCTCCATTAAGGACGAGGTTGCTCGTTTGGCTTCTCTTTCTTACAACGCAGGTGCTGACGGAATTGTCTGCTCGCCTCAGGAAGCACAGGAAATGAGAGAGCTTTTGGGACCAAATGCGCTCATCGTGACCCCCGGAGTACGTCCAGAAGGTGCCGAGAAGGGCGATCAGGTCAGAATTTCCACACCTTCAGCTGCAATTAAGGCTGGAGCAAGCAAATTGGTAGTTGGTAGGCCAATTACCTGCGCAAATAATCCTGTCGATGCTTTTGAAAACATAATTTCGGAGCTCAAAAATTAACGGAAATTGTTGGAATTGTGATGAACAGGTGGTTTTTGATGCGGAAATATTAAAAAACCCCTTGTAAATAACGTGTTATGTGGCAAACTATTTTGCTGAAGTGCAAAAGGCACATTAAATTGAGTTTCGTATATGAAGTACGAAAACGATGTTTGGAGGAACAATGGCTCTACCTACACTTACCGATGAGCAGCGCAAGGCAGCACTTGAGAAGGCAGCTCAGGCTCGTCACGCTCGTGCAGAGCTTCGCGAGAAGGTTAAGACTGGTAAGGTCTCCCTTAAAGAGGTCCTTGATTCTACCGATCCTATTGCTGAGCGTATGAAGGTTTCCGCTCTTATCGAGTCCCTTCCTGGCTATGGCAAGGCAAAGGCAGCAAAGATTATGGACGAGCTCGGAATTTCCGCAACTCGCCGCGTTAAGGGCCTTGGCGCTCGTCAGCGTGAGCAGCTCCTCGAGGCACTGACCAAGTAGTGGCTCGTTCAGCCAAACTTTTTGTAGTATCTGGACCGTCAGGTGTAGGAAAAGGAACGCTTGTCTCTCTGTTGAGGGACAAGCGCCCAAACCTAGGCCTGACGGTTTCGGCTACTACGCGCTCTCCACGACCAGGAGAAGTCGATGGAGTTGCGTATTATTTTCTCTCCGATGAAGAATTTAAAAAGCGCGTTGATGCTGGTGAATTCCTTGAGTGGGCTCATGTTCATGGCCATTGCTATGGCACGCTCAAATCCGAGGTTGATCGCCTGATTTCTGCAGGTCAGTCTGTTGTTCTAGAGATTGACGTTCAGGGTGGACTTATGGTCCACAAACAATATCCCAACGCCATTCTCGTCTTTATTAAGCCACCTTCATTTGAAGAGCTTGAACAGCGTCTTAGAGGTCGCGGTACAGAAGACGAGAAGACCATTTCTACGAGACTTTCTAATGCTTCGCGTGAAATGGAGCATGCAAACGACTATACTGTTTGCATTGTGAACGACAACCTTGAGACTGCACTAAGCAAGCTCGAGGAAGTTTTTGATGACTATGAATCAGACGGAGGTCAGCTTTAATGTCTGTTATTAAGCCTGAGATTGACAGCCTGCTTCAGAAGACTGAGCAGAATCCATTCTTGCTTTGCTCACTTGCTTCTAAGCGTGCTTGCGATATTAACAATATGCTTCACGGTCAGCACCTGCGTGTAACCGCTGTTCAGGATTTTGATGACATTACTACTGTTGCAAGTGGTAAAGATTCTGTCTCTATTGCTATGAAAGAGATTAACGACGGTACCCTTGGCTTTGTTAAAGATTCTTTTGACGAGGCAATTAAGGGCGAGAACACCATCGTTTACTAAGAGTTATGACTGAAAGAGTATGTCTGGTTCACTACCACGAAATTGGTTTAAAGGGTAAGAACCGATCCACTTTTGAAAATCAGTTGGTAACAAATTTGCGACGAGCCCTCCGACACTTTCCAGTGGCGGGGGTTTCTCGCATTTCTGGCTACCTTCTTGTAGAAACCACTGACAAACAAGCAACTGAAGAGCTGCAACATGCTGTGGCCCAGGTTCCTGGCGTTGCACGTGCTTCTTTGGCGTATCGTTGTGGCTTAGATGAGCAGGAGTTTTGTCACGCCGCCGTGAAGGCGCTGGGGGAGTCCGGTGACTTTACTACGTTTAAAGTGCATGCTCGTCGTTCCTCAACGGTCTATCCAAAGCATTCCATTGAGATTAACCAGCTTGTAGGCGCAGTCCTTTGCGAGAATTTCCCTGATAAAAAAGTTCAGATGCATAATCCGGATATGACGGTTTATGTACACGTTGTTCAGGGTAACGCATACGTTTACGCTGCATCTATTCACGGCGTTGGTGGTCTTCCTGTTGGTACTGCGGGCAAAGTAGTATCGCTTCTTTCAAGCGGTATTGATTCTCCTGTTGCCACATGGATGGTTGGTCGTAGGGGAGCTACGGTAATTCCAGTTCACTTCTCTGGTCGTCCTATGACTTCCGATACCAGCGAATATCTGTGTCAGGATATCATTGAGGCTCTTGAACCTGCTGGTCTTATTGGCAGAATGTATGTTGTGCCCTTTGGCGAGCACCAGCGTGAGATTTCCCTTGCTGTTCCACAGGCTCTTCGTGTCATTATGTATCGTCGCGTAATGTACATCATTGCACAGAAGATTGCAGAGCTTGAGGGTGCTAAAGCCCTGGTAACTGGTGAGTCACTTGGTCAAGTTGCTTCTCAGACGCTTGATAACATTGCTGCTGTCAACGAGGCGGTCACCATACCTGTTTTGAGGCCTCTGATTGGCTCTGATAAGCAAGAAATCATCCGTCGCGCCCAAGATATCAACACGTTTGATATCTCAACGCAGACGGCTCCAGATTGCTGCACATTGTTTATGCCTCGCCGTCCTGAGACTCATGCAAGAATGCGAGAAGTTCTTGAAGCATGGAATTCCTTTGACCATGAAGCCATGATTGATGATCTTATGCAGCATATTGAGTATATTGACTTTAGTCAGTGTCCTTCATATAAGCCACCTAAAAAGCTTGCTGCTCGTCATAAAGAACTTGCTCCTGCAGAGTTTATTGCTGACTAGGATATTTTTAAGTCTGAAGTATTTCTGCAGTTCAAAACTTTTGATCGCTTTGCTCAGATGCATTTTTAGAATCCGCCCCGTAAAAGGGCGGATTTTTTATGCGAGTGGTTTGATAATCTAATTTAGCGCATTTCTGTACTTGTTAGTTTGTGCAACATATCTGGTAATTGTTGATAACTGTGTCAGATTACCAGCAGTTTTAGGACAAAGCTATTAGATGAATCTCTAAAAGTAGCGCTTCTTATTAACCTAATAGTTGAATATAAATCTGAGGTGATTGTATGGCTCAGATTTCAAATAACCGCACTCAAATAATTAATAAATTGATGAGAAGGTTTAATCTATCTCAGCAACAACTCATAGCGGTTGCCGCTGTGGTTGTCCTAGCTATTGTGTCGGCAGTTGTATTTATTGGAATAATTTCTGCTGGAACATCAGAGTCTTTTGATAGGTCACATAATCAAGCAGACTCTACGCAAGGAGTGACTGTTGCAGAAAATCCGCAACATACGCAAGAAGATAATGCTGCAGATCAGCCAGGAGCTGATCATAAGATTAAAGAAGCCTCTCCTCAAATGATGGTTCATGTTGATGGAGCAGTAAAGTCGCCAGGACTTTACGCTCTACAAATGGCAAACCCACGCGTGAATGATGCTATTCAAATAGCAGGAGGTTTAACTGAAGATGCAAACGGCCAAGGTATTAATCTAGCGGCTCCTGTTGAAGATGGTCAAAAAATATATATTCCTAAAAAGGGAGAAGAGCCGCCACCAGAGATTCCACAGCCAGAGCAAAACAAAGCCACAAGCAATAAGCAAACAAATACGAAGAGAGATAAAAAGACAGTTGTAGATATTAATCGAGCAACTGTAGAAGAATTAACCAAGCTTCAAGGTGTGGGAGAAGGGCTAGCTCAGCGAATTGTTGCAGACAGACAAAAGAACGGACCTTTTAAAACAACTGAAGATTTGATGCGTGTTTCTGGAATTGGCCAGAAAAAGTTTGATCAGCTCAAGGACAATATTCGTGTCTAAGGTGATAGAACAACCCACTAGGCCTTTTATTCCGTATAGCCTTTGTATCTTGCTATTTGTTTGTGTATGGCTGCAAGTTTTTATCGCAAGAAACGTAATGCTTGATACTATTTTGCTTCAGATTTTAGGAAGCTGCATGGCGGCGGCATTAGGACTTTGGTATGTAAAGTACGCGCATACCAGCCTTATGACTGTTGGAGTGGTTTTACTTTCACTTGTAATTATCTTTATCAGGTCTTCTTTTATATATGCCAGTCAAATGGCATCGGTAGATCTTTTAGAGTCAACTGCTATACACGATTTTGAATTAGTCGTATCAAGAGATTTAGTCTATAAAAATCATACATGGACTGGTCAGGCGTCTGTCTTTTACCAAGGTAGTTGTATTGGATTTGTGGGCATACATGCCAAGGAACCATTCTTGCGAGAAACTCATCTTTGTTGTGAAGGCAGGTTTACACAATATAAAGATAAGGAGTTTTCAGAAGAACAATTTAAGAGAGGAGTACTTGGTTCAATTCAGATAACCAAGGTGAACTCAAAAACCTATGAAGAGGGAATTATTGGAGAAGTTGCCCAATTTAGAGAAAACTGTATTTCTCAACTTCAACCAGAGCAGAGCTTTGGCCGAGCGTTAGTTGCATGCGGTCTTTGTGCCTATAGGCCTAGCTTGTATAGCTTTAACATTCCTAGAATATTTATGCGTTGCGGTCTAATGCATCTCATTGCAATTTCTAGTTGTCACATGGTAATTCTCTCTACCTTTATTGACGCTTTTCTTAAAAAGCTAACGATAAAACCTCTTTTAAGAGGGGTAGTGAATTTATTTTTACTCAGTAGCTACGCGCTTTTCTGTGGATTACCTGCGTCTGCAATGAGGGCAATACTTCTTGTTGAACAAAAATACGTAATGCAATATGTGGGAAGAAAAAATCATACGCTCTCAGCAGTTTCTATCGTTGCATTATTTATGCTTTGTATAGATCCACAGCTAAGTGTGAATATTGCTTTCACTTTGTCTTTAGCATGTATTTTTGGCATGAATATTTACGGCGGTCTTGCTCAGTACTATGCAAAAATTGCTTTTCACATATCTGGATATGGAACAATACAGAAGATCCTTAGAAAACCGTTTTCTGACGTGCGAAATACTATGTGTGCCACAACCGTTGCTCAGCTATCGTGCCTTCCAATTTCTTGCATGTACTTTGGTCATTTTTCTTTACTTGCTCCTCTTTCAAGTGCGCTGATTACAAGTTTATTTTCTCTTCTGAGCTTATTTGGAATTGGAGCAATAGCTTTATGTTGGTTTAAACCGGCTCAAGATGTTGCTTTCTGCCTTGTGGATTTTCTTGGTCAGTTTATAGAGACTCTTACTTCTTTTTTATCCGAAAGATCTTTTGCAAGCGTGTCGTTAACTGACATGAGCTGGATAGTTTCATTGCTTGTGTTTGCAGCAATGGTGGCTCTTTACGTGTTTTGGCCAAAAGGGAAAAGAGTAGTTTTATCTGGCATTTGTTTGATGGTGTTTATGCTTATTTTGGGTTTAAGTATCTACTGGAAGTTTTTCTCGCCAACAAGAATTTGTGTGATGGATATTGGCCAAGGAGATGCCATATTGCTCAGTGACAGCGCGCATTCTCTGCTTGTAGACACGAGTGTGGGAGATGTGGTTAATGACGCTCTAGAGCGACAACATATCTCATATCTTGATGCTATTTTGCTCACACATCTTGATGAGGATCATGCTGGTGGCGTGAGGTATATGGTTGGTTCGGTGAAGGCAGGTCGGGTATTAGTTGGAGAAGGAATAACAAAACAAGAAAAACCTGAGCTTCAGAGAGCTATTCAGAGGATTTCCGGCAGCAGCTCCTATGAAGTTTTATATGGTGATGAATTTGATGTTGGTCGCTTTCATATTCGCGTTGTGTGGCCACATAGGGGATACAGAGCTAAAGAGGCTAATAATGCGTCAGTTGAGCTCTATGTGACGTATAACGATGGACAAAATACCTTAACTACGCTTTTAACGGGAGATGCTGAAAGAGATCAAACAAAAGAGACGGTAACATCGGGTGATGTTGGCGATATTGATTTCTTAAAAGTCGGCCATCATGGAGCGGCAAAGTCACTCTATCCAGAAACTGCTCGTGCGCTAAAACCCGAGGTAGCAATTGCAAGTGCTGGAAAGAATAATCGTTATGGACATCCAAAACAGGAAGCGGTGGATATCTTAGAGGGTGTTGGTGCAAGGTTTTATTGCACAAAAGATTATGGAGACGTCACTGTATTTCCCGGAGAACATGGACCTAGGGTAAGTGTGCAACATGCTAAAGTAGATACAGATTTAGAGGAGGAAAAAGATGGCGGAGCAGGCTAAGCTACTAGCTGCATATTTGGCTGTTGGCCCTGATGAGATGAAGCGTGCGAGGGCTATAGACAAGCTTAAAAGCCGTCTTAACCAGAGCTTTATTACGTTTAACCTTGATGAGATTTCTGTAAGTGCTGAGCTGACTCCAGAATCTGTTCTGTCATCTGCTCAAACACTTCCTATGGGTGATTCTAGACGAATTGTTGTCATTGATGATGCAGGTAAATTGCCTAAGTCTGTGTCAGAGGCTCTTGTTGGGTATCTAAAGAACCCCAATCCAACTACTACGCTGATGCTTTCTGCAAGTAAACTTGCCAAAACAACAAGGCTCTACAAAGCAGTTGATGCCCTAGGTAAGCTCGCAGTTATTAATTGCGGTGCAATGACCAGAAGTGAATTGCCTAAATATATAGGAGATCTTGGAAGAAAGTATGGGCTACAAATTCCAGCAAATGTGGCTAATGAACTTGTAAGTCGTGTTGGCGATAATACCACCATGCTCGATTCTCAGATTAAATCTCTAGCAGCTCTGTTGGGTCGTCCTGGTGCAATTGACGTTCAGTTTGTAGAAACTCATGTTGCACGAGTGGTTGAGGTCAAGCCGTGGGATTTTCTCGACAGTTTATCAGCGAGAAATGCTCAAAAGGCTCTGGAGCTTTATAGTCAGATGGATGAATCGGGAGCTATTGGAAATCTGTCACTTATGACTGGACGCGTAAGAGAGCTTATTTGCGCCAGGTCTATGGTTAAGCGAGGTACAGAACGGGAAATTGCTCCAGTTTTGGGCAAGCAGGACTGGCAAGTAAGAAATTATGCACGATGGGCGCGTCAATTTGCAGATGGTGAGCTTGAACATATTCTGGGCCTCTGTGCAGATGCAGAACGTGGTCTTAAGAGTGGAGAAGATAAAACAACCACAATGACCAAGCTTATCTTTGCTCTGTGCGGCGTCGCAAATGTGTAGATTCAAAGAATTCAGGTAAGAAAAAACGGACTCCAAGGAGTCCGTTTTAAAAAGTTTAAAAGTAGATAAGAACTACTTAAGGGTGTTAACAAGCTTCTGAACGCCGCTCTTACGCTGAGCAGCCTGATTCTTGTGTACGATGCCCTTAGAAGCAGCCTTGTCAAGAAGGCGGGATGCCTTGTTAGCTGCAACCTGTGCGTCCTCAAGCTGGCCTGCCTCAACAGCAGTGCGAACTGCCTTAATAGCAGTCTTAAGCTCGGAACGGACAGCCTTGTTGCGCTGGCGTGCCTTCTCAGCGGTGAGAATACGCTTCTTCTGAGACTTGATGTTAGCCACGTGCGGTTCCTTTCGGTGTTTACTATGTGAGGCCTCTTCGCTGAGACACGTTTGAGGCAGCTGTTGAAGTATAGCACGAAGGGGGTAGTTTACGCTATTATTTTCCTTATGAATACACAGGATACTTCACATATTCGCAACTTCTCTATTGTTGCGCACATCGATCACGGTAAATCTACCATCAGTGACCGCATTTTGGAGCTTACTCATACCGTTGAAGAACGCGATATGGAGTCACAGCTCTTGGACACTATGGACATTGAACGTGAGCGTGGAATTACCATTAAATCAAATGCAGTCCGCGTCATGTATGACGCAGATGACGGAGAGCGCTATCAGTTCAATCTGATTGACACCCCAGGTCACGTTGACTTTACCTATGAGGTCTCAAGGTCTTTGGCTGCTTGTGAGGGTGCAGTGCTGGTTGTTGATGCAACGCAAGGCGTTGAGGCACAGACTGTTTCAAACGCCATGCTGGCCATGAACGCTAACCTGGATATTGTTCCTGCAATCAATAAGATTGACCTTCCATCTGCTCGACCTGAAGAGGTACGTGCAGAAATTGAAGATGTTCTTGCTATCCCGGCTGATGATGCGGTATGTGTCTCTGGCAAAACAGGTGAGGGTATTCACGAGCTCCTTGAGGCTTTGGTGTATTTGGTTTCTCCTCCAAAGGGAGACCCTGCAGCTCCACTTAAGGCGCTTATTCTTGACTCGTATTTTGACCAGTTCAGAGGCGTCGTTGCTACAGTACGTGTTTTTGATGGCTCAATCAAAGCCGGCGATCAGCTTCTTATGATGCAGGGCTCTATGCCTTTTCTTGTTGAAGAAGTTGGCGCCAAGAGACCTCTTGAGATGGCTGTTGACCAGCTTTCTGTTGGTGAAGTTGGCTATGTGGTCACTGGCCTCAAAGACCCTGAAGCTGTTCGCGTTGGAGACACGCTGACCTATAAGCAAAATCCTTGTGCAGAACCACTACCAGGTTACCGCGAGGCAAAACCAATGGTATTTACCGGTCTTTTCCCCGTAGATAACAAGCAGTACGAGAATCTCCGTGACGCACTTGATAAGTTACACGTTAATGATCCATCTCTTACGTGGTCTCCAGAGACGTCTGTTGCTTTGGGATTTGGCTTCAGAGTAGGCTTTTTGGGTCTTCTCCACATGGAGGTTGTCAAAGAACGTCTTGAGCGTGAGTTTGACCTGGACTTGATTGCTACCAGTCCCTCTGTTGACTATCACGTCTATAAGACCGATGGAACTATGATTGAGATTACCAGTCCTCAAGATCTTCCAGAGGTTACCAAGATTGACCGCATTGATGAGCCGTACCTCAAGGCAAAAATTATTGTGCCTCCTGAGTTTGTTGGTACGGTTATGCAGCTTGTTGTTGATCATCGTGGTGTATCTGAAGACATGGTGTATCTGTCTGATAGGTCCGTCGAGATGATCTTTAGTATTCCTTTGGCCGAGCTTATCCTGGACTTCTTTGACCAGCTTAAGAGTAGAACTAAAGGTTATGCCTCACTTGACTATGAGTTTGATTCGTATCGCACTTCTGACCTGGTTAAGCTTGATATCTTGCTTGCGGGAGACGTCGTTGATGCGCTTTCGTTTATTGTTCACAAAGACAAAGCATATGATCTTGCTCGTGGTCTTTGCGACAGACTAAAAGGCATCATTCCTCAGCAGCTCTTTGAGGTTCCTATTCAAGGTGCTATTGGCAATAAAATCATTTCTCGCTCTACCGTTCGCGCACGTAGAAAGGACGTCTTGGCTAAATGCTACGGCGGCGATATTTCCAGAAAGCGCAAGCTGCTTGAAAAGCAAAAAGAGGGTAAGAAGCGCATGAAGCAGATTGGCTCAGTCGAAGTACCTCAAGAGGCGTTCTTGGCTGTTCTCAAGGTTGACGACGAGTAGAAGGTATTTGTGGAGTCGCTTCAAACAATCATTTCAACCTGCGCACCTCAAGCAGGTCTTTCTTCACATAGTGTCCCTTTTGCGTCAGGAGCTTCACTCAAGGAGCGCCTGTCCGCTCATCCTGTGCTTATGGCACCCATGGCTGGTGTCAGCGATGGTGTGTATCGCACTATGGCTCGAGCGGGCGGAGCAGGTCTTGCGTATTCAGAAATGGTTTCTGTTGCAGGAATTCATTATGGTGGCGAGAAAACCTGGGAGCTTGTAGAGCCTCTTGCAACTGAGCCCGATATTGCTGTTCAACTCTTTGGTTCAAAGCCAGATCAGTTTAAAGAAGCAGCAGCTCAGATTAGCGAGCGTTTAGGGGATAAGCTGGCTCTTATCGATATCAATATGGCTTGTCCTGTTCCTAAGGTGGTTAAAAAAGGGGAGGGTTCAGCCCTTCTGGACACCCCAGAGCTTGCTGCAGATTTGGTTAAAGCCTGTCTATCTGAGGTTAGCGTACCGGTTACTGTAAAGATTAGGCGTGGTAGACGTCAGGATGAGGAAGTGGCACCTGAGTTTGCTCGCGCCATGGAGGCTGCTGGAGCATCTGCCGTTGCTATTCACGGTCGCTTTGCTACCCAGATGTATCGTGGTCAGGCAGAGTGGGAGACCGTTAATAGAGTTTGTGATGCTGTTTCAATTCCGGTCATAGGCTCTGGCGACATGCTCTCTGCTGAAGCAGCAGCTCATGCTCTTACAGAGACAGGTGTGACGGCTGTAATGATTGCTCGTGGAACGTACGGAAACCCGTGGATATTTAAGAACACTCAAGCTTTAGTTGAGGGTCAACCTGTGTTTGTTCCAACGCTTGATCAAATGCTTGCATCTTTTATGATGCACGTAAAGTTGCTTGATGCTGCAGATATTCATATTGCTCGCGCTAGAAGCCTCTCTACCTGGTATTTTAGAGGTATTCCAAACGCAGCTTATTGGCGTGGAAAGTCAGTAAGGTGCGTTACGGCCCAGGATTTTATTGATCTTGCGCTAGAGATTAAAGCAACTGTCAAGCAGCTTGAGGGTGAGCAAGAATCTTCTGAGCACAATCTGTTTATGAGCTAGTGATCTGTTGTGGATTCCTGGCAGTCTAAATACAACCAAACGGCTACTCCTGCGTTATACCTGCATATTCCGTTTTGTGCAAAAAAATGCTTCTATTGCGATTTTTCTTCTTGGTCCACAAGACAAGACGATAATCGCATGAAAAATTACGTTAATGCACTAAAACATCAGCTAGATGAAGCCGCTCAACTTGGGCTGTTAGCAGCTACTAAAACGGTTTATATGGGAGGCGGAACTCCCAGCTTGCTTGGGCAAGATGCGGCAGATTTGGCGCAGAACGTCTCAGCTCTTACGCAGCCTAGTGAGTTCAGCATGGAAGCAAATCCAGACTCACTATCTGACGATCTTCTCGCCAATCTCTCTAAAGGTGGAGTAACGAGAATTTCTTTGGGAGTTCAAAGTTTTAACGACAACGAGCTTAAGAGGCTTGGCAGAATTCACTCGGCAGACCTCGCGTATGACAGGGTTTTAGCCGCAAAAGAGCGTGGTTACGACGTGTCGGTTGACCTCATGTGTGCTATTCCCGAGCAAACAGAGAACTCCTGGGAGTATTCGCTTTCAAGGTTTATCTCGCTTGGGGTGGACCATGTGAGTGTCTATCCGCTTACTATTGAAGACGGCACGGCGTTAGCTAAACAAACCCAAGATAAAGACACTCCTTGGAACGCCTATGACGTGCAGGCAGATCGAATGCAAGCTGCTTCAAAGACGCTTCAAGCGGCGGGATTTGTTCGCTACGAGGTAGCAAGTTACGCACGAAATCAGAAGAGCTGCAAGCACAATAAGATGTACTGGACGGGAGAATCGTACCTTGGTCTTGGTACCAGCGCTGCAAGCATGCTCACCGCACCTGAGTACGATATGCTTGCAGAGCAGAACACCTCTTTACCTCCGCGTCCACAAGAAGCTGCTCGCGCACGGCTGGTAGTTGTTGATTCTCCAAAAAAAATTGCTGAAGGCGCATCGCTCTTCTCGACAGAGTTTGATGTTGAATTTTTAACCCATAGAGAAGCTGTGGCAGAAGATTTGATGCTGCATGCTCGCCTTATGGAACCAATTTCGCCTGCGCTATTGAATGAGTCTGAACGAGTATTTGGAGCGCCATCGATGCAAAAAGTGCTTGACTCCTGTTTGCATGATGAGCTGCTAGAATGCGTCAATAACGAAGATTCTAAGGATAAAACTACGTACAGGCCTACCGAGAAGGGCTGGCTGCTTGGAAACGAGCTCTATGGACGTCTTTGGGATTTA
>CAURGZ010000039.1:0-12064 GCA_963524285.1 uncultured Atopobium sp.
TCTCTGACCAGGACATTCAGAACCTGGACGTTGAGGATATTAACGCTGAAGAGGCTATGGTTGTCACCGTCACTCACGCTGGCTATGTAAAGCGCGTTCCTGTTGAGATTTATCGCTCCCAGAAGCGCGGCGGTAAGGGCGTACAGGGTGTTTCTCTCAAAGAGAACGATTTTGTCGAGAACCTCTTTGTTGCTTCCACCCATGATTACGTGCTGTTCTTTACCAACTTTGGTAAGGTGTACCGCCTCAAGGTCCACGAGCTTCCTGTTGGCAACAGAACCACTAAGGGTAGCGCAATCATCAACGTCATCGAGACGCTTGCAGAGGGCGAGAAGGTCAAGGCAGTTATCACTACCCGCGACTTCCCAGAAGACAACTACCTGATGTTTGCTACCAAGCAGGGTATGGTCAAGAAGACAGCAATGTCTGAGTACGACCGTACACGCAAGGACGGCCTCATTGCAATCAACCTCAAGGACGGCGACGAGCTTGTTAACGTCCGCCGCGTCCACCCAGGTGACAAAGTTGTTCTGTGCTCCTCTGACGGCAAAGCAATCTTGTTTGACGAGGCTGAAGCAAGAAGCATGGGCCGTGGTACCTCGGGCGTCCGTGGTATTACGCTCAAGGGCGACGCAACTATGCTTGGCATGGAGATTACCAACGGCAATGGCGACCTCTTCGTTATTACCGAGAAGGGCTACGGAAAGCGCACCGCAATTTCTGAGTACCCAGTCCATAAGCGTGGTGGCCAGGGCGTCTTTACCATCACAATGACAGAGAAGAAGGGTAACCTGGTTGCTTGCCGTGTTGTTGGTCCTCAGCACGAGATTATGATCATGTCCGAGGAGGGCGTTGTAATCCGCGTCAAGGCTGGCGACATCTCCAAGCTGGGTCGCTCTACGCAGGGTGTTAAGGTCATGAATCTCTCTGGTAGCGACGTTGTTTCTGCTGTTGCTCGCATGGTTGCCAACAAGAAGAAGGCTCCTAAGCACGCAGAGAACCAAGGCATGCTTGATCTGATGGCAGCGGGCGCTCGTGATGCTGATGAGGCAGAGTCCGTTGACCTTGGAGATGAAGAGGAAGTACTGGACGATTCACTGCTGGATGATGACGAATAAGCATTTCAGCTATACGTAATTTGAAGAGCTCAAGGGGTAATTCCCTTGGGCTCTTTTCGTTTACCGAGAAAATCAGCGCGCTAACGGTAATGATTTTTTATATAAAAGATGAGTCAATTGTTTAAAAGTAAGCCATAGAGCAGGATTTATGAGAAATCCTCAGGGGAGACGTCCTCAATAAACTGGCGGAATTCCTCAAGCTCTTGGGCCTGAACGTCCTTCTCGACATCAGTAAAGTCTGGAGCAGCAGCAATTTCTAGAACGCTCTCGTCTGCAAAGATGGGAGCGTTTGTTCTGACTGCCAGCGCAATTGCGTCGGATGGGCGAGCGTCCACGTAAATATGCTCTCCCTCTTTGGAGATAAGCTCAATTTGCGAGAAAAACGTGGTGCCACGAACACCAACAATGCGCACGCTTTTAATATCTGCATCTAGAGAATCAAGAACGGAGCGGAGAAGATCGTGCGTTAGAGGTCTCTCGGTAGATTCTTGATCAATGCCAAGACTAATAGCAGATGCCTCAATGTTGCCAATCTTGATAGGAAGACTTAAAGAAGAGACGCCGCGTGGGTCATGAAGACGCAGAACAATTACGGAAGAGATAGGTCCTCCTCCGACAACAACTGTCTGTATGTCCATACGCTTCAGCGACACAAATACTCCAAATAGCACGTCTTTTATCAATCTTTGGGCAGATAGTCTACGACTCTCTGTTCTCATTTCATACCCAGTTTCAAGAAAGTTTAAAACAAAACAAAAAAAGTGTTGACCTATGAGAATTAAGGAGGTATTATTTTTCCCTGCGTTGGGCCTGTAGCTCAGTTGGTCAGAGCGTCCGGCTGATAACCGGGAGGTCACAAGTTCAAACCTTGTCAGGCCCACCACTTTATGTGACAATAGTCACCCCAACGTTAGCCGAGTCGCCGTTGGGGTGATTATTAAAACCTTCTGGGCCCAACCAGAAGTCAGTACGGGGAATTAGCTCAGCTGGGAGAGCGCGGGCTTTGCAAGCCTGAGGTCAGGGGTTCGATCCCCCTATTCTCCACCAAATGTTCAAGGCCAGGGATTTAGTCCCTGGCCTTTTTGCTTAGATATGCAAAAACATACCGATAGCCGCCAATATCAGCCACTTATCGAATAGTTGAAATATTTTCTAAAAAGTTTGAGTACGATTTACACAGGAGTATGTTCTTTTCATTGGAGCTGTGGGTGACCACAAGGAGAGAAAAGAGTTCTTATGTCAAACCTTACTCGTCGTAACTTTTTTGGAGTCAGCGCAGTTGTAGCAGGCCTGGGCATCACTGCCTGCAAAAAGTCCGATTCTGATGCTGGCGATAAAAAAGAATCTGACACCAACTCTACAGACGCGGTTGGAGCACCAGAAGAGCTGGTAAAGGCAGCAAAAGAAGAGGGTAAGCTGATTGTTTACGGCTCTTGTGAGGAAGAGTATCTAAACGCAGTTTGCGCTAATTTCAAGAGTCTGTATGGCATTGATGTTCAGGCACAGCGTCTCTCAACCGGAGAAGTTGCTGCAAAGATTGAGGAAGAGAACGGTCATCCATCAGCAGATGTATGGTTTGGCGGAACAACTGATCCTTACAATGTCTCCTCCTCAAAGGGTCTTCTTGAGCAGTACGAGCCAAAGAATGCGTCTCACCTTATTTCCGACAAGTTCAAGAGTACAAATAAGGACTGGTACGGAATTTATAAGGGCATCCTGGGCATTCTGTACGATAAGGAAGAGCTTGGGCGCCTTAAGCTTGATGTTCCTCAGGATTACAAAGATCTTATCGATCCTAAATATAAGGGTCTTATTTGGTCTTCTAACTACAACACTGCCGGTACTGCAAAGCTGATCATCAACACCGTTATTCAGAAGTACGGTCACGATCAGGGCATTCAGTATCTTGTTGACCTTGATAAGAACATTGCTCAGTACACCAAGAGTGGTTCTGGTCCTTCCAAGGCTATCGGAACAGGCGAGTGCACCATCGGAATTGGTATGCTCCACGACGGCATTTATCAGATTGTTGACCAAGAGCATGAGAATGTTGGTCTTCAGATTCCAAGCTCTGGTGCATCATATGAGGTTGGCGCAACTGCAATCTTCAAGGGCGCTGCACATCCAAATGCCGCTAAGCTCTGGATCGAGTATGCACTTTCACCAGCATGCGTTGACCTTGCTCAGAAGAATGGCTCTTATCAGTTCCTGGTACTTGACAACGCAAAGCAGCCTGAAATTGCTACTGAGTACGGCCTTGATCCAAACAATGTCATGGACTACAACTTCGAGGATGCTAAGAAGCATACCGAGCAGTATGTCAAGGACGTTATGGAAGCCCTTGGTGGCGGAGACAGCCGCTTCAAGACGGAGTAAAACCAACGCGAGTAAGCAAACAATGCTGTTGCTCAAGATCTGAGTGGCAGATTATACTGGGTAGGCAGATCTCTGCCTACCCAGTTCCACATAGAGCTTTGCGTATAGGTTTAGTGTTTCAGAGTTAGGACCAGCATGGCAAAATCCCAGAGCGCTCAACTTGAGCGAAAAAAGCTCCTTGGCGATCCAATTTTGATAACGACCATTGTCGTTCTTATCGCCTTCTTAACCCTTTTTATTTTGTATCCACTTGCCATTCTTATGGTTGACTCTGTAGTCTCCGATAATGGGATTTCGTTTGATGTATTTACGCGCATCTTAGCTATGCCTTCGTTTGATCGTGCAATTACCAATACCCTCAGAGTTGGTTTTGCGGTAGGCATTTTATCAGCGCTTATTGGCCTTCTTTTTGCCTATGTTGAAGTGTATGTAAAGCTTCGTACAAAGTTTATGACAGGCCTTTTCCGTGTGGTTTCCATGCTTCCTGTTGTTTCTCCACCATTTGTTCTCTCGCTTTCCATGATTATGATGTTTGGCAAGAAAGGCCTGATTACCCGCGGTCTTTTAGGAATTTTTGACAATAACATCTATGGCTTCTGGGGCATCTTTATTGTCCAGACTATGTCGTTTTTCCCTGTGTGCTACATGATGCTTAAGGGTCTGCTTAAAAACATTGACCCATCCCTTGAAGAGGCAGCACGTGACATGGGTGCAAGTCGCTGGAAAGTATTTACCAGCGTTACACTTCCTCTTATTTTGCCTGGCTTGGGCAACGCTTTTCTCGTCTCTTTTATTGAGTCGATCGCAGACTTTGCTAACCCAATGATTATTGGTGGCTCCTACGATACCCTGGCAACAACTATTTACCTGCAAATTACAGGTGCATACGACAAGCAGGGTGCGGCTGCAATGGCTGTTGTTCTTCTTTCCATTACGCTGCTCATGTTTGTTGTTCAGAAGTTTGTGTTGGAAGCAAAGAGCACGTCTACACTTTCGGGCAAAGCAACGCGAGCTAGGATGCTTATTACAGACAATTCTGTTCGCGTCCCACTTACCATTCTCTGCGCACTAGTCGCACTCTTTGTTATTGGCATGTACCTCTGCGTTCCTTATGGTTCGTTTGTTCGTTCCTGGGGTTCTAATTACGAGTTAACAACAAAGTGGTTTGAGCAGGTATTTACCAAGTACCACGGTCTACAGGCGTTTAGTGACTCGTTTATGCTCTCGCTCATTGCGGCACCAATTACCGCTTTGCTTTCGATGATCATTTCTTATCTGGTAGTAAAGCGCCGCTTCCGTGGCCGTGGTTTTATCGAGGCTGTATCCATGCTTGCTATGGCAGTCCCTGGTACGGTTTTGGGCGTTGGTTATATTCGTGGTTTCTCAAGCGGTGTCATGCACACAGGATTTTTGCAAGGCCTGTATGGCACAGGACTTATCTTGATCATTGTCTTTGTCGTGCGCTCACTTCCTACAGGAACACGCTCGGGCATCTCGGCACTTCGACAGATTGATAAATCAATTGAGGAGTCCGCATACGACATGGGCGCCGACAGCTTTACGGTTTTCATGACCGTTACGTTGCCGCTGATTAAAGATTCGTTCTTGTCTGGCCTGGTAACGGCGTTTGTCCGCTCCATCACCGCAATTTCTGCAGTTATCCTCTTGGTCACACCAGAGTTCCTGCTCATCACTGTTCAGATTAATGAGTTTGCTGGTAAGGGTTCATATGGTATGGCCTGCGCCTTTGCAACAATTCTGATTGTTATTACCTATGGCTCGGTATTGCTTATGAATTGGGCCATCAAACACTTTGGCACCAGCCGAGCACTCAAGGAGGAGTAACACATGGCTACAGAGAAAAAAGGCGTTCGCCTTGAGCACATTTCCAAAATTTATCAGGATCAGAAGACTGGAAAAGACTTCTACGCAGTTCAAGACGCTAACATCACTATTGCTCCTGGCGAGTTTGTAACGCTGCTTGGCCCTTCTGGCTGCGGAAAGACCACTATTCTGCGCATGATTGCTGGTTTTGAGAGTCCTGATGAGGGAAAGATCTTCCTTGGCGATGAGCAGATTGATGAGCTTACTCCAAACAAGCGCGATACTGCTATGGTGTTCCAGAGCTATGCGCTACTTCCTCACTACAACATCTTTGACAATGTTGCGTATGGCCTCAAGCTTCGCAAAATGGACAAGGCAGTAATTCGCGAGAAGGTCCTTCGCATCCTTAGTCTTGTTGGACTTGAGGGCATGGAAGAGCGCATGACCAACCAGCTTTCTGGTGGTCAGCAGCAGCGTGTTGCTTTGGCGCGTGCTCTGGTTATTGAGCCAAGCGTGCTCCTCTTCGACGAGCCTCTCTCAAACCTTGATGCGAAGCTGCGCGTCGACATGCGTAACGAGATCCGTCGTATTCAGCAAGAGGCCGGTATTACCGCCATCTACGTCACACATGACCAGTCAGAGGCAATGGCACTTTCAGACAACATCATCATTATGAAAAAGGGTGTTGTGGACCAGGTTGGTGATCCTCAGACGGTTTACTACCACCCAGCAGACGAGTTTGTTGCAGACTTTATTGGTGAGTCAAACTTCCTGCATGCAACCATTGCAGACAAGCTTGATTCTGAGACTGCACTTTGCCGCTTTGAGGGCCATGAGTTTGAGGTCAGCGGATGTTCTCACCTGGACAAGGGCAAGGAATGCTGCATTGTTCTTCGTCCAGAGTCTGCACGCCTTGCTGACGAGGGAACACTTGCCTGTGAGGTAGTTCTATCTCGATTCATGGGTCACTATCAGAACTATCACGTTATGGTAGGCGATACTCTCATCAAGATTACAGACTTCAACCCTCGCACTCATAAGATTTACAACGTTGGTGACCACGCCTTTGTTGACTTCACCAAAGATGAGGTCCACGTTCTGTAAGCGCTTTGGTTAAAGCAGTAACGTATGGTGAGAAGATCAGTTGGTCTTCTCGCCATTTTTTGTTAGATGGTTGATTTGAGCCAATTTAGTTTGCAGGTGAGCAGCTTGTGATCGGGCTCAAGCGAGGGGTCCTTGATTCTTTTAAGGAGCATCTTGCAAGCGGCGTAGCCCTCTTCATAGACAGGTTCAACAATGGTTGAGATACTTTTAACGGGCAGGTCAGTCCAATCAGTGTTATTGAATCCCAACAGGCCAACTTGCTTTGGAATTACTGTCTCGTAGGATTGCAAGGCATTATAAACACTTTTAAGAGCCCATTGATTTGGCACAAATACCAGTGTTTTCTTTGACGGAAGAATGTGATTATTGAGCCATTGCGTGATGTCAGAGATAGACAGCGTGCTTTGCTCCATGGTGAGACGCTCATGAGGTTTATTTAAGGCCTCTAAGGCATCGGTGAAGCCAGATTCTCGTTCAATTCTGGTACGACCTTTTGGTTCTCCACCAATGATTAAAAAGTTTTCGTATCCGCGTTCAACGCAGTGCGACGCTGCTGAATAAACGCCGTCGTAGAGGTTACTTTTTATCCAGGAAGTATTAAGGGCAAGAAGGTCGCAGTCAAAATAGACAACCGGTTTTCCGACTTTAGCAATTCGTCTGTCAACGGCTCTAAATTGATTGGTGGGCTGGATAAGCATGCCGTCTGCTCCAATTGAAAGCATTTTCTCAACCCAGTCAGCTTCAAGCGTGGGGTCAAAACGAGAATTGCAAATAATCGTTTGATAGCCAGCTTCTAGAGCAGCATCTTCAATACCGTTAGTCATTTGAGCTGCCCAGGCATTAGTGTTGTCCAGGATGAGAACAGCAATAATTCCAGAGCTCTTCTTTACCATTGCTTGAGCTTGGGCGCTTGGAATATATCCCGTATTTTCGATTGCTTTTTTGATACGTTGCTTAGTTGCTTCGGACATCTTTTCAAAGTGTCCGTTAAGGTAATTTGAAACGGTAGCAATAGAAACATTTGCTAATTTTGCAAGGTCAATGATAGTGGTCTTAGACATTGGCACTCATTTCACCGAAATTTTTACAATGTACTTGCAAAATACCAACGTTAGTGAGTGTGCTGGATTCTACGTTGGTTAAACGTTTAACAAAATTCATCATAACACAAGGTAGATTAGACGTTTACCGAAATCCTCTTTTAAAAAAGATTAAAACAATGCAAAGTATGAGTTGGAAACGTACGTCGTCAAAAGACGTGCTCGTGCGCCCCGCATAGGGGCTCACAACTTACTTTGCGAGAGGACATAACCATGAACGTCGTTGCTGTATGCGCTTGCACGGTTGGAATTGCTCACACCTGGATGGCAAAAGAGGCCATTGAAAAAGAGTGTGAGCGTCGCGGCTATGAATTCAAGGTAGAGGCTCAAGGCGGTTACGGTATTGAGAACGAGCTCGAGCAGGACGAAGTTGACGCTGCCGACGTTGTTCTTCTCGCCATTGCAATTGGCATCGAAGGCGATGAGCGTTTTGACGAGAAACGCGACGAGGGACGTGTTCTTACGTTGGATCCTTCGCTGGCTATTGCAGATCCAGCAAAGGTTATTGATCAGGTAGTTGCGCTGGCTGAGTAGCAAGCGCATAAGTGATAACGCAAGGAAGAAGAGAGGAGAAACCCATGGCAGAGGAAAAGAGTCCCTCAGTTTTGGGCAAGGTCGGAAAAGACCTTCTAAAGGCGTTTAACACTGGTGTTTCGTACTTTATTCCTATTGTCGTAGTTGGCGGAGTCTTCTTGGCCTTCTCGCTGGCTACAGGAACTGCAGGAAAAGACGGTATTGAAGTCACCAATCCTTTGATGCAGAGCCTCAACCTTATTGGTATGGCTGGCATCAAGATGATGATTCCTGTCCTTGCTGCTTACATTGCCTATTCTTTGGGCGGAAAGCCTGCTCTGGCACCTGGCTTTGTCCTTGGTTACCTGGCAAGCAATCCTGTTCCTGTAGGTGAGGTCCAGGTTTCTACTGGCTTCTTGGGCGCAATGGTCCTCGGCGTTGCTGCTGGTTACCTTGTTCAGTGGATGAAGTCCTGGAAGGTCAATAGCACCATCCGTACCATCATGCCAATTCTGATTATCCCAAGTTTGTCTTCACTGGCTCTTGGCATGCTCTACATCTACGTTTTGGCAGCTCCACTTGGCACATTCATGGACTGGCTGACCAGCCTGCTTTCAAGCCTTCAGGGCGGTTCCGCAGTTGTACTTGGCATTGTAATTGGCCTTATGACCGCATTTGATATGGGTGGCCCAGTTAACAAGACTGCTTCTACCTTCACCATGGCTCTTATGACCGCAGGTGTTTATGGTCCTAACGGCGCATTCCGTGTTGCAGTTGCTATTCCTCCACTGGTCTGCGGTGTTGCATCTCTTATTGCTCGCAGCAAGTTTGACGACACTGATAGGCAGATGGGTATCTCCGCAGTCTTCATGGGACTCATTGGTATTACCGAGGGCGCAATTCCATTTGCTGTTAAGGATCTTGCACACACCCTTCCTGCAATCATGATTGGTTCTGCAGTTGGTGCTGGTCTTGCTGCTTGGCACGGTATTGAGTGCTTTGTTCCTCACGGTGGCATGATTGTTGCTGCAGCTACAAACAACATTGCCCTCTACACTCTTGATATGGCAATTGGCGTTGCAGTAGGTGTTGCAATTCTTGTTCTTACCAAGCCAAAGCTTGAGGACAACAAGTAATACATAGCGAGAAACGCATGTACCTTTTGGTCTTAGACCTTAAAAATTGAAGTTAAAAGGAGAGGGGCGTAGGGATTCAACCCCCACGCCCTTCTTATTACCAAGAAACACTCTTGGGAAGGGGTAATTATGGAAAAGCTACCAATCAAAAAAGCTGTTGAAGGGTTGCTTAAGCTTCAGGACACAGGAAAGTCCGCCACGCTGTTAGGAATTGGACCAATGTCACCCAATCTGCTCCAGGCAGCTTTTGAACTTGGTAGGGACTGCGATTTTCCTCTGATGTTTATTGCATCTCGAAACCAGGTCGATCTTGATGAACTTGGCGGGGGATACGTAAATTCGTGGGATCAGAAGCGTTTCTCGGAAGATATTGCTGAAGCAGCTCAGAAGGTTGGCTTTGACGGTCTGTATTACCTCTGCCGAGACCACGGTGGTCCTTGGCAGCGCGACGAGGAGCGCAACGCTCACCTTCCAGAAGATGAGGCTATGGAGCTTGCCAAGAAGTCTTATCTTGCCGATATGCTTAACGGTTTTGACCTGCTGATGATTGACCCAACAAAGGATCCTTTTGAGATTGGCAAGGTTATTCCGCTTGATGTGGTTCTTTGCCGTACAGTTGATTTGATTGAGTGGTGCGAGAAGGAACGTGTTTCTCGCGGTCTTCCTGAGATTGGCTATGAGGTTGGTACCGAGGAAACAAATGGTGGTTTGACCTCTACCGACAAGTATCACACCTTCATTGAGCAGCTTAAGAGCGAGCTGACTGCTAAGGGTCTGCCTATGCCAACCTTTATTGTTGGACAGACGGGAACGCTTACACGTCTTACTGAGCAGGTTGGTCACTACGATTTTGAGGCTGCCATTAGCCTTGCTGAGATGGCCAAGAGCTACGGTGTTGGTCTTAAGGAGCACAACGCAGACTACCTTGATGACGTGACGCTGCTTGAGCATACTCCTGCAAATGTAACCGCTTCAAACGTAGCTCCACAGTATGGAACAGAGGAGACTCGCGCATATCTGAAGCTTTGCGATGTAGAGGATCTTCTGGTTAAAGAAGGTCTCCTGAAGGCAGACGAGGTCTCTGGCTTGAGAAACACCCTGTTGGTCAAGGCAATTGAGACTGAGCGTTGGCGCAAGTGGATGGTGGGTGACCAGGTCAATCTGACTGTTGAGCAGATTCTTGCTGATCACAAACTGTCGCTGGATATTCTTGATATTTCCGGTCACTACGCATTCAATGATGACGAGGTCAAAGCTGCAACTGAGCACCTGTACAACAATCTTGCTCAGTTCAACATTGATGGTCAGCGTTTTGTGGTTGACCACATCAAACGTCCTCTGCGTCAGTATGTTGAGTGCTATAGGCTTGAGGGAGTTACTACGCGCATCCGTGAGGCACTGGCAGAGTAAGCGCTCGTGCTCTTACCGTTATAACGTCCGTGCTGTCAGATTTTTGACAGAAATCTGACAAACCTAAGAGGTCGAAGGCTTTTTGCTTTCGACCTCTTTTCTTGTGCGATGTATCATAGAGAACAATAGTTACAAAAAACGACGCTAAGGAGCGGCATGGCCGAAAACAACGAGCGCAAAGATGGAGTTTCTCCCCAGCTTGATATGCTCTCAACTGAGCTGCTTGGAGATGCGTTTGACCTGCTTGCAGATGGCCAATCACTCAACGTTTTGCTTGTAGTTGAGGATGCAGCAGGCACGGTTGCAAGCTATGAGTTCTCCGATGACGGCCCAGAGGAGCTGCTTGAGGGCGCCCATAAGCGCGTGCTTGACCTGGCAAAACAGAAGGGCGATAAAGAAGCAGGGCTCGAAGAGCCTGTTCGCTATGCGCTTGTATATGAGGGAGCCATTCAACTGCTCAAAGAGGGCGGTTACGAAGATGCCGTGCTTCTTGAGTTTGGCGAGAAGGGCTATAAGAGTTTCTCGGCATATTCTTTAGTTCACGGAAAAGGCCAAGGTGACCAGTTTGTGTGGTCTGATCCCGCTCCAGCAGGGGAGCTTGAGCCACTTCTGTAATGAAAAAGCTGCGTTCATTGAAATTTCTGGGCGCTCTAGGCACGTAATTGCACTAAAGTTCTAAAGCTGATAAAAATTGGACCTGAAGTAGCAAGTCCAAATACATACCTTCGAGAGATAGAGACTTATGCGTCAAGACAACATCAGAAATATTGCTATCATCGCCCACGTTGACCACGGTAAAACCACCATGGTTGACCAGATGCTTAAGGCAACCGATGCATTCCGCGAGAACCAGCAGGTTCAAGAGAGAATCCTGGACTCCAACGATCAGGAGCGTGAGCGCGGAATTACTATTCTGGCAAAGAATATCTCTATTGAGTACAAGGGCGTCAAGATTAACGTTATTGATACCCCTGGCCACGCTGACTTTGGCGGCGAGGTAGAGCGTGTTTTGAAGATGGCTGACGGTGCGCTTCTGCTGGTTGATGCAGCCGAGGGCCCTATGCCACAGACTCGCTTTGTTCTGCGCCACGCTATCGACGCAGGTCTTTCTATCATGATGGTTGTCAACAAGATTGACCGCGACGGCGCTCGTCCAGAGGCTGTTGTCAACGATTCTCTTGACCTGATGATGGACCTCGGCGCAACTGATGAGCAGCTTGAGTTCACCATGGAGCACGTCATCTTTGCTTCTGGCGTTAATGGTTACGCTCGCCTTGATCCAAATGATGACAACGACAATATGTTCCCTCTTCTTGACATGATTATTGATGGCCTTCCAGCTCCAGATGTTGATATTGACGGACCTCTTGCTATGCAGTGCGTCACCATCGATCACTCCGACTACCTGGGCCGCATTGGTATTGGCCGTGTCTACTCCGGAACTGTTCATACCGGCGATAAGATTCTTGTTGTCAAAAACGAC
>CAURGZ010000040.1:0-11933 GCA_963524285.1 uncultured Atopobium sp.
TCTCCCAACTTACGCTGTTCCCAAGATGAAGCAAGGGGACGCATAGTCACATACGCCCCCTCGGATTGCCAAACCGTCAATTTTACCTGTTCATAATCGCTGCTCATTCGTCGATGTCGAAGCCTCCTTCCAGGATGAACTTCTTCAACAGCGCCGCCACACGGGTGTTCACCTTGAATAAAGAGAGCGTCTTGCCTTCCTTCTGTTCAAAGAAGGCCTTGGCGCGCGCCTTGTCTACCGAGTTCTTCAAATCGTTGAAGCGCCCAAACTCGTTAATGTTCGATTCCGTCAGGTCGAGCGCAGCCATGGTAGCAAGAAGCTCGCCGTCTACGCCGAGCGCCTCGACGACTCGATCGACCTGGGCGTTTTTCGCCTTATGTGCATAGGACGTGATGTAATCCCTCATCGTCATGCCGTCTTCAAGGGCGACGTCCCCTCGCTCGACGTCGTGAAGGAACAGCTCGGCGAAACGCTGGTCGTCCTGGCTCAAAGACGCGAATGATCTGTGGAGCTCCTCGTACGCGGCGGCGAGCCCCTCGTCGTCCTGCTCAAGGCATTTCAGCCACTTTTGGAAGTTTGCGTTCATGTAGTCACTGTCTATGAGCCCCGTGTCGATCTCCGTTATATGACCATCGAGCTCGTAAGGCGCCTCCGGGGCGCCTCCGGGGCCGATTCCTCCCGCGAACAGCTCTTTGTAGCGTTGCACGAGGACGAGATAGGTCCGCTCGTCGATGACCGGCTGCACGAAGTAGGTTTTGCCGCGTCGCCCTCCCTCATCCGGTTCCTCCTCGAACTCGTAGGTATCCTGGTCCCACGTGAAGCCCTGCACTTTCGCGGCTTCGAGGAACTTGTTGAGCTCGACGAACTCCTTGGCAAACTTTCGCCTAGCCTCTTGCGATGCGGGAAGTTTCGAAAGATCGCCAACGCCCGCAGCCTCGAACACCATGAGTATCTCCTGGAGACGCGCGTCCATCAGCGCGATATTGTACGGAAGCTTCTGCACGAACATGTCGAGCGGGCGGTCGCCCGAGTACAGCTTCACCGCAGCATCGATGTAGCCCTTCATAGTGTGGGGAAGGCGGTAGTAGCGGATGGTGCCGAAGGGCTTGTCGGGGCCGAACAGGCGGTTGGTGCGGCTGAAGGCCTGGATGATGCTCTCGTAGTATATGACTTTGTCGAGGTAGAGCGCGTTGAGCCACTTGGAGTCGAAGCCAGTGAGCATCTGGTCCACCACGATGAGCAGGTCGATGCGACTCTCGCGGTTGGCGTCGACGTTGATGTAGGGCTTCTTATGTGAAAGGCGCGCCGAGATGTCCTTCTTCATGGCGGACCAGGTGGGAATGGTGAACTCCTGGCTATATGCTTTGTTGTAATCCTCGATAAGTTCGACCAGGGCATCCTCCTTCACGGTGGAACCGGCGTCATTGTCGATACTTGGGTCGAAAAGTGCCGTCACCTTCATCTGCGGCGCCTCCATCTTGAAGGCGCGGTAGTAGTCAATCGCCTCGGGGATGGAGCTTGTCGCCAAGATCGCGTGGAACTTGCCGCCATGGGAGAGCACCGGGAAGTGCCGCAGAACGTCCTCGACCACCTTGCTGTGGTGCGGCGTGTCGGGCCAGTACTGGGTGCGTGTCAGGAAGTCCTCGATGCCCTTGATGCGGTTACCGGCGCCGTCGACCATGGGGCCCATGGGGACCTTCGCCTGGTCCATGTAGTGGTAGAAGACCTTGCTTTTATGCTCGTCGGAGATGGCCTCGACGACGTTTGAGGCCTTAGCCTGCTCAAGAGCCACGGCCTCGCGCACGTCGTGGTCGTCGAAGGTCGTCACCATATATGGATCGAAGCCCAGGACGTTGCCGTCGCGGATGCCGTCGGCGATGCTGTAGCGGTGCAGGCACTCGCCGAACACCATGGCGGTGGTGGAGCCCTTCTTCTGGTTCTCGTCGAGGATCGGCGTGCCCGTGAAGCCGAAGAACAGCGCGTTGGGGAACGCGCGGCGTATGTCTTGGAGCATCTCGCCGAAGGTGGAGCGGTGGCACTCGTCGATGACGAACACGATCCGCTTGGAGGCCAGACGGTTGAGCTCCGCCTGGGTGATCCTGTTCTCGCCGGCCTTCACGTTACTCATTTTCTGGATAGAGGTCACGATGAGGCGGTTCTTGGGGTCGTCGCTCGCGAGTTTCGACTTCAGCACCTGAGTGTTCTCGGTCCCCTGCACGTCATCAGCGTCGTCGGCGAACGCGCGGTACTCGGAGAGCGACTGTGTGCCCAGCTCGATGCGGTCCATCAGAAAGACCACCTTGTCGGCGTCGTGCGAGTCGGCTATGAGCTGGGCAGATTTGAAGCTCGTCATGGTTTTGCCGGAGCCGGTGGTATGCCATATGTAGCCGCCGGGACGTCCCGGGGCGCTGCTCTTGGGTCTTTCATCCCATTTGCATCTGCGCACCTTATCGGATATGGCGGCGGCCGCGTAATACTGGTAGCTGCGCATGACCTTCAGGCAGCCGTCCGAGCTGTCGGCCACGGTATAGAAGCCGATGAGCTGGTGCGCCATGGGGATGGAGAGCATCGTGGAGGTAAATCGCTTCCATTCGCCGGTTCCGGGTTTGTCGCCCGCGCAGACGGGCTCGTTGTTGAAGTCCTCCCAGTGAAAATAGAAGTTCGAGTTGAACGCGCCCGTGCCAGGATTGGCAAAGTACAGCGCTTCATCGGGAGTCATTCCCACGAAGATCTGGACCAGGCGGAAGAGTCCCGTGAACACGCCCTCGTGGGCGTACTTCTCTATCTGGCCGGTGGCTTGGCTGACGGGGATGCCGCTGCGCTTAAGCTCGATGTGGATGACGGGCATGCCGTTGATGAGCAGACACAGGTCGCCGCGACGGTCGTTCAAGATCTTGCTCTTCGCAGGGTAGATTGGCTGCTGAGCTATCTGGTAGCGGCTCTGGCCGGCTGCGATCTCCTGGCGATCGTAGATCTTCAGGCTCACCTCCTTGCCCAGGTGGAGCGGATCGTTGGGGTTGTCGCGCGTGATGGCGACGGTCTTTCCGTTGATGAACCCGTTGAGCGCGAGCGGGGTCTTGAGCGTTTCTATTTGTTCGATGACCTGTGCCATCTCGCCCTGGGTGAGCGGGCAGCCATTCAAGCGGTCGATATCCGCGTTGTTCTGAAACAGAATCTTCGCCCAGTTCTCAAGGAGGTCCTGCTCGGTGGGATAGCGCAGGACGCCGTCCGCATCGTCCCATCCGTGCTGCTTCAGCACGGTGATGACAGCTTCTTCGAAAGAAGTCTCTTTATCGTAAATCATCGGAGAAACCTTTCTTCAAAATTGCTAAAAGTTATACATTTAGCTATTGATAATGATTATAAGACGTAGATGCTTCTACCTGGTAATAGAGTAAGTTTTCATAAATCTATCAAAATAGTAATGAACGCTACGATGTTGAGCTAAGTGCGGACAAAACGCTATTTGATGCAACAATGATATCTAGAATTCTTATTGTTAGTGCAACAACAAAAGACAAGGCAGTGACCCATAGGTCTACAATGGCGCTTACGACAATGCAGAGCACCAAGCATTTACTCAGCAGACTGGACGTAAGCGTGTTCTTCCTGGCAATACTGGTCGCGGTTTTAATGTCGGTGAGACTCAAACTAAGGGCCATACAGAGTATTGGACTGAACAGGTTTGGGTTTCAGACAACTAATTAAAAGCACTTAGTTAGCTAGAAAATACGGATATTGTTTATACAATCCCCGTATTGCTTTATATATCACGTCGACCATTACGGTATTTACTACATCTTCAAGCAGTGTTCGTGCCATACCATTGAGATCTAATTTGTGATCTTGGGTGTAGGTGAGCTCAGTTTCGTGTAGAGTTTGCATTGCGGTTATTTCCTTTCTGAATTGGTTGTGGTGACTATATTTTAGGAAATAACCGCACTTCTTTTAAATGACTGAAATGCTTACTTACACCACTTTTCGGGACACAACCTACGTTTGTGCAGTGAGTTTAGTAAAGCTATCTCGTCAGCTCAATAGCATCGCGAATACTCTGCAGAGAGTTCTTGGATTTGCGCGGGTTAGCAAGCATTACTGACGTGTAGAGAGAGTCAATAAGAGCTAGCTGAACAATTCTTGATGCCAGAGACTCTGATCTAAATGATGTTTCCTCTGAGATAGTCAGTAACGTGACATCCGCTTTTCTCGCCAGAGGAGAATTTCTATCACTGGTAATGACTAATACACGACCGCCAATTTGCTGGAATAAATCAGCAAGTTGAATAGCCTCTTTACATCTACCGGTGTGAGAGAAGATGATTGCACAGTCATCTTTTGTGGCTCGGCTGGCCTCCATGAGCTGCAGGTGATAATCGGACGCGTATTTTACGTTGAGGGGTGATCTAAGCAGCTTGTGATAGGCGTCTGCAGCAATAATATTGCTTCCACCAAGTCCAAAAAGAAACACAGTTTTACTGGAAACAATCAAGCTAACTGCGCCTTCAAGATTTTCGGACTCAAGCATCTCTTTAGTGTGACTGAGGGAATCAATTGAGGAGTTAAATACACTGACAGCTACGCCCAGTGGGGAAGAGGTGTCAGAAATGTTTTCATGAATTGAAATTGCAGGATCAAATTCTTCAGAAATCAGTGCATTGTGAAAATCCTTGAATCCTGTATAGCCAAGTTTTCTAGTGAATTTAAAAATCGTGGAATCAGCCATTCCAAGGGTCTGTGCCATCTCGTTAATGGTCATTTGCGAAGCCGCGCGTGAATGAGAAGAAATATAGGAAGCTATCATTTTTTCTTTTTTAGAAAGCGAAGACTCAAACGATTTAAGCCTTACGCGGTATGAAGACTCCATGAGATTCTCCTCAAATCAAAGCTAAACGATGAAATAAGACATCTTCTACTTTAGAAAATTTACCACTAAAAGAAAAGAAAAAATTTTTTCTTTTTTAATATTGACTAGTAGAAAATTATTTTTATAGTAATTCTTACAGAGAGTTCGTCGAAAGAAGGAACATGAAAGTTGGATTGGTTGGACTGGGAAAGATGGGCTTTAACCTTGCCTTGAATCTCAAAGATAACGGAGTAGAAGTTAAAGGCTTTGATGTTTCTGAGGATGCCCGTCAGGAAGTAGAGAAGCACGGTATTTCTTCTGTTCAGTCTTTAGCAGAGCTTGTTGAAGCACTGGAAACACCAAGAGTTATTTGGATGATGGTTCCTTCTGGAGAGGCAACTGAATCAACAATTTCTCAGGTTCTTCCACTGCTTGAGAAGGATGACATCCTTATTGATGCGGGTAACTCAAACTATAAGGACTCCATCAGGCATGGAGAAGAGGCTTCTAACCTTGGAGTAAGGTTCCTTGACCTTGGAACTTCTGGAGGCACCTCGGGTGCTCGTTATGGTGCTTGCCTGATGGCCGGTGGAGATCAGAGCGCTTACGAGTATCTCAAAGATGTCTTTGAGTCCGTTGCCGTTAAAAACGGCTGCGATTACGTGGGTCCTGCAGGCGCTGGACACTTTATGAAGATGGTCCATAACGGAATTGAATACGGAATGATGGAGGCAATCGGCGAAGGTTTTGCTGTTATGCAAAAGGCCCCGTTCGATTATGACTTGGCTCGGGTTGCTCGCAACTGGCAAAACGGTTCCGTTATCCGCTCTTGGCTGATAGATTTGATTGAAGAGCAGCTTAGAATGCATCCAAATCTTAAGGACTTTAAGGGTATTGTTGATGCATCTGGTGAGGCAAAGTGGACTGTTGAAGCGGCTCTTGCAGAGGATGTTCCTGTACCAGTAATTGCACAATCTCTGTTTGAGAGAAATGCATCAAAGCTTGGTGAGGAGAACTTCTCCAATAAGGTTACCGCGGCTCTACGCAATGGCTTTGGCGGCCATGCATATGTAGCAGAGGAGGCCTAGTATGAGTGAAGGTATTTCTCATCTGCAGATTCATCCAGAAGACCTCCAGTTTCACGTTGAGGCAAAGGACTGGGAAGATGCTCTTAAAGTAGCTGCGACTCCATTAGTGAAGCGTGATGCAATCACTACTGTCTATATTGATGAGATGATTGCAACAATTCACGAGCTGGGACCTTACATTGTTCTTGCTCCTGGTCTTGCACTTGGTCATTCTCGCCCTAGTGATGCAGTTCACCAGACAGCAATTTCAATTGCAACACTTGCACAGCCAATCGAGTTTGGCAGCAAGCACAATGATCCTGTGGATATCGTTGTTATTTTGGCAGCAAAAGATGACGAGTCTCATATTGAACTTCTTCAGAAGATTGTAATTTTCTTCAATAACGAGGCGAATTTTGATTTGCTCCGTTCCTCAAGAACAGAAGAAGATGCACTAAACGTATCCAAAGTTATTAATGGGGAGGCATAGTATGGACATCTTGAACGTTTTTGTATTTCAGCTTTTTACAAATCAAACCATTTTTATGGGTTTGCTCGCTCTTGTGGGACTTTTACTTCAACGTAAAAAGTTGCCACAGGTAATTGATGGTGTTGTCAAGACGGTCATTGGCCTTCTTGTTCTCTCATCTGGCGCAGGAATTATCTTCAGTTCTCTATCTGAGGTAGTTACTGCATTAAATAACAGCCTTGGAGTTGCAGGCACTCTTCCTATTAATGATGCGGCCGGTGCAATGGTTCTCTCCATGGAGGGCTTCAGCAGGAATTCCGTACTGATCTTCCTGTTTGCATTCTTGCTTCACCTGGTAATTGTTAAGTTGGTTCCTAACAACAACTTTAAGAATGTGTATCTGACAGCTCATCTTGCGCTTTTCCACGCATGCTTCATGGCTATTACGCTTCCAGGAATCCTGAACACCGATGACAGCGTTGTGATTATTGCAGTTGGTTCAATCCTCAACGCACTTTACTATGCACTTTCTCCTGCAATTACCAGAAAGCTTGCAAAGGAGTGGACACAGGACACGATTACTCTTGGTTTTATGGATCAGGTAGGCTCCGTTGTTGCTCACTTTGTTGGTAAGTTTGTTGGTTCCTCCAACCCAGATGAAGATGCAGATAAGCTAAAGCTTCCTGAGTGGGCATCTATGTTTAGGGACAACACTGTAGTTCTGTTCTTCCTGATGCCAATCATCTTTGTTGGAATGGGTCTTGCTGTTGGCCAGGAGGGTATCGAGGCTCTGTCCGGTACCGGCCCTGAGGCTACTAACTGGATTCTGTGGCTGGTTATTCGTGCTTGGACCTTCTCTGCAGGTATCGTCATCCTGCTTCAGGGTGTCCGTATGTTTGTTGGTTCTATTGTTCCAGCATTTAAGGGTATTTCTGACAAGTTCCTTCCTGGTGCTGTTCCAGCTCTGGATGCTCCAACGTTCTATCCATTCTCGCCAATGGGCGGAATGTTTGGCTTCCTTGGATCTTCAATTGGTGCAATTCTTGTCTGCATTTTGACCATTGTTCTTCACGCTCCAGTTATTGTCTTCCCAAGCCCAATCATCATGTACTTTGACGGTAATGTCATGGGCGTCTTTGGTAACAAGGCTGGTGGATGGAAGGGCGCTCTTGCAGCAGGCCTGGTAACTGGTGCAATCACTTCTGCAGCAGCTATCCTGTTCTATCCATTGACTGGCGTAATGTTTGGTTCTGGCGTGACTTGGTCCAACATTGACTACGCACTGGTATGGATGCCTTTGATGTATCTGCTCAAGGCCATTAGAATGCTTGTACTTGGTGCATAGCCAGTTCTTTTAGGAGTTAATAATGAAACTTGTTGCTGTATGTGGTTTTGGCGTTGGATCTTCAATCATTGCCAAAATGAATATTGAGAGCATCCTTCAGAAGAGGAATAGGGAAGATATTGTTGTTGAGACTATCGACCTTGGTAGCGTTCAAGGCGCTGATGGCGATTATTACGTCACAACCAATGAGCTCTTTGATAATTTCCCTGATGGAATTAAAGAGCGCACCATTGTACTAAATAACTTCATTGACCTTGCAGCTATTGAAAGCGCGCTAGAAGAGCGAATCGGTCTGTAGGCTATTCAACAATTTTGCATTCTTAAGGCACTCGTTGATCGGGTGTCTTTTTGTTTGAAGCTGTTCCGCGCCGACCTTCTCCACCCACCGACAAAACGACACCGTTCATGTGAACCCCATCTGCTTGGACAGGTGGGGTTTCTCGTCAGACGTATAGTCAAAGTGGTGTTGTTTGGACGTGCGGTGCCATTGGGCGAGAGAGGACTTTCGGCCGTGCAGGGACCTTTGACCGCAGCGTCGGCAGAATCGGGGCGAGAAATGCAAAAGTTACAGAAACAGTTTGCTAAGGCTATGAGCGTGTTTATAACGTTGGTGCTCTCGTTTGCGCTGGTAGGGTGCAACGTGCTTCCGTTCCTGCAGAACAACCCTGCCCAGCAAGCAACGCAGTCGTCAATCACAACGGGGGAACTCGAGGCAATGCACGAACCCAAGTTTGGCGGCAGCTACTTGGACATCACCATCGACGAGTTCAATAACCTGGGCTTTGAGTACGGCGACAGCGTGGACGTTACGTTTAGCAATGGATACAAGCTCTCCGACATTCCGTACTACAACGGCTATTACACCAAAACCTACGAGCCCCTGGTTGTCGCATATCCGGGCTATCCTTACATCGACGTGTGCATAAATAATGGCGAGCCTCTGTGGGAAACCGCTGGTCTGAAGGCTGGAGATACGGCCACGGTGACGCTCCACGAGAAGCAGAAGTACGCAACAGTTCAGAAGGCCTTGGATGCAACGTACACTAACAATCGCTCCGATTACACAAGTGACGAGGTCTTTGCTAACTTCTGTCCTATGAAGGGCGGAAATCTTGCCGAGGGCGTGGTGTATCGCTCGGCGTCTCCTATTGATAACCAGAACAATCGTGCGCCCTACGCAGCGGATCTTGCTCAGAAGTGTGGCGTGCAGTTTATCTTGGATCTCGCGGACACCAATGAAGAGATCCAGGGCTATTATCAGAATGCGGACTACGACATTACGTGGCACCAGAGTCTGTACGACGCAGGGAATGTCGCAGCTCTTAACCTCAACGCCAATTACCGTGGCGGCCAATATGCTTATCGCCTGGCAGCGGGTCTGCGCGAGATAATTCTGCATAAGGGGCCCTACCTTATTCACTGCACCGAGGGTAAGGATCGTACGGGCTTTGTCTGCGCTCTTCTCGAGGCACTTTGCGGCGCATCCTACGACGAGATGCGCGACGACTACATGATTACCTACGACAACTATTACGGCATTAACGAGAAGGACGACAAGGCTCGTTACGATGCTGTTGTTGACGTGAAGTTCGACGACATCGCTCGCTGCATTGCTGGAGTGCCTACGTACGGTTCGCTCGACGGCGCGGATTACGCAGCTGGAGCTCGCAAGTATCTGACCGATGTTGGCATGACCGAATGGGAAATCAACAAGCTCATCGAGCGGTTAACAAGCAAGTAGCGGGTCGTGGTCGCAGGCGGTCGCGCGGTGGTGGTCGAGGCGGCAGCGATGGCGGTCCGGGTTGCGGCAAAAACTGACAGGTTAGTCGCCTGGCGAGAGGAGCGATCTTCTCGCCAGGTTTTAGATTAGGGTTAAATAAATGAAGGAGGATTCACGATGACGAGTGCTTTTGTTACCAACATCGCTTTTCCAAAATTTCTAGAGGAGATAATGTTCTATCTCGATGAAGTTGGATGTTTTGATGTTGAAAAAGTTTTAGTCGAAAAACATACAGAATGGACGGCTCCAAAAGATTGTTGTATTGGTGAAGACGTCTACTTCATGTTTTCAAAGACTTCAATCGATACAATCAGACGTTTAAAGTGTCAGCTGAAAAATATTTCAGAAGATGATGAATTATACGAGGATAAAGAGTTGTTGGCTGTGGGACTTAATAGAGGAGAAATGCTTTATAAAGAATACGGCGGATGTATCTTTGCAAAAGGCGTTGTATCTGGGGATGTGATTGTAGATTCATGCGCCGTAGAAAATGATCTTCATTGGAGAAGCAGGTATTTTGCTCCGATTGATGACATGATAGTTTTTGATAAACCAATTCATATCAGCGATTTTAGAGACTTTATTACAATCTCTAGAACTGGTGCGATTACGAAACTTACTCCAGAACAGAACCAACAGTTAAAAAATAAATTGAACCTTTAATTGCAATCGAAACTGCGCCTTAAATTTTGTATGGTGCAGTTTCGATTAGATTTTCTTATTTGTAAATTGTGACTTGCATCTCTAACCAACGTATTTCTTGTTAATTTGAAGAACAGCGAAGTCCTATCAATAAAGGCAATAATTGCTTTTACTATATGATTCTGTCCTGTGATTCACATCGTTATTTTAGGAGATACGCCGGGGACTATATGAATGTAGCGCAAGGCCTAGAGAAGAAGCTTATGCCAATGGCAGAGTTGGTGAGTAAGAATAAATATCTTCTTACTATGCGCGACTCTTTTGCTATGCTCATGCCAATCCTTATCATCGGATCAATGTTTACGCTGGTAGGTAACTTGCCAATTCCTGCGTGGGCTGATTTCTTGAAATCCACTACGATTCAGGGCAAGTCGCTTTTCTCGCTGTTGGCCATTCCTTCTGCCTGCACTGTTTCGCTCATGGCAATATTTTTGTCGTTCGAGATTGGCTACAACTTTGCTGATCAACTTGGTTTAGAGGATCGAGTTTCTGCTGGTATGGTTTCGCTCGTCAGCTGGTTTATTTTGATGCCTCAGGTGACTGAGTTTTTGCCCCAGGGAGCTTCTCAGCCATTTTTGGTGGAGAGTATTCCTCTTGCGTGGACCGGCGCGAGGGGTGTGTTTGTAGCGATTATCGTAGGCTTTTTGTCGGTGTCCATTTTTGGATTTGCTATCAAGAAGAACTGGGTTATTAGGATGCCGGAGGGCGTTCCTACGTCTGTTTCGCTTGCGTTTAGTGCTCTGGTTCCGATGGCGCTCACGTTTGCCGCAGTGTGGGCGATTAGCGTTTTGTTTGCACTTACCCCTTGGGGAGATGCATTTACCTGCATTTATTCGATGTTGCAGATTCCACTGACCATGCTTGGCGGAACCGTGTGGGCCTTGGCGATTGCTTACGTCATTCAGGGCATCTTCTGGTTCTTTGGCATTAACGGGTCAAACATTACGAGCCCCATTTTTACGCCGATTTTGACTGCGCTTACGCTGGAAAACCAGGCCGCCTTTGCCGCCGGCACTGCGCTACCCAACATTATCAATCGAGAGTTTGATGCGTTCTTTGCGCTGTTTGGTGGCGGAGGATCAACCCTTTCGCTGTTGATTGTGATATTTTTGTTCTGCAATTCTCGCCGTGCAAAAGATATTGCAAAGATTTCTATTGTGCCTGGTATTTTTGGTATCAACGAGCCCGTCATGTACGGACTGCCGATAGTTTTGAATCCCATCATGGCAATTCCTCTGATTTTTACGCCCGTTGTTAACGTTTTAATTGCGTGGTTCACAATGAGCGCCGGCTTGGTGCCTCTTTGTAACGGTATTATGCTGCCTGGAAGTACCCCTCCTTTGATCTCGGGATTTCTTCTGTGCGGATGGCAGGGTGCTTTACTTCAGCTGGTATTGATTTTGATTGATATGGCAATCTACCTGCCGTTTATTAAGGCTCTGGATATACAGTTTCTCAAGGAGGAAAAGGGAGCTGAGACAGAGCATGCAGTCTAGGTGCTGCGGAGACATAGTGTGCGTTGAAGGCAGCTCTGGGTGAGCTGCTTTTTCTGTTCGAGGCTTTAGCCTGTTGAGCGCGTGTAACGCGCGAAACACAAAACCACCCGCTATTGAACTGCCTCCCATTTCTTGGACACGAGAAATAGGAGGCAGTTCAAAACACACCTAAGTCAGATAATCTGTTAAAAAGACGTATACATGACGCTGAAAATACCTCAATCATGCAGA
>CAURGZ010000041.1:0-11919 GCA_963524285.1 uncultured Atopobium sp.
TGTTGGTGGCACTGCTAATGCCAATCAAGAAAAGAAAGATGACGACTAAGAGGAAGAGGATGAGGAGGAAGAGGAAGAGGACGATTCAACCACTACTCCTACTACTCCTACTACTCCTACCACTCCGGCCACTCCTGGTACTGGTACTGGTACTGGTACGGGCACCGGAACAGGAACGGGCACTGGAACAGGTACTGGAACAGGAACAGGTACTCCATAAACCTCTGGTTTATCTACAGCAAAAAGGAGTCTGCTCTATGCAGGCTCCTTTTTTGTAAGACTTGTGCCTTGACGGGTTTCTCGCCAAAGGCTTTATGTTTAGAAGATGTTGTATACGTTGCCAAGCTGCGTAATGATGCGCACCACGTCTGCAGCGTGCTCAGTCTTATCCACAATCATCAAAACGGTATCGTCGCCGGCAACGGTGCCAACAACGTGGTCAAGCTCAACATCGTCAAGGGCAAACGCAACGGCTGATGCAGTGCCCGGATGACATCGAATCACAATAAGATTCTCTGCTGCCGTAGCCCCAACCACAAACTCAGAGAGCATTTTCTGCAAATGCATATCTTCAGAAAGCACATAAGCACCCTCGGGAAGCTTTTGCAAATCCATTTCTGCAGTATCACGAGAAACGGTTGCTTGAGTACAGGCAAAGCCACGATCTTTAAGCATATCAACAAGATCGCGCTGCGTACGAATGGATTCGCTGCGAACAAGCTCACGAATCACGTCCTGTCGAGCATTTCTATGCTTCACGACGCCTTCTTTCCTTATACGACCCGCTAACTTTGAAAACAAATGATAGTGAATAAAAGAATATACTTAATCAACCCTTATGCGCATGCCAAACCGCTAAACGGTGCAAATAACCCGCTCGTCGGTCGGAATATTGCATTCACCGTTTTCTAAAAGTATTTATACACTTCTCGCCGTATGATTCATCATGAGTGAAACTATTTTTACGGCTTGGAGGCCACCATGCCCCTGAATGATTCACCTGATAGAAGACAAGGCTCCTACGGAGATCCTGCAATGCGTCGCCGTCCTCCACAAAATGGCCGTCCTTCTCATGATGGCGGTTTTTCTGATAGGCAGGCAAGACGTCGCAAGAGAAATACCCTTGGTTCGCAGGCAGTTCTTTTTAAGAGACAGTCTCTACTACATCGCATTGATTCTCGTATGAGAACCTATATTGTTATTGGACTGGCGATTATTGCAGCACTTTTACTGGTCTTTATTGTGTCGAGCTGCGTGCGCGGTTGCGCTAAAGAATCTACTCCAGAGGTAGAGGCCAACTCCGTTGATTCTCGTGTTGCTGTAGGAACTTCAGAGGAACTGACTAAAGCCCTGGCAGCTAAGCTAGATCAGAACAAAAACCTTGCATGGATTGCAGAACACGCTGATAAATACAGCGATAAAAGCCTCATTGAGCTGGCACTTGCCCACCCTGAGGCTATTGATTTTGTTGCAAACTATCCCGATTCTGACGGCAAAGCCAAAACCTACGACGATTCAATCACCAAAGGTACAGCTCCACAGCTCTATACTTGGGACTCTAGGTGGGGCGGCGTCTCATATGCTGGTTCTGTAATTGCCACCAAGGGCTCTGGTCCCACTGCCCTCTCTATGGCATACATGGGCCTTACCGGAAAGAACAACTGGACTCCAGCAGATATTGCGGGCGCTGTTGAAACCGCTAAAGCAACGGACACCGACTCTGGAATGAACAGATCATTTCTCGAGAAGAACTTAGTTAACCTTGGTCTTACCGCTGAGAGCTATAACATTTCTGCCGACAATATCACCGCGCTTCTAGATGCTGAAACCTTCCTGCTTGTTGAGGTTAAGGGCAATAAACTGAGCTCTGATGGCGATCACTGGATTTTGGTAACCAGCAAGAACGATGACGGCACCGTAAATGTCCACGACCCTCTGTCCCCTGAGGTAAGCGCACGTCCATGGGCGACAGAAACTATTGCCAGCGCTGCAAATGCCCTGTATACCGTAACGGTAAAGGCCGCGGAGTAAAAACCCAGCATCCACAAAAGATGAATGCTGGGCTAGACGAGTTTCTCGCCAAAGGACTGCGCGGAGAAAGACGCTTTTAGAGGTAAAGACGGACTATGAAAGTACCTTCTGTGCAGCCTCGATAAGCTCGGCGATGCGTGCCTCGGCCTCTTCGCGAGTTTTGCCGTTGGCAAAGAGATAGGCCTTGACCTTAGGCTCGGTGCCTGATGGGCGGAAGATGACCTTGTTGTCTCCCTCAAGCCTGTACTCAATAACGTTGGATGCCGGCAGCGTCTGAGGAGCCTCTTTTTGCAGGCCCGAGACGCGAGGCATTTCTGCACATTCAGCATAGTCTGTTACGCCAACAACCTTGTAATTGCCCACCGTTTCCAGTGGATTCTTACGCAGGCTGCTCATGATCTGAGCCATCTTTGCAGCACCCTCAGCACCTGGATAGGCAGCATTGACAACGCCATTGAGGTAGTAGCCATAGCGCTGATACAGGGCATCCATCGCCTCGTAGAGGTCCATGTTGCGAGCGGCATACCAAGAAGCCATTTCAACGCAAAGCATGGTGGCGACAATAGCGTCCTTATCGCGAGCATGTGTGCCAACAAGATAGCCGTAGGACTCCTCAAAGCCCATGAGGAAGCGATCCTCCTCACCGGCATCCTTGAGCTGGTCAATTTGGTCGCCGATGTACTTGAAGCCCGTGAGCACGCGGCGCATCTCAAAGCCGCGGGCACGTGCCAAGACGTCGGGCATAGCAGAAGATACGATGGTGGAAACAGCTACCTTATCCTGGGGTTTCTCGCCACGCTCTTCAGCCATAGTAAGGAGCCAGTCCATAAGCAGGACGCCCATCTCGTTGCCGGAAAGCAGCACGTAATCGCCGTTATGAGGGATTGCAGTACCCATACGGTCGGCATCTGGGTCAGTTGCAACCAAAAGGTTTGGCTTGACCTTGTCGGCAAGCTTGAGGCCCAGTTCAAGTGCCTCACGGAACTCTGGATTTGGATAGGAGCATGTGGGGAAGTTTCCGTCTGGCTCTGCCTGCTCTGGAACAACGTCAACGTCATTGACGCCAATCTCCTTGAGGATGCGTGTGACGCACTCCATACCTGTACCGTTGAGCGGCGTGTACACAACCTTGTAGCCGTCGGCAGCCTTAAATCCTGGAATAGAGACACGCTTGATAGCCTCGATGAAGTTGTCCAGAACCTCTTCTGGAGTCCAAATGATCAGGCCCTTCTCCAGGCCCTCTTCAAAGTCCATCGGCTTGACGTCAAAAGGATTGACGCGTGCGATGTTTGCAGAAATCTCTGCTGCGGCCTCGTCAGTAATCTGACCACCGTTATCGTTGTATACCTTATAGCCGTTGTAAGGCGCAGGGTTGTGGCTTGCAGTAAGCACGATACCTGCGGAAGTCTTGAGGTAGCGGACGGCAAACGAGAGCGTTGGGACAGGCTCAATACGTGGGTAGACATATACACGGATGCCATTAGCTGCCAAAACACCAGCTGCAACCTTCTGGAAATCCTCACCCTTAAGGCGAGAATCCCTTGCAAGAGCCACGGTAGGATTTTGGTAGTGAGCGTTGAGGTAATCCGCAAGTCCCTGGGTTGCCTGGGCAACAACATAGACGTTCATGCGGTTAGTGCCAACGCCAATGGTGCCACGAAGACCAGCAGTACCAAAAGCAAGTGAACGATAAAATGCATCGTAGAGCTTATCTTCTGCTTCTGGTCTTGCAAGCTCTCCGAGCTCTTTTACCAGGTCTTCTTCGGTGACGTTTGCACGCCAGGACTCAAATGTTTCCATAACTTTTGCATCCATAATGACTCCCAAACCTTAAACAGCTCTCTATTTCTTAGTAAAAGATACTACGCGTATTTTAAGCGAAAAATAACAGATGATTTGGGACATTATGTATGAACTTCCGCTCTTCGGTAAGCGGAGGGTGGTGCGGTCTGCGGGCGCGCTGCTCGAAGTCACACACGGCCGAGGGGCGCCTCCGGGAAACACGCACGGCCGAGCACCCACGGGTTCTTGATGTATTTTCTTTTCCCCAGCCATTTGGCGAGAAAAACATGGGAAAATGTTACGTCAGTATGTATTCAATTCCTACGGGCGAAAGGTGTCCCGATGTCTCAAGAACTTGAGTTCTTTGCAACGTGTCCAAAAGGCTTTGAGAAGCTTCTTGCACAGGAGCTAGACGACCTGCGCATTAAAAAGGTGCGCCCTCTTGGCGGACAGGTTGCGTTTTACGGCTCACTTGCCGATGCTTACCGCGTCTGTTTATGGTCTCGCCTCACGTCTCGCGTCATTTTGGTGCTTGATCGCGTTGGCGCTGCAACTTCAGACGCTCTCTACGAAGACCTCTCCCACATTGCTTGGGAAGACCATATTGGTCCGCATGCCACCATTGCAGTCAGCGCTCACGGCACAAATGACCAGCTCAGAAATACCAACTTCATTGCCGTCAGAACAAAAGACGCTATTGTAGACCGACTTGCAGCAAAGCGCGGAAGCCGTCCTATGGTCAACACACTTGCGCCTGACGTAACTATTGTCGTGCGCGTATCACGCAACCGTGCCACAGTTGGCATTGACCTTGCTGGTGAGGCGCTCTTTAAGCGCAATCTGACTGGCGGTCGAGGGCCGGCACGTGAGTTTGCGCCGCTCAGGCTAGACTACGCCGCTGCCCTTCTGTACCTGCAGGCGCAAACTGCTGCGAGTACACCGGGTTTCTCGCCAGATGTGCCGCTGCCGGCGCTGCTGTTCCCGGGAGCAGGCGCGCTTGCACAGGAGGCAGCGGGCATGGCGCTGGACGTGGCGCCGGGCATTCTGCGCGCTCGCTGGGGCATGACGGGATGGGCTGGCCACGACGACGATGCCTGGCAAGATTTGCTGGCCGAGGCCGATGAACGTGCCGAGAAGGGCCAAGAGCGCCAGGTCACACTCTATGCAGCAGACCCTCGCCCAAAAGCCAAAGAGGCTGTGCTTTATACGCTTCGTGCAGGCGGTCTCAAGGCTGACGTGCAGTTCTTGGCAGCTTCTGAGCTGCTAAAACATGCAGAGCACTTCACGGGCATTGTTGCCGATCTCTCTTGGACCAAAGAAGAGCCCACACTTCAGGGCTCCGCTTACTCCACGCTTGGACTTTTTGCGGGACAGGCAAGCACGCTTCTTACCAGCGATACAAATACTGATACGGTACTCAGAGCAACTCCATCGCAGACACTTTCTGTCTACGTGGGCAACTCCATTGCCACCATGCGCTGCTACCCTGCCGCGATCGCAGAGAAAGCAGGTGGCGGCGAAGCTGATGCCACTGCACCTGCAAGCAACTCTGAGTCAACCTCGGTTCCTGCAGGTCCCACTGTCATGGTTAACAACCAGCCGGTAAGCGTACTGGTGCCAGCGTCTGATCAGTTTGCCGCACGCCTTGCTAAGGTGGCCAAGCAACGCGCTAAGTGGGCTCGTAAAAACGACGTCTCGTGCTACCGCGTCTATGACGCTGACCTGCCCGATTATGCCGTCAGCATTGACATCTACAAAGGCGCCACAAAGCCAACTACCTGGCTGCAAATCTCTGAATACGCTGCATCTAAAGAAATTGATCCAGACCTTGCAAAGCGTCGCCTCCTAGACGTCCTAGCTCTGGCTCCACGCATTCTAGGCGTACCCAGTTCAAACGTAAATCTACGAACAAGAACGCGTGCAAAGGGTGGCTCTCAGTACTCTGACGAGGGCAGCGCAGCCGACAACTCAAGAAAAGAAATGCTGCTCATCGATGAGGGCGGCCTACTCTTTGAGGTCAACTTTGCATCCAGACTGGACTGTGGCATCTTCTTGGATCACCGCGATACGCGCGCAGAGATTCGCGAGCTCATGAAGAGTTCCGGCGCAGCTAAGAGCTTCCTCAACCTATTTGCCTATACAGGTACCGCTACCTGCTACGCAGCAGATGGTGGCGCGCTTCACTCCACAACCGTTGACCTCTCCAAACCTTCGCTTGAGTGGGCCAAGCGCAACATGAAGCGCAACGGTTTTGACGGAGAGGAGCACGAGTTTGTCCAGGCAGACGTCCTGTCTTGGATTACCGAGATGCGTCACACCAAAAACCGCTGGAATGTCATCTTCTGCGACGTCCCTACCTTCTCCAACTCATCGCGCATGAGGCAGAGCTCGTTTGATGTCCAGAGAGACCACGCTGAGCTTATCATTGGCATTTCTCGCCTTCTGACTCGCGGCGGCGTTGCCATCTTCTCGTGCAACCTGCGTACGTTCAAACCAGATGTCGAGAAAATCCAGCGAGCTGGCGTCGACATTGAAGACATAACAAGTGAAACTATTCCGGAGGACTTCTCAAGAAATCAGAAGATTCACCATGCATATAAAATCTCGAGAAAACCGCGGGAAAATGAGTAAATTTTTCCGCTTGCAGGCAAAATAAGTACGTTTGTACATTCGTCTAGTTATAACTAGGTATATGGACTAACATATGATGACGAACTGTACTAATCATCTGTTGAGAGGATTAATAGATGAATACAAGTAAAGCTGCATTTCATGCGCTTTTCTCTAAGAATAAAGCCAAGAAATCAACTGGCATTCCTCTAAGTGCCGGCATGGTACTTGTTACCCTTGGCATCGTCTACGGTGACATTGGCACTTCTCCAATGTACACCATGAAGGCAATTATTGCTGGTAACGGTGGTCTTCTTACCATGAGCACCGATGTTGTTTTGGGTGCTCTGTCCCTCATTATCTGGACGCTGACACTCATTACAACCGTTAAATACGTCATGGTTGCAATGAAGGCAGACAACCACAATGAGGGCGGAATCTTTGCGCTCTACAGTTTGGTTAAAAAGTGCGCCAAATGGCTGATTATTCCTGCCATGATTGGTGGCGCAGCTCTTCTTGCTGACGGTATTTTGACCCCAGCTGTTACAGTAACCACCGCTATTGAGGGTTTGCGTACTATTCCTGCAGCTCATGCTATCATTGGTGATAATCAGCACATTGTTGTCATGATTACCATCATCATCCTCTGCACCCTCTTTGCCTTACAGAAGGCAGGTACTTCTACCATTGGTAAGGCCTTTGGCCCTGTCATGACGCTTTGGTTCTTGTTCTTGGGTGCCATGGGTGTTATGAACATGTTTGCTGACATTAGCGTTGTTCGAGCTCTTAACCCAGTCCGCGGCATTCTGTTTCTCTTTGATGGCAAGCTCAATGCAGCTGGTCTCATGGTTTTAGGTAGTGTCTTCCTTTGTACCACTGGTGCAGAAGCACTTTATTCTGACATGGGCCACGTTGGCAAGAGCAACATTTACGTAAGCTGGCCTTTTGTTAAGGTCTGCTTGATTCTGAACTATCTTGGACAAGGCGCATGGCTCATTACCAACCACAATAACACCGTGCTAAATACTATCAAAGACCTCAATCCTTTCTTTGAAATGCTTCCTGGTCAGCTTAGACCATTTGCCGTTATTCTCTCTGCGCTTGCTGCAATTATTGCCTCTCAGGCACTGATTACCGGCTCTTACTCCATTGTCTCTGAGGCTATTAAGCTTGACCTTATGCCTCATATCAAGATCAACTACCCCTCCACAACTAAGGGCCAGATTTACATTCCACTTGTAAACAACATCATGTGGGTTGGTTGCATTGGCGTTGTACTTCTCTTCCAGAGCTCTGAGCACATGGAAGCAGCGTACGGTCTTGCAATTACCGTTACCATGCTCATGACCTCAATCTTGCTCTACACCTACCTGGCTGTTATCAGAAAGCGCCTATGGGCGGCCATTCCATTCATTCTTTTCTTTGGTGCTATCGAGGCTATGTTCTTCTTCTCAAGCCTTACCAAGTTCTTCCACGGCGGCTACTTTACCGTTCTTATGGCTACCGCAATCTTTGTTGTCATGTTTGTCTGGCGGCGCGGTACCGCTGTTGAGAGGACGCAGAGCGTTTATCTCCCCGTAGATAAATACATTGACCAGCTCCGTAGCTTGAGCCACGATGCAGATTATACAACCCTCGCTGATAACCTGGTCTTCTTGACCAATGACTCTTCATTTGACAAGCTGGATCGAGACATCCTCTATTCCATCTTGGATAAGCGTCCAAAGCGTGCTAAGGCCTACTACTTTATTAACATCTCGCTGACAGACGATCCAAATACCCGTGAGTTTATCGTCAATGACTTTGGTACAGACTTCCTGTTCAAGATTACCCTGCGTCTTGGCTTTAGGGTAAACCAGCGTATTAACACCTATCTGTATCAGATTGTTGGTGACCTGATTAAGAACAATCAGCTTGCTCCACAAAATCACAAGTATTCCATCTACAAGGAGCACTCCGAAATTGGTGACTTTAGATTCTGTCTGCTGCGTAAGGTACTAGCTCCAGAGACTGACATCAACGGTTTTGACGCTCGTTGCCTTGAGCTCAAGTACTTTATTCGTCGCATCTGCGGATCTCCTGCTCGCTGGTATGGTCTTGAGAACTCCAACATTGTCTTTGAATACGTTCCTCTGTTCTCCAAGGTTAAGCGCGGGCAGAAGCTTACTCGTATCACGCTTGATGACGCAGCTCAGACGGGTTCTATGCCACTTGTTGAGGCTCCTATGAAAGAGCGTATTGCAGAGATTGAGGAAGACGAAGATATCTTTGCAGAAGCGCTGCACAAGGAGCGCGTTGAAAACGCAGCTACTGTTGCAGACTACGTTGGTGGCGATACCGCTAGCTTCCGTCCTCTTAAACTTGACGAAGAAGAGGCTGATGAAGATGTCTTTGAGGAGCAACAAGACTCCAATCACTAGGCCTAGCGCGTAGTAGTTTTACTTCTCATAACAAAAGCCGACAGATTGTATCTGCCGGCTTTTCCTTTAAACCATATGTCTCAAGCAAAACTCTGAGACACTACTCCTTCAGCGCCAAGTGCTTACTCCCCCAGTGCCCACGTAAGGAATCGCGAGAAACCCGCCTCATCGTTAGTGAGTGTGATATAGGTTGCTGCCTCAAAATCTTCACGACGAGCGTTAGCAACTGCCGTGCCCATTCCCGCCGCAGAAAGCATGGCGACATCATTGAGCGAGTCACCAAAAGCTGCGGCGTTCTCTGTAGAGAGGCCAAGATGATTGCAGAGCCACTTAAGTGCAGCACCCTTTGAAGTGCCGTCGGCCAAGATTTCCATTCCCATACTCATGGAAGCCGTGCCACTGAGTCCCTTTACTGAAGCTACAGCATCTGCTACAAGTGCCTGGTATTTCTCGCCTTCCGCAACAGACCAGTAGGAACCAAGACGCTCAATGGTAGTAACGCCTTCAATAAACTCCTCAACGCTTTGATCAAAGGGTGTGCGAGAACGCTGCATAAATGCTGCGTGATCTGCGGGGATACCAAGCTGAGTAATCAGATTGTGTCTTGAGCGCTCCAGATAGACACCTCCGTCCGCAAAGATGTCAAAAGTCACAGGATAGTCCTTAAGCTTTTTATACAACTCAAGTGCCTGCTCTTTTGTCACTGTGGACTCGTGAAGCACGGTCTGAGTTGAAAGATCTCTGATAACGGCACCGTCACAAGAAACCACATACTTAGAAGCAGGATGGTTCACAACTTCTTTTGGCAGTACGTTAAACGCGCGTCCAGAGCATGGGACAAAAGGAATGTCTAGCTCAGCCAGACGGTCCAGCATTGCCATGTTTTTGACATCAAGAGATTTGTCAGTATGCAAAAACGTCTCATCCATATCGGAAAAGACAATATCTACTTTCAAATTTGATACATCTTGAGTGAGCCAAGACTGTTTTTGAGCAATGAGTTCTTCAGTTGAAAGCTCTGACAAAACACTACCTCTTTATGGACGATACATAAACGTGAAGACCTCTTCACGCTGCATGTTAACCTGTACACCAAGCTTTTCTGAGACGGTATCAAGACGCTCTTTGAGGCTCAAGAAAGACTCAGCATCCTGAAGTTCAACCAACATGGTCATAGTAAAAATACCAGACAAAATGGTTTGAGCGATATCCAGAATATTAGCGTTGGACTCGGCCAAAGTGGTAGAAATTGCTGCAACAATTCCTGGAGCATCGCTGCCCAAAACAGTAACAACAGCACGATTTGCAGATGTTTCTGAAGCCATAATTTCCCATCTCTTGAACGGATGGTTTAATTGTACGCTATGCTTTTCCAATTTCTACGCCATAGCGCGAACTAAACACCTTTTGAATCTCGTCAACGGTGCAATTAAGCGCCGTAATAAGCTCGTAAAGACCACGATTACTAGCCATCTTAAAAATTCTCTCGTGAGAAACAGGTGGTTTCTTGTTGAGCGAACGCGCCTTATCAATACGAGCTCTAAATGTTTTAGCAATACTAATGGAGTCTTTACAAGAACCTTCCCTGATGGCATGTCTAAAGTGAGATTCTTCAAGAGAGGCGTTGTGGATGTGAAAGGTAATGAGTTCAATTTGAGGATATATATCAACAAGATTTGTAGCCTCATCACGCGTCATAAGATCGCGTAGTCTGAATTCTTGATCAAGAGGAAATACAATCTGAACAGGATGTTTTTGCCCAATAGGAGACAAAACGTAGGCCGGAGTAGGCTCCGAAACTACATTTTCAACAAGACATACGCCCTGACCTGGGTGAACGCAAAACTCGCCAACAGCTCGCATAACACCACTCCTCTCGGATAACAATAGTATATCATGAGAGGCCTGTTATACGCTAATGACCTGCAACTTTATAACTTGTCGCAGGTCATTCAATAACATAACAATATTTTATATAAGGAATCTAATCAATCATTGTGATGGACTCAATGACTGGTTGCTCTGAAGCAGGGATGGTTCCATTTGAATCGGTTGGAGTTACGCCTTTACAAATTGCATCGACAACGTCCATTCCACTTGTTACCGTGCCAAATGCAGCGTAATTTCCATTCAGAGTTGAGTTGTCTGCCTGCATGATAAAGAACTGTGAGCTTGCAGAGTTTGGATCTTGAGCGCGTGCCATGGAAATAGTTCCACGTGTATGCGAGATATTATTCTCGACACCGTTTTTGGTAAACTCACCCTTGATTTTATTCTCGGATCCACCCGAGCCATTGCCCTTAGGATCTCCGCCTTGAATCATGAAGCCGTCAATAATGCGATGGAACGTAAGGCCATTATAGAAGCCTGACTCGGCAAGATGCGCAAAATTGGAAACCGTAATAGGCGCAACGTTTGCGTTAAGAGTTGCCTCGATAGTGCCGTAATCCTTCACCACAATACGAACATGGTGAATGCCCTTTGCATACGGGTCATCCGCTGCTACAGAATCAATGTAGCCCTTGTTTTGTGAGCTCTGAGACTGCGTCTGTTGCGTTTGTTGCGTTTGTTGCGTCTGTTGCGTCTGCTGTGATTGCGAGCTTGCTTGTGACTGAGGCTTATCAGCACCCCTCATAAGAGAGAAGAATATTGCTCCTACCGCAAGCACAACAATAACAACAACACCATACAGTCGGCGGTTCTTTGTTTGAAACACGCTATGCCCTCCTCTTTAAGCAGACGCGCACGAAACAATCCAAGACACCAAGTTGGCGGTTGCATTGCCTGTTCTCTCGGCAAGAACGTGGCCCTTATCCCAAACAAGCGTGTAATCAACACTGCTCACGCCCGAGAAATGCTTTAGAGATAGGCCTAAATTGAACGAGGTGCAGATTGAAGTATCAGTATTCTGAGCGCCCTCATTAATACGCCAATAAGGAGCAACCGATGCTGTCTGATAGCCTTTGTAAGATGCGCTGGTAAAGTACAGCGGATTGAACATATCAACACGAGTTGGAATGTCATTCTCCAGCGTATCAGCCTTATTCAGATCAGAGGTCCAATCATTAGCGTAGCT
>CAURGZ010000042.1:0-11804 GCA_963524285.1 uncultured Atopobium sp.
GTGTAAGTACATCGTCCTCGTCAAGAACTTCGTTTTCGAGTATTCCGCCGTTATTGATAATAGACTTTGCCGATCCGATATTATCTTTACGACAGCACATGAGAACACGCTCAATTCCAAGTTTCTTGCATTCTTTGAGCGCCAGCGCAATCATAGCTGTTGCATATCCTTTTCTTCGCTCACTTGGTCGAATTCCATCACCGATGTGTCCACCGCTATGTAGAAGTCCCTCATCAAGGCAATGGCGAATATTTACAGCTCCAACAAAAATGTCTTTATCGTAGTCATAGCAAAAGAGGGTTGTTGTAGGCACTCGACCAGCTGGAACTGGTTCTTTTACGTCTAGTTGTTCTAGATAGTTTGTAAAGTCATGGTGATCAAATCTAAAAATGCGTCTTGGAGATGGATTTGTATGATTTGTCTCGATATCATGTTTCCACTCATCAAGCATCTCTATGAGCTTGGCTTTATTTTCTTCGCTTGGTTTTATAAGAGCGATCTTCATGTAACTCCTTAATCTTTGAGTTTCAAGAATATTAGTCTAGTAGAAATTCAATCCAGCATTTAAAACAAGGATTTGTGTATTTTGTAACATTACATACTCTGTTTACCTGGTGTTTTATGTATTTACGCAGGTAGGTTCCTTGTTTTAACTAAGAAGGGGAGTAATAAGTTAAAACGAATTAGGTGGACTAGATTACGAGAAATACTAATTAGATTTACCTTGTAGGAAAGTCGAAATCAAGGCATCTAGGAATCTAGATTAGAAATAAATCTTGATGAATAAATGGACGTACAGAGTTTTCAAATTCAAGCTGATTTCGTTAGAGAAATAGAAACTAGATATTCAAATTACTACGTATAAAGAAATGATATGCTTTTTTATCAGGAAGCATGGATTGGCGATAGAACGGGGCATACCAATCCCAAATTGTTTTCTTCATATCCGATATTATCCATTCAAATTTTTAGTTAAACCGTAATTTCAATTTGATTGTCTTCAAGGGCAATAATGCAACTTTCATAATAGCCATCTCCGGTTGTTCTTGGTCCGCTGATGACTTCATAGCCGTCTGCTTTCAATTCCGCAGTGAGAGTATCTACCTTTTCTTTACTTCCGACACTAAATGCAATATGAGCGTATCCCGTGCGGTTGATCTCTTTTGGTAAATTTGACATTTTAGGTTTGTTCATGATTTCAAGTCGTGCGTCTTTATCGAAGGAAAGGAAGTACGAGCGAAAATCCGTTTGAGGGTTATGATAGCCATCGTTAGATGTTGCTCCAAAGTACTTCACAAAAAACCGTCGAGCACTCTCTAAATCGTTTACATATAGTGCGATATGTTCAATTCTCATGGCTGTCTCCGAAAATCTATGACTGCATTTTGTTCTTCTAGTCAATAACGCCCAGCGTAGTGACTCTTTGCTATAGCAGTCCATTTTCTGATGAATTTTGTTTTAGCTTCTGTATAAGCATCTCTATTGTGTTCAAATTGTTTCCATAAACCCAATTTCAACGTTTCGTATTCTTTTGCAATCTGTGGATGGTCTTTCAGGTAATCTCGAAAATACAGTTCATCGTTATCTCCGACATATCGGAGATGAATGTGAAAGACCTTATCGGCAAACCCATTTTTAGTATAACCAGAGTTCAAAGATATTCTGCGATCTTCCGTTGACATTCGCAGAAGTCCACTGCGCTCGATAAGTTGCGCAATACATTCGATATTAGAATCCGTTGAAATTTCAACAAGAACGTCGACTATATCTTTTGCCCATATTCCAGGAACTGCGGTACTACCAATATGACTAATCCTTTTTATAGAGTGTTGAGGTAAAACACATCGCAGCTTAGCTTCCATTTCACTATAAAATGCATCCCATTTGTCATTGTGTTCGACAAGAAATATTGGGAAAAGTTCCCATAATTCGTTCTGAGACATTTCTGATAGTTCTTTTTCTACTTTCATAGTTTTCTTTTTCTTCTTTGATAGTCTCCTAAATTTGTCTTGATATATTACTTTTTCCTCGCCACAAAGTAGTATCGATGAATTTTTCCCTTGATTACGCCATCTTGCTCAATAATTTTCTGAGCTTTAAAGAGGTTCTCTTGGTATTTTTTGACTTCAAAGTATGGGAATTCCCAGTCAATGATTCTTGCAAACCAAACAAGAGCACCTACATCATAAAATTCTATGGGCCTATAGGCTTCAGCTTCCTCAATAATGTCAAATCCATTATTTATTAATTCTTGTCTGGCAATACTTAAATAAGCTTTAGGAAAGGGAAGCTCGATATCTCCTAGTAGAAGCTCTACCAGGTCCCTGTCATTCTCAGCGCCAACCTGTTGCGTAAGAAACATACCCCCACTTTTAAGAATTCTTTTTAGTTCTTGTATGTTGTATTTACCGTGTCTGTTGGTAACAAGATCAAAGTAATCATCTTCAAACGGAAGCTCATCTCCTCCGTCAGCTGCCTTAAAATCTATCCCTAAAGGAAGGAGTCTCTCTTCACACAGTTTGATGTTTGGAGCATAACCTTCAATTGCTGCAGTCTGTTTAGGATTGGTGAGAAATGACAAAAGAAATTCTCCACCACCCGTTTCCATATCTAATAGATAATCAGTATCGTGTAGATAGGATTTGATGATACTTCCAAAGTCCCATGGAAGATCATCCTCTTCTTTATATCTGTTCCTAATATGGGAGAAATCCCATCCCTTGATATGAGCAATTTCTTGTTCATGAAGCCATTGGGCGAGAAGTGCTTGTTTTTCCATAGTATGTTTCCTTAAGACCGTGATTTTCGGATGTACAATTATTATATATCGTTTGACTGTATAGAAGGATTTTTACCTAATCTACCTGCATATTTATTGTATTTATGCAGGTAGATTGCTTATTTTTTATAAAAGGGGAGTAAAAGGTTAAAATCATACGATGAAGCATAAGACAGTGTAATTTTGTAGCCATCAATACATTGAATATATAAAGCTCTGTGATTAAGTTATTTCAAGATGATTTATCAATATGTATAACTATAAAAATACGTTCAGCCCTAAAAATTAGTTTTAGAGAGGTACCAAGAAAGCTATTTTATAAATAAAAGATTCAGTATTGTCGCCAACTTATCAAATTGAATAATCATCAAATTTATCATGTCATTAAATATAGTTTATAGAGCTGTAGGTGTAATTACTCATAAGTAATTAATATCGTAGCTTAGAAAGGCTCTCAGAGGCTCATTTTCTGGGTAATAATAATGTGATTGAAGCTCTGTATACTATTGCAGTCGATACTATTTATATAATAGTATGTAAAAGTCTGATAATCGATATTATGTAAACTAATGAGTTGAAGAAAAAGGAGAAGGATTTTGAGCCCCTCTCCTTTGTGTTGTTAGTGCGTTTGCAATGAGCGCTACACCGATGAGTCAGTCATGACATTCAATTTAATCATGACATCGCTCTCGTACATCTCATCAAAAATTACAAGAATCTTGTCGAGTGCCATCAATTCAGTTTGGCCGGTTGGAATTATCTCCAGGCCCGCGCGATCAATAGTTACAACTCTCACTTTGTCGGGCCATGGGATATCCTGGAGCAATTTGCCTTCAACGGGACTTCCCTGACCAATGGTGAACTCATGAAGGATTTTCTCGCCAGAATCAAGTGTTGATTTAGACTCCCCTTGCTGAGAAGCCAAGAATTCTGCAAGTAAGTGCTCGTAGAATGGGTCAACACGCAGGATATTTGCGGTTACGTAGGACACAATTGCAACTGCAGACATAGCCATAAGAGCCTCAAGCGAGCCTGTGAGCTCAAATATAAGCACTACTCCGGTGACGGGCGCTCTTACTGCTCCGGCAAAAATGCCCGCAACACCCATGGCAATAAAGTTTGGCGCGTATGCCATAGGAATACCAAAAACATGGGTGGCTACCAGGGCAAACAGTGTTCCAACAAGCGTTCCCATAACAACCATAGGAAAGAGAGTTCCGCCAGGCGTTCCAGCAGCAAAACATGCTGTGGTAAAGAAGTATTTACCCAGCAAAAGCGTTATAACCATGAGTTCAGTGAGCGTTGCTGGCTCTTTGATTTTCTCGATAATGGCGTCGCCACCGCAAAGAAGGTCTGGCCAGGTAAAAGCCATAATTCCAGCTAGTATAAATGGAATAATGAGCCTCGAGAAAGGCGCAAAATTAGATATCTTTTTGTACAGCCCCTGGGCAAAGAACATTCCCTTATTGTGGAGTGCTCCTAATAAACCACAGATAAAACCGACGATAAGAACAAATGCAAAGTCGACATGAGGTAATGGTGCCACGTATGGAAGCTGAAGAACTGGCTTCATACCAAGGACGTTAGAAACTAGGAAGTCGGCACCTACTGAAGCGGTCATTGCCGAGATAATCAGTGGAGCATGAAACTCCTTCTGGATCTCTTCGATAGCAAAAAGTGTGCCCGTAAGAGGGGCATGAAAAGCAGCTGACATACCCGCAGCTGCACCACAGGTTACCAGAAGACGTTCTTCTCCCCTTTTGCGCTTGAGGAACTTTGAGACCGCTTTACCAGAAACAGCGCCTAACTGGACTGCTGGGCCTTCTCGACCCATAGAAAGGCCACCAAAGGCAACTAGAACGCCCTGGATAAACTTAACAGGAAGAACTCGATACCAAGGCATATCGGCAGATCCCATGACCTCAGCATTGGTCTGAGGGATTCCAGAGCCAGTGGTGTAGGGTTCAAACTTCATGAGTAGACAAACGGCCGCCATAAGAATAATCAGAACACCAAACCAGAGAGCCATATACGGCCAATTACCTGCGATTGATTGAGTAATGGAGCGCATTTGAGCTTCTGCAAAAGAAAGACAAAGGCGATACAGCGTGACTACGCCGCCACCCAGAAGGCCAACAAGCAGGCCTTCTCCAATAAGGGCTACCTGAAATCTACGAGAAAAGTGACGTTCAATAATGTTTGTCTTATGTTTGAGATGAAACGCCACAATCTCCCCTAGCAGTCTATGGTTAATAAAAAAGCACGTAAAGCGTACTTGGATATTGTACGACTTTACGTGCGTGAGTTAAAACTTTGTACAGAAATTGTACGTTAGCCGGAGAATGGTCCTCCACCATAGCAAGCATAAACAGGACCCTCGATAACACCGACAGACTCGTTAGCTGCGTGGATCATACGACCACCACCGATGTAGATTCCAACGTGCTCATAGCCTGCACGGGTAAAGACAATATCGCCATAGTTGAGCTCGTCTAGGGAATCATGCCAGTTACCAGCAGCGCGAATAGCACGGCCAATGGTTCCTGCAGTACCTGCACGGTAGCCGAGGAAGCAGTAGTAGATCAGGCCGCCACAGTCAAAGCCTGTAGCAGGGGAAGCTCCGCCCCAAACGTATGGGTAGCCAATGCAAGCATAAGCTGTAGCAACGCCACCGCCTGCAGCTGGATAGCCACCGCCACCGCCAGAGTAAGATGATCCGCCGCCAGAATTAGAACTGCTGCTGGAGCTGCTAGAGCTACTAGAGCTAGAGGAGCTTGAGGAGCTAGAACTTGAAGAGCTAGAGCTGGAATCGTTAGAGGAGCTATCGTTAGACTCTGAGCTGTTAGAAGGAGTCTCACGAGTAACAGTCTCAATTGCATAAGCAACGTTGTTGTTAGCAGATGCAGCCTCTTGAGCAGCAAGCTGTGCCTTTACTTCAGCATCAAGAGAGTCATAGTAAGCCTTAGCCTCTGCAACCTGGCTCTGAAGGCCATCTGCGGTGGTCTTCATCTCAGCGACCTGAGCCTGAAGGTTCTCCTGCTCAGTCTGAAGCTCAAGCTGCTGAGCCTGAAGCTGGTCACCAAGAGCTTTGACGGTATTGATGGAGTCAGCCTCCTGCTTGCTGGTGCGGTCCATATAGTAGACGCGGCTGACAAAGTCCTCTGGGCTAGATGCTCCAAGGAGGAAGTCCAAAGTCTCCTGTGGGCCTGCCTTATAAGCACTCTTCATTGCTGCAGAAAGGACAAGACGCTGCTTGTTGAGCTGGTCTGTGGTCTCTGCAATCTGCTCCTGAACCTCACCAATCTTGTTGTTGGTAGCGTCAAGTGCATAGGTTTTCTCGTTAAGGTTATCCATGGCCTCTGCAAGAGCTGCACCAAGGGAGTCTAGCTGGGCAGATGCGGCCTCAAGATCGCTTTGTGGGTCTGCGAATAGCTTGGCTGGGGTAAGCAGCGTAGTAGCTACACCAAGACCTGCAAATAAGAGAGCGTCTCGTCTTGTGAAAGATCGGCGCTGTGACATATAAGCTCCTTCCGCAAAGCACGAAATCAATTGGGCAACGTGTTGCTTTGCTTTGCCATCTAGGATAGCTCATTTGATAAAAAATCAAAGTCAACTCACCGATTTCTTAGCGAGAAACCCGTGTAAACAGGAAGCTACCCTATCGAGTATTTGAATAGTTTACCCCGAAAATGACATTTAATACAAATTCAAAAGACTATTTGTGCAGTTGTATAGTATTGAGCGGGCAAATATCATTGCATAAATTTGTATTTGACCTGCAATTATGGAGAAATTCTATGTATTGCAAACAAGTTTACGTTGCTTAACAAATTGCTTAGGTAAATAAGACAAATGGCTGACAAGCGCGTAGTCTTGTCAGCCAAAATTATCAGCTTAAAGAAGGTCCAAAGTAAGCGATGAGGCTTATTGAACCTTAATAAGGGTGTAGACCTCTTGGTCAAAGCACTTACCAATAATCTCCCTTGGGTGCAGATAGCAAAGCTCAAGCGCAAATGCAAAGCCAGCTACTTTTGCACCGGCCTTCTCGGCAAGTTGAGCACAAGCAACGCAGGTGCCGCCAGTAGCAACCAGGTCATCAGCAATAAGAACAACATCGTCTGGGGTAAGAGCATCGGTGTGAATCTGAAGCTCGCTGGTACCGTACTCCAGGTCATATGCCTGAGCATATACCTCACGAGGCAGCTTGCCTGGCTTACGAGCAGGAACAAAGCCTGCGCCCAGTTTGTAGGCTACAGGGGTTCCAACAAGAAAACCACGAGCCTCAGCACCAATAACCTTGGTGATTCCTGCATCAGCAAAGTGCTCTGCAATGTCATCGACAACTGCGTGGAAGCACTCAGGATCTTTAAAAAGTGGAGTTACATCTTTAAAGATGACGCCTGGCTCTGGATAATCAGGAATGCTAATGATATGACTCTCATAATCATACGTAGACACAATGTCCTCACATTCAATATCAAAATCAATGAATAGTTATATATACCTAGATTACTCGTCTAGATGCATATCCTTAAAAGATTCACGAACTAATTTAGTGATAAGTTCATTTCTAACCGCATTGGTAAGGCCTAACATGCGGGTCAGAGCAGCCATAAACTTCTGACGAGTCTCGTCAGTATGGTCAACTTCAACTCCCCCGCCTTTTTTAGCGTATACGACAAGCGACTTGGCAAACATACTAGATTCTCGGTTTGCAGCCATAACGTATTGACGCAGGTTCTTGGGCTCAAAACCAAAGTGACGAAGCTCACTACAAAGGCGAATCAGCGTTAAGTCTTTGCCATCTACAAGGTCTCTACCATGTGGAGAGCGCTTTAAAGTAATAACGCCTGCTTCGGAAAGCTGACGAACAAAGCCTACAGAGCATCCCACAATTTCTGGGATGCGATCAATAGCGTGATATTTCTGAACTACCTCAGGGTCATCTACAGGTACCACAATTGCATCAGCATGCGTGGCACCAAGAATTGCCTGAGACACTTGCTTTCCATCCAGCTGAGGTTGAGTCTGGCGAGAAGAACTTTGAGCTTCAGGTGTAGCCTGAGCATTGGATACGCTAGCCTCGTCAGTCTGATCCTGGACCTGTTGTTCAGCTTCAGGGTTTTTATCTTCTCTATCAAGCTCTTCTTTAATAACTGAGAGCGGCATAAAACGGCTTTTCTGCAGATACAGAATAGTCTCAAGTCGCTTAACATCTTTTTGGGAATACAGGCGATAGCCACCAGCAGTTCTGGTAGGAGTAAGCAAACCTTCATCCTGCAGATATCTGACTTTAGAAACACTCAAGTCAGGATAGAGAGTCTGTAATTTCTTGACTACTTTACCAATGGTAAGAAAGCCTGAATCAGCCATAAAGCTATCCTTTAACCTTAAGCTGAAACTCTGCTGGTATGGAAGACCATGCGGAAGGTGCCAATCTGAATAGTTGAGCCATCGCGCAGGGTAGCCTTGTTAATAATGGCACCATCAACCCAGGTACCATTGAGAGAATCAAGGTCTTCAATAGTTGCATAACCAAGAGCAAGATTAGAGAGATCAATGGTGGCATGATTTCTGGAAACTGTCATGTCGTTCAAGAAAACACTGCTCTTTGGATCTCTGCCAAGAGAAATCTGAGGTAGATTAAGCTCAAAAGTCTGACCAGTCTGTGGTCCCTTAACAATAGTAAGGACAGGGTGAGCAGGCTTTTGTTGAGCCATAAGGTCCGGAACCGTAGCGTCAGCTGATGGCATGCGGAAAATCTCTGTTGAGTCTGGTGACTGCTGTTTGATGTCGTCAGTTGACATGGTTTCTCCTTAATTTGGTTACAAGATAATAATAACGCTTAACGACACGCAATGCAGTCCATTTCGATGAGCGCACCAAGTGGCAACGCAGAAACCTCAACAACTGCCCTGCCAGGTGCAGGAAGAACAAAGTACTGCCTATAAATCTCGTTTACCTTAGGCAAATCATTGATATCAGCAAGGTAGATAGTTGTCTGAGCTACATCAGAAAGGGTGCATCCTGCCTCTGCCAGAATTGACTGAGCAAGATGAATGACACGAGTAGTCTGCTCTTCAATTCCTCCGTCTATGAGCTCCTTTGGGTCTTCTGCAGAGACCGCAATTTGACCTGTGACAAATACCAATCTACCTGCAGTAGTACCCTGAGAGTATGGTCCCATAGGAGCAGGAACACCTACTGCATTAATTGCATATTTCATAGAAGATCACCCCTTGCGCCAATGAAATCATCAGAGGCTCTGAGTAAACCCCAACCCTCAAGTTTATCTTTAGCTACTACTACTTTAGTGTTACTTGCAAGTTCTGAAAACCATGGAAGATATGTTTTTAGACCTTCAATAAGCTGCTTATGGCCAAGAGGATGAACTGTCTCAAAAGAAAGCAAGCTTCTAAAAAGAATTACCGTATGTACCGGCGGGACCATAACCAGATAGGCGGGTACTTTTTTAGTTGAAACATTGGCCACAAGAGCAGGGATTGTTTGGTCAAGCATGAGATTGCAAAGCTTTGATTCTTCTGGAAGCTTCTGTTCTCCCAGGTAGTCCATAAGGACCTTCTTGGCTTTTTTACCAGCAAGAAGAAGCGGAGTAAGCAGCGGAGTTGCATCTTCCAAAGACACTTCTGCATAAGGAGCTACACCGTTTTGCTCGACTGACGCAATGATAGAAAGCCACTCGTCAAGAACAAGAGAGCGTTCAGATGCATCAAGTACCACGTACTCGTTTTGACCAGAGCGCGCGAGAAGACCGATGGAAGACAAAGATCCATCTCCCGTAAGTGCACACTCATATGAAGTCTCTCCTACCTCAAGCTGCTTACCTGCAAAGACAGCTTCAATAAAATTTTGAGCTGCAACTCCACTTACCAGTGTGTAGCCGATACCACTCAGGTCAATAAGAGCACAATCTTTCAGAGCTTCCTCAAGGGGTTTCTCGCCATAGAAAGATTGGGCTAAGTTGAAGCCTTCAGTTGAGGTTGAGAATTGTGCGCCAAGATACTCAAGCTCGGTATGAAGGATAGAGCGTTTCTGCTCAGACATTAGTTTCTCCCAAAGAGATACGGAGCAACCGAATACAGGTCAAAGAGGTTGTAGGCCGGAATAGTCCACAGCGTAAGGTGTGCCTGGGTAATGGTGGTGCCTACCTGCGCGGAATCTTGGGACCAGTCAGTTGAAGAAATCAGCTGGTTGTTAGCTACTGGATAGTTGGGAGAAAGCATGGAGGTCTGGTATGTGAAGTCTTTAGAGCCAGGCCATGCCATATACGTAGTAGAAGTTGATGGTTTAACCACTGCAGAGAGTAAGAAGTTATCCTCGCTCGTACGAATCTGCACAATCTGGTTATAACGCTGGATGCTTACGCGATTGTAATTGCGATAAGCCCAGTTCATCAGAATGGCGGTATCGTCAAAACGACCTTGCGTAGTCTCGCAACCAAGCACGCAGGTATAAAGCGTAATGTTTCCACGCTTTGAAGCGCCCAAGAAGGCAGTACCAGAGTCTTCTGCACCTGTTTTAATGCCGAGAAGACCTCGGTAGGTGTCCATAAGGTCATCGGTTGAGTGGAACGTGCGCTGCTCCCCTCCTACCGTTGTAGTGTATGACCTGGTATGCACAGCGCTTGCGATAAGTGGATAGTGCTCGCGCGCATAACGACCCATCAAAGCAAGGTCTCGCGCGGTTGAATAGTGACCATCAGCATCGAGGCCGTGAGGATTCTGGAACTGTGTGTGAGTCATGCCAATTTCAGCAGCCTTCTTGTTCATCTGATCAACAAAGGCCTGTTGAGAGCCTGATACGTTGACAGCAATGTTATAAGCTGCGTCATTTGCGGAATACACCAGCATCATCATGATCAGCTGTCTGAGTGTAGGCGTATCGTCTGAGGTCAAACCAGCAACTTGCGAACCTTCTTCAAGATCTGGAACAGTGATTTCACAAGGCTCATCAAGATTAACGCCAGAATCAAGCGCCACAATTGCAGTCATAACTTTGGTGATGGATGCCATAGGGAGCTCTTGATCTGGGTTTTTGCTCCAGAGGACGTTTCCTTGTGTATCGGTGACAATGGCAGTAGTTGCCTCAGTAAGTTTTGGCTCATCGGTTACGGAAGACTTGTTAGAAGAGGTATTTTCTGCCAGAGCCGTAGTTGCAGGAGCAAAAGGAGCAGCTAGAACAAATACAAGCAGCACACTGACAAGAAAAGCCAGCATCTTATGAGAGAGCTGGCGCAAAGATACATGGTTGTGCTGAAGGAAAGTCATAAACAACCTAACTTATGCTTGAGTGCTTTTACTATCTTTAACTATTTTAGCCGCTTCACCAGTATAAACAATGGCGGTAATTGCCGAGAAAACAATTCCTATATACACAAAGAAGATACCGATAGCAGAACTCTGTGAATTAAGTCCTGGAAGCCAATTGACGTTTACCAGACCAAGACCAGATACAACTGGGATGCCCAAAAGTAAGAGACTAAAACCAGTCATCAAAAATGCAGTTGCTGCTTTACCAACAAAGACAACATCAATAGGACGTCTGCGGAATTTGCGAACCGCAAGAGCGCCAAGAGTAAGGTAAACATCTCGTCCAATAACAAAGAGTGGGATCCAGAGAGGAAGCTCACCAATAATCAAGAGACCAAGAACGCCTGTGATAAGAAGAACTCGGTCCATGATGGGATCCATGATTTTGCCCAGCCAGCTGACGGTTTGCGTTCTACGAGCTATCTGACCATCAAGAAAATCAGTGACAGCTGCGGTTACATAACAGCCCAGTGCAACCCAGCGATTTCCTCCTGTTGAGAAGAGCACAAGAAAGATAAGCGTAAGGATTAACCTGCAAAACGTAATGACATTTGCAACGGTAAAAACAGCATTAGAAGGATTATTAGAGCTTCCAACCGGATCAGTAATAGTTCCCTCTGCCTGCGCTTTTGCTGCATCGGCGTCTGCTGCTTCTTTAATTTGGGATGCTACTTGATTAGCTAGCTGCTGCCTAG
>CAURGZ010000043.1:0-10724 GCA_963524285.1 uncultured Atopobium sp.
TCAGCAATTGCCAACTGCGTACGATCAATTTCAATGCCACGACGATAGTAGAGCTTGATAGTGCCAACTGTGCGATCCTGAACAATCAACGGAACAATGATGCCAAAGGAGCTGCCGCCATTGCCAAAGCCGCCACGCCTTTGTAGTACCTGCTGACGACTATCTACCGAGACAAACGTCTCCATGCGGCCACTTTCCAGAACCTCGGTTGCAGGGCCAACCACCTTTGAGCCAGGCATATGCGAGGTTGCAATGTCTCCCTCAAAGCCCAATACATATTCTGTATCCGTGATGGAAATAGCGGCTGCAGAAGTTTCTGGAAGCAATAGTGTGCAGATAGTTGGCGCTGTTTCTTGCGACAGGCCTCCGCGTAAGGTCTTGAGCGTCTTAGAGGCAACCTCAAGTGTTCGCTCTGTTGCTTGAGACCTGGCGTGCTCATTACCAGGCTGAGTAGTACCACCAAGAACAATAACCGTGGCAAGTCCTCCGCCTGCAACAAGAGCGGCAAACAAGTTGTCTGCCATGACGCTCCAGGAAAGCAAGCCCAGCAATACACAGGCAAGAATAATCAGGACTATCCTGGTTGATCTATGTATATACTGAGCAAGTCTTTGCATGGTTGTCTAGTTCTCGACTGATTCTGCAGAAGAATCCTCAGAAGCTAGCTGCTGCGGCAAAGGCGAATGCTTAAGCGCACGAGCCAAAGGAGCTCCTAGTACATAGAGAACAACAGCCTCTCCGAGTCCTGTGGTGATAAAACCAAACAAGAACATAAGAGGATACGATCCATCAAGTTCAATGGTGGTAAATGGAATTGTGTAGAATCCCAATCCTTGAAGCAAAATGGGAAGATATGCAGACACAATAACGGCATTTGCAAGCACTGGACCCAGAAGCGCAAGTGGTACGTTCTTCCTGTTCTTCCAGGTAAACCATGCACCAAGAGCAGTTGCCAGAGAACCAAAGACTACGTCTAACAATCCCAAAGCTCCTGTGCCAGAAATGACCATATTTGCAAGGTTGGCAATAACGCAGCCAAGCGTCAGTCCTGGGATTGCGTCAGCGGTAAAGAGCGCGATAACCACAACCGCCTCAGAAATGCGGAACTGCACAGGACCCCAAGCAAGACCGCCCAAGAAAAGAAGGGCTGCAAGCGTAAGTGCTGCATAAAGGGCAGCAATAATACCAATACGTGCAAGGCGCTGAGCGCGCTGTTTTGTTGCATAAGCTGAAGAAACCTGTGGCAAAACAATCCCCTTGTTAACTCTAAAAATTTAGTTCATGATACGACGAAATGTATATATGAGCAAATGAGCAGCGCAGACATACATTTAGTAATGCAGGTGCATTCCTGGATAGACCATCTCACGAGCATGCTTTTGATATGCTGCGACTGCCTCTTCTTCAAAAGCAAGAGGAGTGTCTTCCTCGCCTGCCATATCCAAAATCCAGCGTGTGAGATAAGGATTGAGCGGAAGCAGTGGCCCAATAAGCCAGGTGGCAATAGCGTTCTTGCGACGGAAACCCTCCAGCTTGCTTTCTTTATTGATGCCAAAACCTACCTTATTTTTAAGGAAGTAGCAGTTAGAGTTATCTCCCTCGGTGAGTGTGAACTGCATCTTAAAGCCAACGACAACAAAAGGCTCTTTGCCATTGCCGGGATCAAACTCTCCCACCTGGACATCGTGGAAGCGCTGGGGCATATAGCGAGTAGTCGTAAACTTGAAGAGGCCCAGAGCCTCAATTTCAGAGCCGTCAGGATTAACGATTTTCTCGCCAAAAAGCTCTGAAGCGTTACCGGCAAACAGCATAGGAACGCCCTGATCAGCCAGCTCAGCAAGCCTGTCCTTGTAAGGCATAAGGCGAGAAATAATAAGCTCTTGCTGGGCTTCTGTCATGCCACCCATGATGATTGCTGATGGCGTATGCTCCACAAAGTAAGGCGTTGCGGCGTGAGAGGTATACACAAAGTTCTCTTTTGGAAGGCAGGCCTCCAGGTAGAGAGCATTTCCGTTGTCTCCACCCTGGTTACCGTACTCTGGGTAAAGAATCTCAATCTTAGTTGCTGGATTACTCATGGGAGGCCTCCATCTGTTTCAAGCGCTCAATGATACGGTTTCTGCTGATGTCAGCAATGCCACCGTTATAGAGGCCGTGTGCATAAAAAACGTGCTGGCAAGCGTTAAGGTCAACCAGGTCAGCGGTCTCTTCAGGAGAGCTTGCCACAAAGGTTTTGGCTGAATCAATACCGGCAAGTCTCAGCCTAAGCTGCAGATCAAGTGAAGTGTCACCGTAAATAATGACCTGCTTAACGCTTGGGTCTTGCAGGAACTCAAAGTCAGTCTGGTAGTACCAGCCAATATATTCTGTCTGGTCTTTTGCTTTTGCCATGTACGCATCAGCAATCATGATGATAATTGCCTTATCGCCTGGCTGTTTACGAAGAATATCGATGGTGACCGAGGTTGCCGTGTCATTCTCGCCCTTAGAAGCCATGCTAATAAGGCGACGACCGTTGTAGTCAATCTCGTTATACCTGGAGGAAGCAATGTTAACGCGTTGCAAAGATGCAGCGATAGTTGCAGGTGCAAGACCCATCTCACGTGCGGTTACAATGGCCACAAACAGGTTGTAGAGATTGACGATAGAGTAGCTGTTGAGCTTGTACTCATATGTTGGTGCACCTTCGTGGCAATGCTCCTTGACCACAAACTTGCCAGTCTCTGGCTCTACCGAGATGACCTCGTAATCAGGAGTTGGGTTGGTATAGCCGCACTCCTCGCAAGTTGCGTGGCCAAGATGCCTAAGGTGTGCATAATCCCACTTGAGCTTGCCACCGCATTTGGGGCAGGCGGTAAGATCTGAAACAATGCCCACTGGCTCTGCGGTGTCTTCTGCCAGCCTTGCGATGGAGTAATACGTACGATGAGTGCACTGAGGAGCAAGTCTGCAGCTAATCATGTCATCTGCGTTCAAAATCAGATGAGTTGAAGCAGGAATGCCCTTATCCATAACGTCAAACACGTAGTCTGGTGTTGCGCTACGAGAAAATGTATCGCGGAACAAATTGGTAACAGACAAAATATCAGGCTGCAGGTAAGGGAAAATGCGAGGTCCAGAGAGCTCGTCAAACTCCATAACTGCAAGCTTAGTCTTTGACGTACCCTTCCACGTGGCGTTCTTTGCAAACGAGCTTGCAAAGCCGCTGGAAATATTGCCGCCAACGCGGTTGGTAACGGTCTGGTAGCCATTATCGGCGAGAAGATCGTTGAGCAGGTTATTGGTGGTTGTCTTGCCGTTTGTGCCGGTAATAAAGACAATCTGCTCTGGCTTAGCAATGTCTCCCAAAAATGCAGGATCAATGCCTTCAGCGATAAAGCCTGGCAGCGTTCCGCCCTCATGGTTAGTCAATTTAAGTGCTGCAAGTGTTGCTTTAGCAGCGAGAAAAGCTACAGGAAATAGTCTGCTCTTTTTTTGTGCCACAGTAACTCCCATCGTGAGCAAAGTCTCTCTAGTTTATCACCTCGCGAGAAGGGCTTGAAGAACACAGGGCTTCTCGCCAAAAATGTCGCATAAAAAAGCCGAGCCAGGATGTCCTGGCTCGGCTGAAGCTACGTGAAAGTAAGTTACCTTACTCCTCAGGCTGCTCCTTCTTCTCTGCAGCGTAAAGCTCGGAGAGGCGGACAAGGTGATCGTAGCGAGCCATTGCGGCTTCCTCGTTCTCCTTGAAGAGCTTCTCTGCGTGCTCTGGGAACTCGCGGGTGAGTCGGCTGTAACGAGCCTCGTTCATCAGGAACTCCTGGTAGCCACCCTTAGGTGCCTTGGAGTCAAGCGTGAACTTCTTACCTGCTGGTGCAGATGGGTTGAAGCGATAGAGGTTCCAGTAGCCAGTCTCGACTGCCTTCTTCATCTCCTCCTGTGCGTGAGCCATGCCGCCCTTGATGGAGTGCATCTCGCATGGGGAGTAACCGATGATGAGGGATGGTCCTGGATAAGCCTCTGCCTCAGCAATTGCCTTAAGAGTCTGCTGGAGGTTTGCGCCCATGGAAACCTGAGCAACATAGACGTAACCATAGGTCATTGCAATCTCAGCAAGGTTCTTCTGCTTGATGTCCTTACCAGCTGCTGCGAACTGTGCAACCTGGCCAAGACGGGAAGCCTTGGAAGACTGACCACCAGTGTTGGAGTAAACCTCAGTATCGAAGACAAAGACGTTGATGTCCTCGCCGGAAGCAAGAACGTGGTCAAGGCCACCGAAGCCGATGTCGTATGCCCAACCGTCGCCACCGAAGATCCAGAAGGACTTCTTGGTGAGGAAGCTCTTGTTAGCAAGGATTTCCTTAGCTGTTGCAAGATCAGACTTCTCAAGCTCAACTACAAAAGTCTTAGAAGCTTCCTTGGAGAGAGCTGCGTCGTTGACGGACTCAATCCATGCCTTAGCAGCATCCTTGAGGTCCTGAGATGCGCCATCCTCGTCGACAAGCTGCTGAGCAAGCTCGAGAAGACGCTTCTGCTGTGCCTGGTGACCAAGCATCAGACCCATACCGTGCTCTGCATTGTCCTCAAAGAGGGAGTTATTCCATGCTGGACCGTGACCATTTGCATCGGTAGTAAATGGTGAGCAGGAAGCTGGGTTACCCCAAATGGAGGAGCAACCAGTTGCGTTGGAGATGAACATACGATCGCCAAAGAGCTGAGTGACCAGGCGGCCGTAGCTGGTCTCAGCGCAGCCTGCGCAGGAACCGGAGAACTCAAGAAGAGGCTTCTTGAACTGAGATGCCTTGACGTTGTTAGCGACAAGCTCGGTCTTCTCGGAGACGTGGTTGACTGCGTAGTCAAAGATCTCCTGCTTGGACTCCTGCTCCTCGATTGGCTTCATGGTCAGAGCATCTGCAGGGCAGATGTAGACGCAGTTGGAGCAACCGGTGCAGTCGAGCTGAGAAATAGCAATCTCAAACTTGTAGCCCTTAGCCTTAGGACCAACGGCATCCTTGAACTGAGACTGTGCTGGTGCAGCAGCAACCTCTTCGTCGGTAAGGACGAATGGACGGATGACTGCGTGTGGGCAGACATAAGCGCACTGGTTACACTGGATGCACTTCTCGACGTTCCACTCAGGAACAACAACAGCAATGCCACGCTTCTCATAAGCAGCAGCGCCAAGCTCGAACTGTCCATCAACGTGGTTCTTAAATGCGGAAACAGGAAGTGCGTCACCCTCCATACGAGAGACTGGAGTCATGATGTCGCGAACCTGCTTGAGCAGAGCCTCGCGGCCCTCAAGGGTGATTGTGCTTGGAGCATCCTCTGCAGTAGCCCAATCAGCAGGAATCTCAATCTTAGTAAATGCAGTAGCACCAGCGTCGATTGCCTTGTGGTTCATATCAACGATGTTCTGGCCCTTCTTCAGGTAAGAATGAGTTGCAGCGTCCTTCATGTACTGAAGTGCGTCTGCCTCTGGGAGAACCTTTGCAAGAGCAAAGAATGCAGACTGAAGAATGGTGTTGGTGCGCTTGCCCATACCAATTTCCTTGGCAAGGTCAATTGCATTGATCAGATAAACGTTGATGTTGTTCTTAGCAATGTAGCGCTTTGCCTCTGCTGGCAGGTGGTGTGCAAACTCCTCTGCATCCCACTGGCAGTTGACCAGGAAGGTACCGCCAGGCTTGACGTCGCGGACCATCTTGTAGCCCTTGATGATGTATGCAGGAACGTGGCATGCAACAAAGTCTGCCTTGGTGACATAGTAAGGAGAACGGATCTTGTGATCACCGAAGCGCAGGTGGCTGATGGTGATGCCGCCGGTCTTCTTGGAGTCATACTGGAAGTATGCCTGAACATATTTATCGGTGTGGTCACCAATAATCTTGATGGAGTTCTTGTTAGCACCAACGGTACCGTCGCCGCCAATACCCCAGAACTTGCACTCAATGGTGCCCTCAGCTGCAGTGTTAGGAGCCTCAGGATCCTCTGGGAGAGACAGGTTAGTAACATCGTCGACAATACCAACGGTGAACTCACGCTGAGGAGCATCCTTCTTGAGCTCCTCAAAGATTGCAAATGCAGATGATGGTGGGGTGTCCTTAGAACCAAGGCCGTAACGACCACCAACAACCTTAATGCCTGTACGACCAGCCTCATAGAGGGAAGAAACAACGTCTTCGTAGAGAGGCTCACCAACGGAACCTGGCTCCTTGGTGCGGTCGAGAACAGCAATCTTCTTGACGGACTCAGGAAGAACGTCAACAAAGTGCTTTACAGAGAATGGACGATAGAGGCGGACCTTAACCAGACCGACCTTCTCGCCATGAGCGTTCAGGTAATCGATAACCTCTTCGAGGGTATCGCAGAAGGAACCCATGCAGATAACAACGCGGTCGGCGTCTTCTGCACCGTAGTAGTTGAACAGACCGTAGTCAGTACCAAGCTTAGCGTTGATCTGGTTCATGTAGTCTTCAACAACTGCAGGCAGCTGGTTGTAAACCTCGTTGCATGCCTCGCGGTGCTGGAAGAAGATATCGCCGTTCTCGTGGGAACCACGGCTTGATGGATGCTCTGGGTTCAGTGCGTGATCGCGGAATGCCTGAACAGCGTCCATATCACACATCTCAGCCAGATCAGCGTAATCCCAAACAGCAACCTTCTGAATCTCGTGAGAAGTACGGAAGCCGTCGAAGAAGTTAACAAATGGAACCTTGCCCTTGATTGCTGCAAGGTGAGCAACAGGAGCCAGATCCATAACCTCCTGGACGTTGCCTTCTGCGAGAAGTGCAAAGCCAGTCTGGCGAGCAGACATAACGTCAGAGTGATCGCCAAAGATGTTCAGTGCATGGGTTGCAACGGTACGTGCGCTGACGTGGAAAACACCAGGGAGCTGCTCGCCGGCAATCTTGTACATGTTTGGAAGCATGAGCAAGAGGCCCTGAGAAGCGGTGTAAGTAGTGGTCAGAGCGCCTGAACCAAGAGAACCGTGAACAGCACCAGCTGCGCCAGCCTCGGACTGCATCTCGACAACCCTAACGGTTGTACCAAAGATGTTCTTTACACCCTGGGCGGACCACTGGTCAACATAGTCTGCCATTGGACTTGATGGGGTAATTGGGTAAATACCCGCTACCTCGGTAAACGCATACGACACGTAAGCCGCGGCGTTGTTACCGTCCATGGACTTAAACTTTCTTGCCATTTCCTCTCCTTGCCTAATCTGTGATTTCTCACAGTATGCGTCTGTGCGATCCAAAATAAAGCTGTAGACCCTGGGTGACTACGGAAACAAGTTTCATAGTTCGGCCGGCAGCGGTCGCATAATGCTTTTATTATTGCGCAAAAAAACAATGAAACAAATCAGAAATATAAGCTGACAAATACCTATTTTCAGGTAGGAATTTCTACCTGCGGAATTACAAAATAAACATAACACTAAAGTGCAAGTTTTTTGTAAATCGACAAAATATTCAAGTACACAAGCAGCCATCTGTCTGAAAAATAGACAGATTTTTACGTAGGCGCTCAACGTGCGACAACTTTGTCGTGCGTTGCGTACCCTTTGCTGGACGAGCCTTAAATTTTGTACTTATCTGATTACTTAGCAGCTTTGATCTCACAAAGTTTCTTGTAACCAAATAAGAAACGCTCTCCTATCTCGCCTTGAGCATCAGAAGCGCATACGATTCCATGTTCATCTGAAGTAAGGAAAGCTTCATCAAATTCGGCAGTTCCATCAAATACCTGGGCAATAACGTCAGGATTAAACTCTGTTGGCTCATGAAGAGTCTGTGCCAGGTCTAACACTAAACTTGTGACTCCCGATCGAACGCTTTCTTCCGAGACACCCGCAATAAGCTTTCCATCTTTTACCAGCCAAAGCACCTCTGGCGCACAATGAGTTTGCTGCTCTTCTCGCTGTGAAATCCTTGCGCGTCCCGCAAGAGACAGAACAGAACGCTCTTCCAAAGACTGGTAAGGTCCAACAGTCATAGCAGCCTGTCCATTGCTCTCAAGCAAAATCATAAGAACGCCATCTGGAAACTCTTGTGACCCTTCTTTAAGCGTTCCCTCAATATGCTGCTTAGCCCAAGCAATCAAGTGCGGAGAAACCTCTTTTTGTGCAACAGCTCTCTTGCTCAGCGCACGCAAGTGCCTGTTATCAAGAGGGAGGACACCTCCAGATAATCTCCAACGACAAACAAGTTCTGGATTATCAAGCTCAAACTTCTGAGCTGCTTCTAACTCTTCCTGGTCCACAGTGTCCTCCCCCAACTTTTTTAAAATGAGCTGCTAATCCCGAATTAGCAGATTAGTGCCTAAAGTGACGCTTGCCTGTAAACACCATTGCAATGCCGTATTCATCACAAGCGGCAATAGATTCATCATCTCTGACTGATCCGCCAGGCTGAATGATAGCCGTTACGCCATGAGCTGCTAGTGTGTCAACGTTATCTCGGAATGGGAAGAAGGCATCAGATGCTGCCACAAGATTCTTTGAATCAATTCCCATGCGCTCACAAGCTGCCTCTGCACGCTCACACGCGAGAAGAGCGGCGTCAACACGATTAGGCTGACCTGGTCCCATACCAATTCCAGCTTGATCTTTTGCAACCAAAATTGCATTTGACTTAACGGTCTTACAAACTTTCCAAGCAAATACCAAATCATTCAGCTCTTCTGGAGTTGGTTGGCGCTTGGTAACAACCTCAAAGCTCTCTGCAGCTTCGTCTGCGTGGTCAAGGTCTTGTACTAAAAGACCTCCGTCAACAGTTCTCATTTCAAGCTCGCGGCTTCTATCGATTCCGCCCGTAGCCAATACGCGAAGATTTGTTCTCTTTGACAGGCGCTCAAGAGCCTCTTCTGTGAAGCTTGGTGCAATAAGAACCTCAACAAACTGCTTATTGATATCTGCAAAGTGCTCAACAAACTCCAGCGGAACTTCTCTGTTTACTGCAATAATTCCGCCAAAGGCAGACAGTGGATCGCAAGCAAATGCTCGATCGTATGCCTCAACAACATTTTCCGCCGTAGCAGATCCACAAGGATTCTGGTGCTTCAAAATAATGACCGATGGGTCATCAAACTCACGAACAGCAGCCCAAGCTGCATCAGTATCAAGTAAATTGTTGTAAGACAAGGGCTTACCCTGAAGCTGCTGAGCGTTTGCCAGAGAGTGTGCAGGAGCTCCAGGCATCTTATAAAACGCTGCGGACTGCTGAGGATTTTCTCCGTAACGAAGATCTTGCTCTTTTGTTGCCTTTACCAGCAAAGTCTCTGGGAATTTACTTTGCTCCGCTTCAACAACACCAGAAAGATATGCGGCAATAGCGCCATCGTATGCAGCCGTTGTCTTAAATACCTTCAAAGCCAGCTGCTGGCGAGAAGCCCTTGTAGTTGCACCGTCATTGGCACGCATCTCATCAAGAACACGACCATAATCTGCCGGATCAACAACAACCGTAACAAAATCGTTATTCTTTGCAGCAGAGCGGAGCATTGAAGGTCCGCCAATATCGATATGCTCAATTGCATTTTCAAGAGTTACTGATGGATCAGCTACAGTCTTCTCAAACTCATAGAGATTAACGCAGACCAGGTCAATCATGCCAATACCATTATTCTCTGCGTCTGCGACATGACCGGGATTATCTCTACGGCATAAAAGACCACCATGAACACGAGGATGCAGCGTCTTAACGCGGCCGTCCATCATCTCTGGAAATCCGGTATAAGACTCAATAGGAACTACAGGCACACCAGCTTCTTCGAGGATTTTTGCGGTTCCGCCTGTTGAAATTACCTCAACGCCAAACTCTTTAGTAAGCGTTTGTGCAAATTCAACAATACCTGTTTTGTCTGTTACCGAAATTAGCGCACGTTTGATAGGGGCCTCAGCCATTGCCGCTCCTTTGTGTTCGACACTTGCTATCAGAAACACTTACAGCCTATCAGCTGCGAAACACTACGTACTAGATGTAAACAAACTTGAAACTATTCTATAATCTTCCGCTGTAAAACACCTGAAAGGAACTATTTCATATGTCTGCCGATACTCCAATCATAGTCCCCTTCGAAGATACTGACTTACCAGAACTTATCTCAATCGTTGAACGCGTCTGGTACTTGGATGGCGATGAATCTAAAGAAACCAGTAGGTCTCTGGCTACCATTGATATTTCTTACTACATTGGTGTTTCAACTCATCGTTTTGTTGCAAAACACGGAAATACAGTTCTCGGCTTTATTTTCTGCTCCAACGGAGAAGATCCAGAAGATAAGCAGAAATGGATTGAGCTTGAAAATGCCTCAACCATTACAGCTAAAAAGCTCTTAAGCCCGAAAGACTTTGAAGGCTATGAAGCCGTTGATACCGTCGAATCAAATCTGATCCGCAAATACTGGAATGAAGGAGTCAAAACTCCCAAGTGGGAAATTACACTATTCTGCGTAAGCCCTGCTGCTCAAGGAAAAGGTGTCGGCGGTATGCTCTTTTCCTATATGCTCAATTTTTTGAAAGAACAAGGAGCTAAGCATTGCTTCCTTGCAACAGATGATGACTGCGACATTAGTTTCTATCAACACAAGGGCCTTGTCTGTAAAGATGAAGCTCCGGTTAAAGCGAACGGACAAGACTTTGGCTTTGCCTATATCTATGCGGGAGATCTCTAAGGATGAATCCTTGCATTGGAAGATTTGCTCCAACTCCTTCTGGAAGGATACACCTAGGCAACGTTTTC
>CAURGZ010000044.1:0-10691 GCA_963524285.1 uncultured Atopobium sp.
CATATCAGGTAGTGCGACCGCCTAGCTGCCTGGCTATCTTGATTAGGAACATGTCGATTCTTCGGCAGAACCTACCAAAGCTGCGCTATTTTGTGCGCCAGGCCTAAAAGCCGACGCTAACACGCTGCAGAATCATAATCACCCGCATATGAACAGCCTCCCATTTCTTGGACATAAGAAATGGGAGGCAGTTCATAGGAGGCTCTGTTGGTTTTGGAATTAGCTAGAGATAATGCCATTCAGTATTGATTTCCAATTAGACGGTACTCCCATGACACGATTTCTAATTGCTTCATCTTGAGGAAAATTTTGGAGAATAGATTCCAGTGTTTCGTCATGTTCTAAATTGAAATCTGATATAAGTACTTCAATCATTGTCATAAAACCAAAGATATGCTTTTTATTATTTTCAATTGGTTGCCATTTTTTATTTTGAGGCAATTTTGGTTTAATATCGTAAACACGGTTATACATACGAGCATGATGCGCTGATAAATTCCTAACAACATTTAGACTTTTAAGCCACGATCCGAGTTGCGCTGTAGTTAGGCCACATTTTTCAGACATTGCAATTTGAGCATCATTGGGAGACATTTGATAAAGATGTGACAGCATACCCCAATCCATTATTTCTACGGCGGCCCAGATAGGGAGAATTCCCCCATAATGCTCTTTATGATGTTTGACAAATTGTTCTTTGGAGTCGGAAAGAGCTTTATTGTAACGTTTGATCCATTGGCTGTAATATTTTTTGTTTAGAGCGCAAGTTCCCAATGAGTTTGGTTTTAGATGAATTTGTTCATCGTATTCACCCAGTTCGTGACCAATTAAAGTCCTGAAAGCAATTTCAATTTTTGATAATTGGTTGAATAAATACATCCTGAGCTGCATGTCGTAGTTGTATAAATCAAGAATATCCTGAAATGAAATCTTCTGATTAAAGTAACTATGTTTTTTGTCCATAAAGGGATACCAATATCCACTCAGTCTATAGTAATTAATGGTGGACAATATTGTTTCTGCCTTTTGTGGGTCATCGATAATCATGCCTCGGTCTTTTAAAATACAGACCTGATCAGCATAGGTTTTAAAACTTTTTATTAGATGAACTTCAGACATATAATCACCTTTATAAAAAGTAGGACCGGCCCTGGACTATGCAAAAGCTATAGCGGAACCGGTCATGTTGAAATAATTATACAGGGTTTTATCTATATACAAATTTAAGATTTCAGCTTAACAAAAAATTCATAGTGCAAAACAGGTAGCTTGCGATCCATTTAAGCTGCTTCTGCAGGTTAACGTTAGAAGTCTGAGAACGAAGGTTTTCTCGCCATTTTGTATGTATTAAGTACAGAATTCGAGTGATTTAAAGCAAATATTTTTCCTGTTCAAACAGCCGCTGCGTAAAAGTTTTGCGGGGTTGAGACTTGCGCTGTTTGCAGGCGTGGCTTGGCGTATAGTTATAGAGTTACAAGAAGAAATATTGGCGTGATACAAGGCGTTTTTACGCCGAGAAGAGTGTTTATGCTTGCTATAAAAAATGAAACAAACGTGGTGCTTGCGGTTGATACGTCGACGGATATGCTGGCGTGTACGGTCGCGCGTCTGACCAGGCGCGATGTTAGCACGGCGGGTGCTCGTGCGGCGGACGGCGCGAGCGCAACGGACGGTGGGTTTGGCGTTGAGGTACTAGCGTCAACGGATCACCTGTGTCGTCGCCAGGCAAACGTGGAGCTTGTGGGCTCGGTCCAGGAGGCGCTTGACGCCGCTGGTCTGACCATGGCTGATGTTGACGCTGTTATTGCAGGTAGAGGACCTGGCTCGTTCACGGGAGTCCGCATTGGCGTGGCTACCGCAAAGGGCATTGCATGCGGCTCTGGCCTGCCACTGTACGGTGCAAGTGCGCTTGATGCCATGGCGTTCAGCGCGTGGAAGGCGGGTGTTCGCGGCACTGTTGGCGTTGTTGCAGACGCCATGCGCGGCGAGGTCTATCCGGGCATCTACCTGCTGGATAACGCCGGAGCACATAGAACATTCCCAGTGGAGACCGTCCTCAAGGCAGACGCTTGTGTGGAGGAGTGGTCGAGCAGGACTGATAAGGACCAGCTCACGCTTACAGGCAATGGTTTAGTGAAGTACCGTGAGCGTTTTGAGCGCGCGGGTTTCTCGACATACACCGATGAAGCAACGTGGTTCCCAACAGGAGAAGGCCTGGTACGCGCGGTGTGCATGCCCGAGTATCAGCAGGCGGGTGCGGGCGATCCGGCGCTGGTGCTGCCCATTTACACGCGACTTTCGGACGCGGAGGAGTCGGAGCGCAAGCGTTTGGGCTTAAAGGAGCCGGCAACGGTGGCCCTGACCGGCGTGGATGATGCGCTGGCCGATATCCACCTGCAGCTTCGTCCGATGACGGTGAACGATCTGGACCAGGTGGCGGAGCTTGAGGCGGCAACATATGCTGACGCTGCGCATTCTGCCTGGTCAAAGCAGACGTTCTATGACGAGCTCTCGGGCGTTGGGCGCAGCTGGTGGCTGGCTCACGACCGCGGAACGGTCATCGGTTTTGCGGGCGGTCGCCTGGCAGGAGCTCAGTTTGAGGTGGAAGAAGTGGTGGTCGCGCCCGAGCGTCGCCGCCAGGGAATTGCATCCAAGCTGGTAGAACGCGTGGCATACGATGCTCAGATGCTGGGTGCGTCTGCGATTACTCTTGAGGTGGAGGAGAATAACGCTCCAGCTCAGGGTGCCTATAGCAAGCTGGGATTTGCCGAGGTTGGTCGTCGCCCGGGATATTACGGTCCGGATTGTGCGGCGCTTTTGATGACGGCGCAGCTGCCTTTGTCGGTTGGCGCGGGCTTTGAGGCGAGAAACCCTGAACCTCACGCATCAGTGCGTCCGTGGCCTATTGTTGCAGGTGAGCGCTCTGAAGAGACGCTTTCGGCACTGCGCGAGGCGGGGGATTTGATTCTCAGCCTGGAGTCCTCGTGCGACGAGACCGCCATGTGCATCATGGATTCACACGGTGTGGTCTGCGCAAACGTTGTCGCAACGCAAATTGACTTCCACGCTCGCTTTGGCGGCGTCGTGCCCGAGATTGCTTCTCGCAAGCACACCGAGGCTATTGTGGGTCTTTTCGAGGAGACCATGGCCCGCGCGGGCGCGCACTTTGGTTGCGACACGCTGGTGCCGTCTGACCTGGCCGCCGTTGGTGTTACTGCAGGTCCAGGCCTTGTCGGTGCGCTTGTTGTAGGCGTGGCGTTTGCTAAGGGCTTCTGCGTGGCCACTGACCTGCCGCTTATTCCCGTTCATCACCTGGAAGGCCACCTGCTGGCCAACCTGTTTGAGACGCCTGACCTGGAGCCGCCATTTGTGGCCAGTTTGGTCTCGGGCGGCAATACTATGCTGGTACATGTGCGCGCCTGGGGAGATTACGTGGTCCTGGGCTCCACCATCGACGACGCCGTGGGCGAGGCCTTTGACAAGGTTGCCAAGGCGCTTGGCCTCGGCTATCCAGGTGGTCCCGTGATCAGCAAACTTGCAGCTCAGGGCAATCCTAAGGCCATCCACTTCCCGCGCGCAATGATGCACAGCGGTGACTATTCCTTCAGCCTTTCTGGCCTGAAGACAGCCGTTATTACCTACATTGAGGGCGAGAATCGCGCAGGTAGAGCAATCAATCTGCCCGATCTGGCTGCTTCGTTTGAGCAGGCTGTTATTGACGTGCAGGTTGCAAAGGCTAAAACTGCTGTTGAGGAGACGGGCGTCTCCGATTTCTGCGTGGGTGGCGGCGTAGCTGCAAACCCCGCACTTAGAGCTGCATATAAGGAAACCTTTGGTCGTATGGGCGTTCGAGTAACAGTGCCTCCGATGTCAGTTTGCGGCGACAATGCCGCAATGATTGCCGTGGGCGCGCTTCGTAGCTACCGTACACAGGGTTTCTCGCCATTGACCTTGGACGCAAACCCCAACGCGCAGCTGGGATCGTGGTCGTCGGATGCGGCGCCCGTTGTCCCAAGCGGCATGTAAGGAGGCCATTGTGCAAGACGGATTCATCAAAGTTGCAAGTATCACACCGCGCGTCCGCGTGGCCGACGTGGCGTTTAACGTGGAGAGCTGCCTGGCTGCCATCGAAGAAGCCGCAGGTAATTGCGGTGCCAAGGTGGTCGTACTGCCCGAGCTTTGCATCACGGGCTACACCTGCGAGGACCTGTTCTGGCAGGATGCCCTCTTGGACGCTGCCGAGCGCGGCTTGGTTTCTATTGCCGCCCGCACGGCCGACGTTGACGCGTTGCTGCTGCTAGGCTTGCCTGTTCGCGTGGCCGGCAAGCTCTACAACTGCGCCGCCGTTCTCTTTAGGGGAGAGCTTTTGGGCCTGGTGCCCAAGCGCTACGTGCCCATGTACAACGAGTTTTACGAGGGACGACACTTTGTTTCTGGACCCAAGACGGTCACCAGCGTGGACTTTGGCCTGCTGGGCGAGGTGCCGTTTGGTACCAACCAGCTGTTTGCGTGCGACACCATCCCTGAGCTGGTCGTGGGTGCGGAGATCTGCGAGGACCTTTGGGTGCCCATGCCGCCGTCAAATGCGCACGCCGTCGCCGGCGCCACGGTGATCTGCAACTTGTCCGCGTCGCCTGCGCTGGCCGGCAAGTCCGCGTACCGTCGTCAGCTGGTTGCGCAGCAGAGCGCGCATCTCATCTGCGGCTACGTTTACGCCAGTGCAGGTGAGGGCGAGTCTACGACCGATTTGGTTTTCTCGGGCCATGATCTTGTTGTCGAGAATGGCCGTGTGCTCGCCGACTCTGGCGTGTTTGGCGAGGGTATTGCCGTGTCCGAGATTGACGTGCTGTCGCTGGCGGCTGACCGCAGGCGCACGTCGACGTTTGAAGTTGCTCCGACGCCGGAGGACTACAAGCACCTGACCACGTATTTCTCGCTGGAGTTTGACGGTGAGGGTGAGGGTGATGCGGGTGCCGCAGGTCGCAGCCACGACGGCGAGGGCAGTGATGGCGTCGAGGGCGTCGAACTTGCGATTCGCACGCCCCTGACCAGGTACGTTGATCCGCATCCGTTTGTGCCCGCGATGGATGACGCTCGCGCAGCACGCTGCGAGGAGATTCTGTCGATTCAGGCTCACGGTTTGGCTTCAAGACTGGCGCATACCGGCTCTGACCATGCGGTTATTGGCATTTCGGGAGGACTTGACTCTACGCTGGCCCTTCTCGTCACGGTGCGAGCGTTTGACCAGCTGGGATACGACCGCTCGGGCATTGTAGCTGTGACGATGCCGGGATTTGGCACCACGGACCGCACGTACACTAACGCGATTGAGCTGGTGCAGTCGCTTGGCGCCGACCTGCGCGAGATTTCCATTGTGGATTCCGTGCTGCAGCACTTCGCCGATATCGGCCACGACCAGGATGTTCACGACGTTGTGTACGAGAATGCTCAGGCTCGCGAGCGCACGCAGATTTTGATGGACGTTGCCAACCAGGTGGGCGGCATGGTCATTGGCACGGGCGACCTTTCCGAGCTGGCGCTTGGTTGGGCAACGTACAACGGCGACCAGATGTCCATGTACGGCGTGAATGCTTCGGTGCCAAAGACGCTGGTCAGGTACCTTGTTGACTACTGCGCAGACTCGTATGAGGATCAGGGCGAGGACGAGATTGCTCACGTTTTGCGTGACGTTTTGGACACGCCGGTTTCTCCTGAGCTGCTGCCATCTGCGGCGGACGGTTCCATTGAGCAGAAGACGGAGGACCTGGTTGGCCCTTACGAGCTGCATGACTTCTTCCTGTTCCACGTGCTTCGTCATGGAAGTGGTCCACTCAAAGTTCTACGTCTTGCTGAATGTGCGTTTGGCACAGGCACTGACCAGGAGATTTACGACCACGAGACTATCGTGCGCTGGCTGAAGGTATTCTACCGCCGCTTCTTCTCGCAGCAGTTTAAGCGCTCGGCGATGCCCGACGGACCAAAGGTTGGCTCGGTTTCGTTGTCTCCGCGCGGCGACCTGCGTATGCCATCCGACGCTTCTAGCTCGCTCTGGCTCTCTGAACTGGAGAGCTTGGACGCGTAAGCGCGGTAGGGCGTAGCGCGGCAGATCGTAGTGCGGTAGGGCGTATTTTTCAGGCGCTCAGTACCCGGCCATTCATGTATATGAATAGCCGGGTACTTTTATGCAGGTTGATTTTTGCTATGAATAGGGAAGAGGCGATTTTGCCCTCAAAATGGTCCTCAAGTGGTAAAAAATGCGTTTAGTTGGAGATTACAGAAATTGTGGGATTCTATGCATCAAATCTACCTGCAGTTTTGCTTTGGACAAATAATCAGAAATATGGATAGAATTTGTTACCTGGTAAAACGTAGGTGCAGTTTTTCTGAATACTCCATTTCATCTCCAACTAAACGCATTTTTTACCCAAATTGGCCCCTGCCAAAGAGGTGCTCATTTTTCCTATGCAAAATCACGCATATCGCCTGCAGAATATGCACTCAGCAAAGATTTGCGTCAAAAATTATGCTAATGGCAAGAAATCGCAGGTCGATACCGCTTGGCGCTCGCATCCGTCGACCGCAAGTCGCGCTTACCAGCAGCTCAACGGCGCCGCGCGCCTGTTCGCAGCTCGCACTCCGCCTGCATTCCACTCGCACCCCGCACGCACCCACCAGCTCACGCATAACCGTTGACGGCTTATACTGCACGCCTACAGAAAATCTAAGTCGGTTTTGTAAGATTTTCGCGATATTTCGTATAAATTGTTTTCCCGTGTGGAATAACTAATAGCGTTGGAAAAGGGCGCTTGGCGCCAATATCGGGCTTGGCCCGAAAGGGAGGTTTTCATTATGAATTTGAAGCCACTTGGAGATCGTGTTCTGGTAAAGCCTGCTCCAAAAGAGGAGAAGACATCCTCTGGTCTCTACATTGCATCCGCAGCACAGGAGCTTCCTCAGCGTGGCGAGGTCCTCGCAGTTGGAACTGGCAAGCTTGATCAGAATGGCAATCGTATCGCTCTTGATGTCAAAGTCGGCGACCAGGTATTTTATGGCAAGTTCGGCGGCACCGAGGTCAAGGTAGACGGCGAGGAGCTCCTGCTTCTTCGTGCTGACGACATCCTTGCAGTCCTCGAGGACTAATCGCTCGTAGCTCGTAGCTCGTTCGCTCGTAGCTCGTTTGCTCGTAGCTCGTTTGCTCGCAGCTTAGTCGCTTGCAGCTTGTTTGTCCGCTTTTTCTTGTAAATTCAGCTATTTTGGAGGAATACCATGGCTAAAGATATCGATTTTGGCACCGACGCTCGTGCCAAGCTTGCTAAGGGCGTAAACACCCTGGCAGATGCCGTAACCACCACTCTTGGACCTAAGGGTCGTTACGTTGCACTGCAGCGTTCTTACGGCGCACCAACCATCACCAACGACGGCGTCTCCGTTGCTCGCGAGATTGAGCTCAAGGACCCAGTAGAGAACATGGGTGCTCAGCTGGTCAAAGAGGTAGCAACCAAGACTAACGACACCGTCGGTGACGGTACCACCACCGCAACCCTGCTTGCACAGGTCATCGTTAACGAGGGCCTCCGCAACGTTGCTGCTGGTGCAAACCCAATCGCAATTCGCCGCGGTATCGACAAGGCCGTTGAGGCTGTCGTCGCTCAGATGAGGGGCATCGCTAAGGAGGTTTCAACAAAGCAGCAGATTGCTTCCGTTGGTACCATTTCCGCAGGCGATCCAGTCATCGGTGGCAAGATTTCCGACGCTATGGACGTTGTCGGCAAGGACGGCGTCATCACCGTTGAGGAGTCCCAGACCTTCGGCATCGACATCGACACTGTTGAGGGTATGCAGTTTGACAAGGGTTACGTTTCCCCTTACTTTGCAACCAACAACGAGACTCTCACCGCTGAGCTGGACAATCCTTACATCCTCATGACCGACAACAAGATTTCCTCCATCCAGGACATCCTGCCTATCCTTGAGGCAGTCCAGAAGCAGGGCGCACCTCTGCTCATTATGGCTGAGGACGTCGACGGCGAGGCTCTGACCACCCTCATCCTCAATAAGCTCCGCGGCGTTCTGAACGTCTGCGCAATCAAGGCTCCTGCATACGGTGACCGTCGTAAGCGCATGCTCGAGGACATCGCTATTCTCACCGGCGGCCAGGCAGTCATCAAGGAGCTCGGCGTCAACCTCAACGAGATCAGCGCAGAGATGCTCGGCCGCGCTAAGTCCGTCAAGGTTACCAAGGAGACCACTACCATCGTTGGTGGCGCTGGCTCCAAGGAGGCAATCGATGACCGTATCACCCAGATCAAGGCTGAGATTGAGAACACCACCTCTGACTTTGACCGCGAGAAGCTCCAGGAGCGTCTTGCTAAGCTCGCCGGCGGCGTTGCAGTCATCAAGGTTGGCGCAGCTACCGAGGTTGAGCTCAAGGAGATCAAGCACCGCATCGAGGACGCACTTCAGGCAACTCGCGCAGCTGTCGAGGAGGGCATCGTCGCAGGTGGCGGCGTTTCCTTCCTGGCTGCTTCCTCTGTCCTCGACAGCGTTCAGACCTCTGACGCAGACGAGAAGATCGGCGTTGAGATCATCCGCAAGGCACTTGAGGCTCCAGTCCGCACCATCGCTAACAACGCTGGCTTCGAGGGCAGCGTAGTTGTCGAGAAGATCAAGGCACTCCCAACCGGCCAGGGTCTTGACTCCGCTTCTGGCCAGTACGGTGACATGATTGAGATGGGCGTTCTTGACCCAGTTAAGGTCACCCGCACCACACTCCAGAATGCAGCTTCCGTTGCATCCCTCATCCTCATCACCGAGGCAACTGTTTCCGAGATGCCAAAGGACACCACCATCGAGGAATCCATTTCTCGCGCAGCTGCTCAGGGCGGCCAGGGCGGCATGTACTAATTCGCGCCTTCGCGTCACTTCAATCGGGTCCAGCCTCTCGCTGGGCCCGATTTTTTCTTTCGTCACAAAAAACTTGGCGAGAAACCCGTCTTGTTGTGGGTGAGAAACCCATCTAGTCGTGGACGAGAAACCCGTCTTGTCACGGCTGCAACGTTTATCCGCTCATCGTCCATTAATCGAAATCGTATGAATGTGGCGTCATTTGAGCGGAATTATTGGTCGCTACAGGTTAAAATGTTTATTTGCGACTACGCTCGGTCCATGCGACCAGCTCGCATACTTGAACCATCCGCCACGCGCCAAAGGAGAGGAGGCACCATGGCTCAGAACCAGAATCGTAACGAGGAGCGAGATTTTCTCGACGACCTCATTGATATCCAGGACTCCCTCCAGGTGCTTTCCAACCCGCTTGACGCGCTGATGGGAAGCCTGTCTATTGACCCAAATTCGGACAAGCCGTTCGAGCCAATGGACTATAAGGAAATCCCCTGGTCAAACGCTAATCGCTGTCTGAGGTGCGCCTCGGGAAAAGCTGAGGCATGTTCGCGCTGTCTTGACGTTTGCCCAGTTAATTGCATTGATATCCACAACCAGTCCGTGCGCATCGACGACGAGGCTTGCCTGCAGTGCGGCCTCTGTGTTGCTGCGTGCCCAACCGAGACGTTCAATACGCGCCGCCACACGTCCCGCATGCTGTATGACCAGGTAGCTCGCGCGGCTTCCGCGTATGAGCAGTGCTACATTACCTGCACGCGTGCGCTGGCGAGAAAACCTGAGGGCAATGAGATTTGCCTGCCTTGCGTGGGTATGCTCTCGGCCGACATTTGGTTCTCAATCCTTACGGACTTTGACAACGTAAGTGTTTACCTGCCGCTGGGCGTTTGCGACCGTTGTCGTACCACTACCGGTGAGGAAGCATATACCCAGGCCATCGCTACCGCTGAGGAGTGGACGGGCGCCACGGTTGGCCTCGAGGTCGACGGCAACAACCTCAACCACAACTTCACGCGTGCTTACATCCGTTCTCAGTTCATCTCCAACGCGATGAACGGTGCAGAACGCCTGGTATCTGCGTCGACGCCTGTTCTTGCGGGCGCCAAAGCAATCGCTGACCGCATCAACTCGCACGCTCGCTCTCTGGATAAGCTTCAGACGCAGCTTGATGACGTGATGGGCCTGCGTACCACCGATATGAGGCAGTCCATGCTCACGCAGGATCGCCGTCTGGTCATGGGCGCCCTCCAGCACGATCCAGACCTGGCTCCTTACGTGAAGCTCGAGGCTCCTATCTGGGATTCCAGTAAGTGCACGGTTTGTGGCGACTGCAAAAATACCTGCACAACGCATGCAATCGACATCGATGAGCGTGGCAAGCTGACCATCAAGATGCCGTTCTGTGTCAACTGTGGCGCCTGCGAAATCGTCTGCCCAGAACCAGGCGCGCTTACGATGGTGCCGATGAACACCTCTGAGCTGGTTGTTCGTGATCGCAAGGCCGAGGAGACCGAGCGTCTTGAGGCTTTGGCTCGTCGTAAGGCTCGCTTCTTTTTTGACACCGGCAAGGAGCAGCTCAAACACCTGGCGGATTCGATTACCGAGGACTCAGACGAGAGTTCTACCGCCGCCGCACAACAACCTCCAAAAGAGGATAATGGGGAGTAGCAAGTAGCTGCGTACACAGCACAACGCTTCTAGCTGCTCGTTCTTCTCGCGAGAAACGCGAGAAACGCAAGTAACCGTCCACCGACAACAAGAGGACTCACATGTCGCTTTCAATTGGTATCGTT
>CAURGZ010000045.1:0-10523 GCA_963524285.1 uncultured Atopobium sp.
GCATAGAGCAGACTCCTTTTTGCTGTAGATAAACCAGAGGTTTATGGAGTTCCAGTTCCTGTTCCAGTTCCGGTGCCCGTTCCTGTTCCTGTTCCGGTGCCCGTACCAGTACCAGTACCAGGTGTGGCTGGAGTAGTAGGAGTGGTAGGAGTAGTGGTGGAATTGTCCTCTTCCTCCTCGTCAGTAGTCTCCTCTTCCTCTTCCTCTTCGTTGTCATCTTCCTTTTCTTGCTTGGCATTAGCGGAGCCACCAACAAACTTCCAGTAGCTATCAGGCTTGTAAGAGATAGTTTCAGTAGTTTTAGGGAACTCAGCACGAGCAACACCAGAGAGAGCTGCGTTCATGTAGTACGCCCAAACATATTGAGCAGTAACAAAGGTAGAGGACTCTCCACCGCCGATGATAACAGGGTCACGACTATCTGGATATCCGCACCAAGCTACTGTTGCAAGCTGTGGGGTATAAGCGCAGAACCAAAGGTCCTCAGAGTTATCGGAAGTACCTGTCTTACCAGCAACTGGTTGGTTGAAGGTCTTCAAGTTGTAAGCATAGCGGCCAGTACCGGAGGTAAGGACGCCACTCAGAACGTTTGTAGCAGCTGCAGCAACAGCTGGACTAATTGCCTGAACTGGGTTGTCCTTGTGCTCGTAGATAACGTTTCCGTTACGGTCTTCGATGCGCGTAATTGCTACAGCATCACGACGAACACCGCCTGCAGCAAGCGTCGCAAATGCTGTGCACTGTTCAATAGGGGTTACGCCCTGAGAACCAAGAGTGGTAGACAGGTATGGCTGTAGCTGGGTGCGAATGCCCATAGCGTAGCAAGTCTGAAGGATCTTATCGATACCAATAGCTTCAGCAACCTGCGCATAAACAGTGTTGGAAGAATAAACCGTACCTTGACGCAGCGTAATTGCTCCGTAGCTGTAGTTACCAGCGTTTCTGACCAACCATGTTGGCGTAATTTGCATAGGAGAGTTGCCGTTAAGAACAATCTCTGGGTTCATGCCTTCAGAAAGGGCCGCTACCAGCGTATACATCTTAAAGCTGGAGCCCATCTGACGGTTACTACTGGTTGCGATGTTGTACTGGCTCTTAGAGTAATCCTGTCCGCCAACCATTGCCTTAATGTAGCCAGTTTGAGGATCAATAGAAACCAAAGCAGCACCCAGACGAGGATTGCCAAGCTCAGCAATACGCCTTGTAGCAGCCTCATCAGCGTCTTTCTGGAGGTCAGGATCAAGCGTAGTGTAAACGCGCAATCCACCCTGAAGAATGGTGTCGCTATCAAAGTCTTCCTGAAGCAGACTACGAATATAGTCAGTCCAGTAAGGGAACTGGCCAATGTTGTCGGTCAAAGTACCAGGATTAAGCACTAAGTCCTCAGCAACAGCCTCATCGTATTGCTCCTGCGTAATATCACCTGCGCGAAGCATACGCTCAAGAACAGTGTTGCGTCTTTCTCTTGCAGCCTCTGGATTGACGGTTGGGTCATAGGCAGAAGGTGCGTTTGGAAGACCAGCAAGTGTTGCAGCCTCAGCAAGAGTTAAGTCACTTGCATGCTTGTTGAAGTAGATAATACTTGCTGCTTCAATACCGTAAGCACCATTACCGTAGTAAATGGTGTTGAGGTACATATTAAGAATCTGGTCTTTAGTAAACTTCTTCTCCATTTGAATAGAGATGTAAGCCTCGCGGACCTTACGCTTCAAAGAACGCTCAAACTGCTCGTTGGAAAGAACAGTGTTACGAACAAGCTGCTGTGTAATAGTGGAAGCACCTTCGCCGCCACCAAACAGAGAGCCAACAGATGCTCGGACAATACCCCAGGGGTCAATACCACTGTGGGAATAAAAACGCTTGTCCTCAGTATCAATAGTGCCCTGAATAACATAAGGAGAAATCTGATCCAGGGTAACGGAACGGCGCTGCTGCAGATAGAAGTCAGCAATGTCGTTACCCTTGGAGTCATAAACGCGGGTAGGCTCTGCTACCAGGTAGGCATCAGCAGAGTTGTAATCAGGCAGGTCCTCGAGCCATGAAGAAACAGCTGCACCCAAAGAAAGAGCAAGTGCAAGCGCGAGAAGAGCCATAAAGCCAAAGAATCCAGCAACGCCAAAACCTACGGCATGTGTATTTGCGTGTGTACGTGCACGACGGGTTCTAATACCCATTGAGCCTCCTTGTCATAGCTCTCACTATTATAGTCTGATATTTATGTTTCAGTGAATAAAGAGTTACAACTCTGTTGTATTCTGATAGATAACATATTTGATTGATACTATTTGTAGCAGTAACTATATGGTTTAACAGGCTTGCGTTGAGAGGATACAGAGTGCTTTCAGTAGAAGAACAGCTCCGTGTTATTACTTCAGGAACTATGCAAATTGTTCCTTTGGACGGTCTAAAAGAGAAACTCAAGAAGGGCACTCCTCTTAACATCAAGCTTGGCGTAGATCCAACAAGTCCTGATTTGCACCTGGGTCACGCAGTTCCTCTGCGCAAGATGCGTCAGTTCCAGGACCTTGGCCATAATGTCACGTTGATTATTGGTAGTGGCACTGCGCTGATTGGTGACCCTTCTGGTCGAGATTCTACCCGTCCTCCGCTCACTGCAGAGCAGGTAGATGCTAACGCAGAGACTTATGTTAACCAGGCAATGAAGATTCTTGATCCAGAAAGAACTACCGTTGTTCATAACGGTGACTGGATTAAGCCTATGAACCTTGAGACCATGCTTGGCCTTATGAGCAAGTTCACCATTGCTCGTATTCTTGAGCGAGAAGACTTCTCTAATCGTTATCACAACCAACAGCCAATTGCCCTCCATGAGTTTATTTATCCAGTTCTTCAGGCATATGATTCTGTTGTTATCAAGGCAGACGTAGAGATGGGCGGAAACGACCAGATCTTCAACTTGCTTGCCGGCCGTGATCTTATGCGTGATATGGACATGGAGCCGCAGATTGCGCTTACCATGCCTCTTCTTGTAGGTACTGATGGTACTAAGAAGATGAGTAAGTCTTATGGCAACTACATTGGTCTAACTGATGAGCCAAATGATATGTTTGGCAAGGTTATGTCTATCACCGATGAGATTATTCCAATGTATTACCGTCTTTGCTCAACGCTCTCTATTGATGAGCTTGATGTAATCGATAAGAGCTTTGAGGACGGCACCGCTGATCCTTACCAGCTCAAGCGTGCTCTTGGCAGAAATATTGTTGACCTTTATCACGGTGAGGGAGAAGGTCTTAAGGCTCAGGCAGCTTTTGATGCTCAGTTCAAGAACAATGAGGTTCCTGACGATGTCAAAGAGTTTGCAATTTCCCTTGAAGCAGATGAAGACGGTCTCATTTACCTGCCAAAGATTTTGGTTGAAGTAGAGATTGCTTCAAGTAACGGTGAGGCTCGTCGTCTGATTGATGGTGGTGGTATCAAGATTAATCAGCAGCCTCATCCAGCAAAGACCTATAAGGTTGAGTCATCAGTTCTTGAGGGAGCTCTTCTCCAGGCAGGTAAGAAGCGCTGGGCTAAGCTCGTCTAAAACAGAAGCACTAATTAAGGGCGCATACGCATGTGGAAACAATTTGTTCTTGTTCTTATAGTTACAACAGCAATTGTTTTTGTTCCAGGATATCTGGGCGCTCGTTTATCAGGTGGTAAACGAGCGCTTTCGCTTGCCGTGGCTGGCCCGTTAAGCGTCGTTTTTTATATTGTTGCGGGCATTGCAATGTATCCTCTTGGTCTCAAGGGGCTTATTCCGCTTTTTGCTCTTACGGCATGTTTTCTTGCCCTTATTGCAGCAACTCGATTTGGCTCAGAGAGACTTTTACACAAAAAGATCTATTCTTCTTTGTCGCTTTCTTTGCCTGGAGTTTGTATTGTTATTTGTCTTGGTGCACTCGCAGCAAGTTATGTTTTCTATCGAGGTCTTGGTAACCCAAATAACTTCTTGCAATATGACGATAACTACACTCATATCTCTTACATCAATAGAATTATTCAAACAGGTGTCTTCTCAACTTTAAAAGCATCTGTTTTTGACGGTTTGCCGCTCTCTACACCGCAGCCTTTCTCGGGCTCTTGGTATTATCCTTTGGCATTTCACAACTTTGCCTCAGTAGTTACATTACTTACACACTGTTCAATTGGAATGGCAGAAAATGCCGTTAATGTGGTGTGGACCGGCTTAGTGTACCCATTAGGACTTTTTGCGCTTGTTTCAAAGATTTTTGGAAAGAAAATCCAGGCGGCAGTACTTGCACCCTTTGCAGCATTTGCCAATATGGCATTTCCTGTCCGCATGCTCACAGTCCATGGCCCGTTTCCAAATATGCTTTCCTTCTGCTGTGTTCCTATAGCGGTGTATTTGTTTGTGCAACTCCTTGATTCGATTGCGCAATCGTCTTCTCATAAACATGGCGAGAAACCCCAGAAGGTTTCAGATATCTTCATGCTCATTTCGGTACTTTTGGGAATTGTTTTTTGCCATCCAAATGGTGTATTTTTCTGGGCAATTATGGTGTTCCCTTACGTGTTAGTCTCATTTATCCCACGCATGGTGACCAATAAATACGCAGATAAAAAGAATAAAGTTGCTATCTTAGTTGCTTTTGAGACTCTTTGTATTGTCCTTTGTATTGGTATGTGGACCATTGTTTTGAATAGCAGCTTTATGAAATCTGTTGTTCATTTTCTTTGGGGTTGGGATATAAACCCACTTGACTCAATTATGCATATTGCCACTCAGTCGTTCATCATGAATGTCCCAGAAGCAGTTTGTACGGTGCTTTTCTGGGTTGGCTTTATCCACGCTCTTCTCGTTAAAAAATCTCGTTGGTATGCTTGCAGCCTGCTCTTTGTTTCTATTTTCTTTGTTGTGGGACTTATGGGTAACGTAGATGTAAAGCGTTTTCTTATTGGCTTTTGGTACACAGACCCAGAGCGTATTGCTGCCATCATGTGTATCACCTCTACGCCATTAGTTTTACAAGGTGGAATTGATATTGTTTCTGCCGTTTTAGCGGTACTCCAAAAAGTAAAGCATGCGGTAAGAGCTACGCAATCCACTAAAAGTAATAAGCCACATTTGTCGCGCAGTAAAATTTCTCTTCTTAAGAGCGCGTTTGCGGTATTTCTTTCTATTCCTGTCGTATATGCACTGTGGGCCCCCGTTGACCCCTTGCAGCTCCAGACACATGAGCCAAGCCGTTTTCAGATGAGCTTGCATTGGATGAGCGAGTCATATATTCCACAAGATTGGAAGACTTACTCGGCCACTGAACAGGCCTTTGTTCAAAGAGTAAAGGAGATTGTTGGGGACTCAGTTGTGCTCAATAATCCATTTGATGGTTCGTCGCTGGCTTATGCAGTGGATGGCTTAAACGTGTACTACAAGTTTAAATATAATGATAATGAGTCACCTGAAAGTAGATTGATTAGAGAAAGACTTAATCGCGTGTTCTACGAAAAATCGGTGCAAGACGCCGTTCGTTCTGTTGGTGCGCAGTATTTTATTCGCTTAAACATGTATCCAGATGATCAGTATCCAACTATGCCTAAAGAAGAAGGAATGTGGTCTGGTCTTAATATTGACAATGGTGCTCCAGGATTTGAGTTGGTACTCGAAGAAGGACCGTATAAACTTTATAGAATCACAGCGATTGATGGGGAGTAATTTTGAAAGGCATTATTCTTGCAGGAGGTAGCGGTACCAGGCTTTATCCGCTGACAACCGTTACATCTAAACAGCTTTTACCTGTTTATGACAAGCCAATGATTTACTATCCGCTGTCAACGCTTATGCTTGCAGGTATTAGAGATATTTTGGTTATCTCCACGCCACGCGATCTGCCAAATTTTAAGAGGCTCTTGGGTGACGGCTCTGACTTCGGTATCTCCATCAGTTATGCTGAGCAACCTTCTCCTGATGGACTTGCTCAGGCCTTTGTTATTGGTAAAGAGTTTATTGGCGATGACGCTGCAGCTTTGATTCTTGGAGACAACATCTTCTTTGGAAATGGCCTTTCAGGACTTGTGAGAAAAGCTGCTCAGCAGGCACAAACAGCTGGTCGTGCCACAGTTTTTGGTTATCACGTTGATGATCCAGAGCGTTTTGGCGTTGTTGAGTTTGATAAGAACTACAACGCTATTTCAATTGAGGAGAAGCCAGCTCATCCAAAATCTAACTACGCAGTAACCGGACTTTATTTCTACGATCAGCGTGTTACTGAGCTGGTAAAGCAGGTTCAGCCAAGCGCTCGTGGAGAGTATGAGATTACTGACCTTAATCGACTCTATCTTGACGATGGCACGCTTGATGTTGTTACTCTTGGTCGTGGCTTTGCGTGGCTGGATACAGGAACTATGGAGTCTCTTTTTGAGGCATCTACCTTTGTTCGTACTGTTGAGACCGCGCAAGGTCTGCCTGTAAGTGTTCCAGAAGAAATTGCCTTTGAGAACGGTTGGATTGACAGCTCTAAACTTATCGAGTGTGCAGAACGCTACGGTAAATCTACGTATGGTGAGCACCTCAAGAGTGTTGCAGAGGGACGTATTCTTCCTTCTGAAAAAGGGGAGTAACATGCGGATTCTTATTACTGGCTCTCATGGTCAGTTAGGCAATGAACTCAAACGTCTTTTTGAAACTGGTATCTCTGAAATTGGGGCTATTCCAGAGCTGTTTGTTGACCCAGATGTTGACTATACTGACGCAGAAGAACTGGATATTACCAGTTCAGACGCGGTAAATACATGGTTTGACCAGCATGATCGTTATGACCTTGTTATTAACTGTGCGGCCGCAACAAATGTCGATGGCTGCGAAAGCAATTTTGAGATGGCCTTTGCGGTAAACGCACTTGGTCCTATGAATCTTGCACGAGCTTGCAGTACTACGCAGACAAAGCTTGTTCAAGTATCTACTGATTATGTCTTTAGTGGCAAAGAAAGCTCTCCTCGTACAGAGCACGATGCTCCTTATCCTGTTTCTGCGTATGGGCGCTCCAAATTGGCGGGAGAGGGACTTGCGCTTGCGGCAAATCCTCAAACGTTTGTAGTGAGAACTGCATGGCTTTATGGCTATGTTGGTAAGAACTTTGTGGCAACCATGCGAGCCCTCGGCGCAAAGTATCCAGAGATTAGCGTTGTTGATGATCAGGTGGGTAATCCTACCAGCGCAAATGACCTAGCTCACGCAATCTTGTGCATTGCAGCTACTGAGAACTATGGCATCTACCATGCAACTAATGAAGGAACATGTTCATGGGCAGATTTTGCTGAAGCTATTATGGCTGGCAGCAATCTTGACTGTAAGGTTTCCAGGGTAACCTCTGCTCAGTGGAAAGAGATGCACCCAGAAAGTGCTTCTCGCCCTGCGTATTCATCTTTGGTAAACGGTCATCTTGAGAGTACCATTGGAAATTGTATGAGACCTTGGCAGGAGGCTCTTGCGACATATCTTTCGAAGGTAGAAAGAGGTTAGTGTGAAGACCTATTTAGTAACTGGTGGAGCTGGATTTATTGGATCTAACTTTATCCACTATATGCTTAGAAGAAATCAGGACATTCATATCTTGAACGTGGATGCTCTGACGTATGCAGGCAACCTTGAGAACCTCTCGGAATATGATCAAGATCCTCGCTATACCTTTGCTCATGTAGATATTAGGGATAAAGAGGCTCTGACACAGCTGTTTGAGACCTATCATCCTGATTACGTTGTTAACTTTGCAGCAGAGAGTCACGTAGACCGTTCTATTGAAGATCCAGGTGCCTTTGCTGACACTAACGTTATGGGTACTGTCGCTCTTCTGAGTGTTGCAGAGTCTTTCTGGAATGATGGCCAGGGCTCCTACGGAGACCACAGATATCTGCAGGTTTCTACTGATGAAGTCTACGGCTCGTTGCCACTTGATGATCCAGAGGCGTTCTTCCGTGAGACTACACCACTGAGCCCTCATAGCCCTTACTCTGCATCTAAGGCTTCTGCAGATATGTTTGTAAAGGCCTGGCATGATACATACGGATTCCCAGCAGTAATTACCCGTTGCTCTAACAATTACGGCCCCTATCAGTTCCCTGAGAAGCTCATTCCTTTAATGATCGAGAATTGCTTGGAACACAAGGCTCTTCCAGTTTATGGTGACGGACTCAATGTTCGTGACTGGCTCTATGTTGATGACCACTGCAAGGCAATTGCTATGGTTCTTGAGGGTGGCAAGCTGGGCGAGGTTTATAACGTTGGCGGTCATAACGAGCGCAACAACCTTTACATTGTTAAGCGCATTATCAGTGAAGTTGCAAGAATCACTGGTGACACTCAGATTACTGAGGATCTAATCTCTTACGTTACTGACCGCAAGGGTCATGATCGTCGTTACGGTATTGCACCTGATAAGATTAAAGAAGAGCTTGGCTGGTATCCAGAAACTCCATTTGAAGAGGGCATTGTTACCACTATCAACTGGTATCTAGAGAACCGCGAGTGGGTTAAGAATGTAGTTTCCGGTGATTATCAGGATTACTACAAGAAGATGTATGAAGGTCGATAATGCGCACATACGATACAGAAACGCTTAAGCATCTCCAGCAAGTTGAGCTGATGATTTTAAAGGACTTCGTAGACACGTGTGAAGCCAACAACATCCGCTATTTTGGTTTTGGCGGCACCGCGATTGGCGCTCTTCGTCATAAGGGATTTATTCCTTGGGACGACGATATTGATGTTTGTCTTCCTGCAGAAGACTTCAACAAACTCTTAGATATCTATGATAAAGAGTGGTCAGAAAAGTATTCAATCATGAATACTGAGAGGGACATCAACTATCCATTCCCAACCACGCGCATTATGCTCAAAGGAACACAGTTCTGCGAAGAAGCACTTGCGCCACTTCCTCTTGACCTTGGTATTTTCCTAGATGTCTATTGCTTTGATAATGTTTCGGATGACGAGAAGGAATATCAGAAGCAGGCATTTGATGCGTGGTTCTGGTCACATATGCGCATCCTCGTTGACGGTCCTCGTCCTGTTATTTTGGCCGACGGCATCAAAGGAAAGCTCTTAAAGGCAGCAGTTACTATGGGTAGGGGAGTTTGCAAACTGCTGCATCTCTCTACTCAGAAAATGTATGAGCGTGAGCAGGAAGCCCGCAACCGCTTTGCTCACGTTAAGACAAAAAGAATTGCCTACCTGCACGATACTGATAGGTTTGTAAATACCTATCCAGTTGATGAGGTTTTTCCTGTCGATAAGCTTGATTTTGATGGAATTCAAGTAGCGTTCCCTAATCAAAATGATAAATTCCTTAGGATGCTTTACGGCGATTACATGCAAATGCCACCAGTTGAGAAGCGTAAAAACCACTATCCAGCGCGTTTGGATTTTGGTCCTTACTAGGGTCTTCTCGTTTGTAAAGCAATACATAAAAGGTAAAACGGCATCTTTGATGCCGTTTTTTGTTAGATTGGCAGTCTTTGGCAATCCTCTAAAGTTATTATGTTCAAAATATGTTTACACTTGTATAAATTTGAACAAATGAGTATTATTACTAGAGTAAATTGGTTCAAAAGTTTATTCATGCAGTTAATTGGTCTTCATTTGGAGGAACCGTGGCACTGACAAAGAACGTTTTTTCCGTACTTAAAACCATTGCTCAGTCTAACGAGAAGCTCAATCAAAGGCAGCTTTCAGAACATACAGACCTTTCCCTTGGATCTGTTAACTCAGCAGTCAAAACACTGGAGGATCAGGGTCTTATTGACGATAGTCTAATTACTCCAAAGGGCCTCGAAGCTCTGAAGCCTTACGAGGTCAAGAATGCCATTATTATGGCAGCTGGTCTGTCTTCTCGCTTTGCACCAATCTCTTATGAGAAGCCAAAGGGTGTCTTGAAGGTTCGCGGAGAAGTTCTCATTGACCGCCAGATCCATCAGCTTATGGAGGCTGGCATTACCGATATCACTGTAGTTGTTGGCTACAAGAAGGAGTACTTCTTCTACCTGGAGGAGAAGTATGGCGTCAAGATTGTGGTTAACCCAGACTATGCAACCAGAAACAACAATTCCACGCTTTGGTATGTAAAAGACCAGCTTGATAATACCTATATCTGCTCCTCTGATGATTACTTTACTCAGAATCCTTTTGAGCATTATGTTTTTGAGGCCTACTATTCAGCAACCTATGTGGCAGGAGAGACTGACGAGTGGTGTCTTAAAGAGGGCCGCGGTGGACGTATTACCGGCGTAGAAATTGGTGGCTCTAACTCTTGGATTATGTTGGGCCATGTCTACTTTGACAGACAATTCTCAAAGAAGTTTGTAGACATTCTTGAGGCAGTTTATGACAAGCCAGAGACTGTTGATATGCTTTGGGAAGAGATTTACGTCCGTCACATCAAAGAGCTTTCTATGAGCATTAGAAAATATCCTGACGGCGTTATTTATGAGTTTGACTCCCTTGATGAGCTGCGTCAGTTTGATCCAGCCTTCATCGAGAACATTGACTCAGAGATTTTTGACAA
>CAURGZ010000046.1:0-10220 GCA_963524285.1 uncultured Atopobium sp.
GTCATCCTCGGAAAGCTCAAAGGCTGGAGCCAAAGCATCCTCTGGAAGATCAGCATAAGGAATCTCAGAAGTCATAGCGCCCTCAATATCCAGCTCTACACGAGGAGCATCTGCCCAAAGTCGCTCAAGACGATAGTAGGACCTTACCTCAGGCTGGAATACGTGAACAACAACTGAACCGTAATCAATAAGAATCCAATTGAGACCGTCGCGACCCTCAGTAGATATTGGACGAATGCCGCAGTTTGCCGTGACCTTCTCGCGAACTTCATCAACAATAGCATCAGCCAAACGAGCATTTCCACCAGTGCAGATAACAAAGTAATCGCAAACATCACTGAGACCAGTTAGATCTAGTACCAGAATATCTTCAGCTTTCTTTTGATCTGCAGCAATTGCAGCAGTCTTTGCAAGCTCAAGTGAAGTTACAGTCATGAATTTCTCCGTTTTCTCATGTAGCCAGGCTACTTAGATTTCTTCTCAATCATCTCATTGTATAGGGCAATTGAGTTTGGATACAAATAACTCCTTGATGAAATCACATACATCATAACGCTACAAAACGCCGTCTCATAAAGCTCATCGAGAGAGCCGCCACGTAAATATACGTTTCTTGCTTCTTCGACCGATGTAAAGTTTGGACGCAGGGGCTCAATAAGATCAGCTACATACAAGATTTTGTCTAGCTTGCTCATCTGACGGTCGCCCGTAGTGTGCTTCTGAATGGCGCTGAGAATCTGCTCAGAAAGCCAAGGATAGATGGCTGGTAGCGTTTTTGCGGCGAGAGGACCATGTAAGAGCCCGACAATTTTCTGATAAGGAGCTTCTGTCTGGATACGAAAGCGCTCCGCCAGTTCAATGGTTCCTGCATCAGGAAGAAGTTTCTCCCAATCATGCAAAATACCTGCAACACGAGCGCTCAACATATCTACACCATAAGCCTGCGCAAGCGTTTCTGCACAATGTCCCACAGAGATAGAATGCGCAAAACGCTTAGGGTTCTTGTGATACATATGACTCTTCAAATCAGACTCAAGCTGATCAATAAGCGCCTGTTGTTCTGCGGTATAGACAATATCTTTTGCTATAAGTGTTCTTTCCATTATGTCCTACAAAATATTGAGCCAAGCCTAATCTCTACCTGTTTGACACTGCCTTGTTACTGGCATATGTAAATCTGAGCAGCGGGTCGCTTTGGCTTGACCACTTAATTGAGTGGCGTTGTGTCGGCGCCATAAAGCCCATGCTTGTGAATGTAACCTGTTACAGAATCGGGAGTTAGATACCTGAGGCTCTGACCATTTTGAACTCTACTCCGCAGATAGCTTGATGAGATTGCTAGTGCGGGAACCTCAAGATAGGTTACCTTGAAGTCATAGAGTGAGTCTGCAATAACCTTTTGAGCACGACTCAGCTCATAACCAGGACGTGTTGCAGCAACAAAGTGAGCAAGCTCAGCTACGGTCTGTGCATCTTTCCAAGAGACAATATCAGCAATTGCATCTGCACCAGTAATAAAGAAAAATTCAACGTTAGAGGGATATACCTTACGCAATCTTCTGAGCGTATCAGCGGTGTAGGTGATGCCCTCATAATCCACCTCAAAACGAGAAGCAACAAAATGAGGATTATCTGAGGTTGCCAGAAGCGTCATTGAGTAACGGTCTTCTCCCCTGGTAACTCCCTTATTTTGTTTGAACGCTGGGCGACCAGCAGGCATAAAGACAACCACATCAAGACCAAGGTCATCGTATGCCTGCTCAGCGGCTACCAAGTGACCGTTATGAATGGGGTCAAAGGTTCCACCCATGATTCCCAGACGATAGGTGCGGTTTTTATCCTGTCCCAAACGAGGCAGGCCAGGGTGCATGTTATTTAAGACGTCGGCTGCCATACTCTACTCAGTTTCTGAAGAAGTCTCAGCCACATGAGACGGATCAGATGGAGCCCCTTCAAACTCAACATCTTCAAATTGCTGATCTGAAGCGTCCTCGTCAGGAATCTCTATGCCATCTGTATTTGGTTTATTTGGATCCTCATAGGTAAAGGTAAGCTCAAGAATGCGAATCTCATCGCCGTCAACTGCACCAGCCTTTGCCAGCTGTACTTCAAGACCCATACGATCCAGACGACGCTGTAGATATGCCACAGCCTCATCATTGTCCCAATCGGTCTGAATAACCATGCGCTCAATCTGGCCGCCAGAGACACGCCAAGCATGACGCTCTTCTCGCTCAATGCGAAGCTTGTTATCACGGCGAAGTCGCTGGTTCTCCCAAGCCTCGCTGCGGTCAACCGTTGGCGTAGTAATGGCAATTTCTTTGCGGAGCTCTGCCACTTCTGCAGCACAGGTAGTAACAAAATCATCAAGATTTAAACCAGTTACCGTAGAGATAGCAAAGAAAGTCCTGCCATCCGCCTCAGCGGCTTTTCTGAGCGCCTCGATGGCATCTTCTGTACCAGGCATATCGCATTTGTTTGCTACTACAATCTGAGGACGATCAGCCAGCTTTGAAGCGTACGCTTTAAGCTCCTCGTTAATAGCGTGGTAGTCCTCTACAGGATCTCTACCTTCATAGCCACCAGTAACGTCAACCATATGGACAATAAGCGCCGTGCGCTCAATATGACGAAGGAACTGGTGACCAAGGCCCTTGCCCTCAGAGGCACCCTCTATAAGACCGGGAACGTCTGCGCAGACAAATGACTGACCGTTTTGAGCACGAACAACGCCCAAGTTTGGAACAAGGGTGGTAAAAGGATAGTCAGCGATCTTTGGACGAGCAGCGCTGATACGTGCAATAAGAGAGCTCTTACCAACAGAAGGCATGCCCACCAAGGCCACATCTGCCATGAGCTTCATCTCAAGCTCAATCCAGTGCTCTTGGGCTGGCTCGCCCTTCTCGGCAAATGCTGGTGCACGCCTCACTGAGGTGACAAAGTGAATGTTACCGCGGCCACCATTGCCACCAGGAGCAACAACTACCTGCTCACCTGGAGAAGTAAGATCGGCAATCTCGTAGAGTGGCTCTTGCGTTTCTGGATCAAGCTCGCGCACAACGGTTCCCAGAGGCACCTTGAGCAGCAAATCCTGTCCGTCAGAGCCATGACGGCGAGCACCCTTACCGTGAGTACCGCGCTCAGCCTTAAAATGATGCTTGTAGCGGTAATCAATCAGGGACGAAAGCTGCGCGTCTGCAACAATGACAACATTGCCGCCGTGACCACCATCGCCACCGTCAGGACCGCCTTTTGGAACATATGCTTCTCGGCGAAAAGACATGCAGCCTGCGCCGCCGTCTCCACCTTTAACGTTGATATGACAAAGATCAGTGAAAGTTTCCACGTGTCCTCCTTCTAATACCTTAATGTTACGGCATTTACCAGCGAAGCACAGTGAAAACGCGAGAAGTTCTTATGAGAACACGAGGACAACAACAATTACCGCAACGCCAAGAATCATCAAGGCAAAGTCTGATGGAGCCAAAGGATAGCGTTTAAATGCAGATGAAGCGTTCCTTAAATAGAAACCTCGCTGCTCAGCTGCAAGTGCTGAGGCATCAGCTTTTTTAACCGAGCTTACCAGCAGAGGAACAATCAAAGGCATGGTAAGCTGGAGCTTCTTAATTGGATTTTTGGTATCAAACTCAACGCCACGAGCCATCTGAGCCTCCATGATATGGTTCATCTCGGAAGCAAAGACAGGCACAAAGCGCAAAACCGTTGCAATGGTAAACGCATAAGGATAAGGAACATGCGCAACTTCTACCAGCGCATTCATGAGGTCTTCTACGCGCATAAGCGAGAGCATAGAAAGCAGCGGCAGTGCCAGCGCAATTGTTTTTAGGGCAACGTTAAAGCCGCGCTCCAAACCACCTACCGTGATGAATAAAAAGAGCGTTTGACCAGCAGGGGCAACAAGCGTCTGTACAGCGCACAAGATAAGACCTAAGACAGCAAAGCCAAATACCAGCTTAAAAGTCTTCTGAGCATTCTGTGAGACAACTCCCACACAAATAGTGAGCGCGAGTACTACAATCACCTCAAGCGTTCCTTGTGCAGCAAAGGCGGCTGCAAAGAGCTCAAGCGCAAACACAAGCTTAGCCACGGGATTTGCCTTATGAAGGAAGCTTGTTCCTTCGGTGTAATCAATAACACTACCCACGAGGAGCCTCCTTACCATTAAGCGTTGCCGCAATACGAGCAATCTCAAACTGATGCTGCAATGTCTCAAGTACCTCTGAAGAGTTGCAAAGTCCTGCAAAGGAAGAATCTACATGCGCACCCGCAAGCTTTGACAGTTGGATCATCTGAGGGGCTTCAACATATGCTTCTTTCAAAACCTCATCTGTCGAGAAGATCTGTGTAACTTCCCCATCATCTAACACGCTGCCATGCGCCATAACGACAATTCTTGTGGCAAAGTCCAGCACAACCTCCATGTCATGACAGACCATAAGAACTGCACAGCCCTTCTCGCACAATGATTTGACCATATTCATGACCTGCATGCACTCTTTGTAATCCAGACCCGAAGTTGGCTCATCAAGCACAAGAATATCTGGCTCGCAGGCAACCACAGATGCAAGCGCAACCATCTGACGCTGTCCGCGAGAAAGCATGAACGGCGACGCATCTGCATCTAGTCCCATGCGTTCAATGACTTCTAGCGCCTTGCATCGCGCATCCTCTGCAGACACAGCCTTGAGCTCAAGACCAAACGCAATCTCCTCAAGGACACTCTCTTTGCAAATCTGGTAATCGGGATTTTGGAACAGTGTAGAGACGTGCTGAGCAATCTGCGACGTCTTCCAATCCTTGCATGAAGAACCCTTAATATGAATGTCTCCCGATCGAGGACGCAAAAGGCCATTTACCAGCTTAGTTAAAGTTGTTTTACCTGCACCGTTTTGGCCGACAAGTGCCACAAGCTCGCCAGGGTGCAAGCTGAGGGAGACGCGCTCAACACCGTCAGTACTCCCCTGATATTTAAAGGTGGCGTCGATAACGTCAAGAACAGACTGAGTGCTTGGCTGGTCAGCGTCTTGAAGAATACCAATCCTGTCAAATGGTCCGCTCGATTCAGCAATCACAGGGCCATCTATGTTTGGAAGATACGTCTCCCCTGCTAAATCAACGTCATTAGTAGCCAATGGTTCAGAGTCCTCTGTAAGGGAAATACTACGATGCTGCAAAGCCCCAACACAGCACGCAAGCTGCTTGGCGGCTGACTGAACTGACAACGCAGTTTCATCGCAGACAGCTCTGTCCGCCTCAGATAACAAGTGAGCATACTCAGACTGATGAGAGAGCTCATAGACGCCCTTTGACACGCGCACGCAACGAGGAACATCAACGCCAACCTCTTGAAGTAAATCAACCTGAGAGAACACTTCCTCACCGCTACCGTATGCACAAATGGAGCCCTTGTCCATAACGGCAATCTTTGAACAATACTTAGCGAGAAGACCCACTTTTTGCTCAATTACCACAACCGTAATGCCTTTGGTTTTGTTGAGCTCTGAAAGGGTCTGGAAGATTAACTCGGACGATGTTGGGTCCAAAGCCGCTGTTGGCTCATCAAGCACCATAACTTGTGGCTGAAGCGCCAAAAGTGCCGCTATAGCAACCTTTTGCTTCTGTCCACCAGAAAGAGAGGCAATCTCTCTAAAGCGAAGGTTGGCAATACCAACTGTCTCTAGAGCATAGGTAATGCGCTCTGGAATCTCTGCATGAGGAACTGCAAAGTTCTCGAGACCAAAAAGAAGTTCATCCTCAACAATTGAAGCAACCATCTGCGCGTTAATATCCTGGGTTACAGAACCCACAATTTTAGAGATATCAGTCAGCGCAACTGTGCAGGTATCCATTCCAGCAACAAGAATCTTTCCAAAGAAACTTCCTCTGAAGTGATGAGGAATAGCGCCAGAAAGCGCAAGAGCAAGCGTGGACTTGCCTGCGCCAGAAGGACCAACAATACCTACAAAGTCACCCTCCTGAACGCTCAGTGACAGCTCATTCAGAGCATGCGCTGAGCTATCAGGATAGCTATATGACACAGATTGAACTTCAATAATAGACACAGTGTTCTCCAGGAAATATGTGCGTATCTAAGAACTTATCGACCCAAAACCTTCTTAAGAGGAGCCGCAAGAACCTGAACAACAATAGCATTAAAGAATGCGGTTCCCACGATGACAGGAAGCATTACGTAGAAAAGCTCAATAGTTGCACCCTTTGCTGGAATAGCAATGGCAGCAAAGATCAAGCCAGAAATAAGAGTGGTTACAAAAGAACCAATTGCAGGCATTACTGGCTTATCTGCAAGAGCAGACTTTGTAAAGGCAAACATAACAAGTGAAGCTGCGCCCTCTGCAACAAAATCAGCACCAGGGACAGAGGTGGTCAGCTGAATAACGGAAGCTGCGATAAGACCAATGACCAGGCTCTGAATAGCGTTTGGCTTAAGCAAAAGAATAGCCAGGCAGAACGAAGAAATAATAAACTCTGGACCAATTCCAATAGCACTAATTGCCTTACCAACAGTCAGATTAAGAATAAAACCAGCAGCAATAAGGACGGCAACAAGGACTAGAGAAGTAACATCCAATACTCCTGCATTTTTTGAAACAGTAACAACACGTGGTGCCTGCTCTGCAGATCCTGTCTCTGTGTCTGCGGTGTTAACCTCATTGAGATTTTCTGTAGACATACAAACTCCTTTAACGCAAAACTAAAACGTACAAACAAAACTTTTAACAACACGGGTTTCTCGCCATCCGGATTTAGCAAGAAACGTACGCACAAAAAAAGCTCTCGGTCACCCGAGAGCCTCTAAATGCGTATGCAGAAGCAACTCATCGCTGACCGGAGAAAGACAAGTTGTTCCACCACCACTGCTGAGTGCATGTAGCGCGCATGATATGTCCTCCTCCCAAGAGCGTAAATTGCAATGTAAGAAGAATACCATTACTTTGCCAGATTGTGTCAAGAAATACATTAAGAAACAAATTAGAAACTGTGAACGGTACGCGTAAGATACCGCGAGAAACAAAAAAGGGGTCCCGAAGGACCCCTTGAATGAACTGCAAATGTTCAAGAAAACTTATGCCTCAGCAGCAACGACGTTAACGACGTGCTTAGCACCCTTCTTGAACTCAACAACGCCATCGCAAAGTGCAAAGAGAGTGTCATCCTTGCCGCGACCAACGTTTACGCCAGGAGTGATGTGCGTACCACGCTGACGGATGATAATCTGGCCAGCCTTGATTGCCTGACCACCGTAAATCTTAACGCCAAGGCGCTGTGCTTGTGAGTCACGACCGTTGCGGGAAGAGCCGAGACCTTTCTTGTGTGCCATAAATGCTACCTGCCTATCTCAATATCAGAAGTGACCAATTACTCTGCAGACTCGTCGGATGCCTTAGCAGCAGCCTTACGAGCGGTAGGGAGCGCGGTAACCTTCAGCTTAGTAAGGTTCTGACGGTGACCATTGGCGCGGTGATAGCGCTTACGCTTGTGGAACTTGAAGACGAGGACCTTCTTGTCCTTGTACTGCTCAAGAACCTCACAGGTAACCTTCTTAGAGGAAAGAGTGGCAGCGTCAGCAACAACCTTCTTGCCGTCGTTAAGCATAAGAACATCAAGCTTTACCTTATCGCCAGGCTGCGCATCAAGCTTCTCGACGCTGATTACGTCGCCCTTGGCAACCTTATACTGCTTGCCACCAGTTGCTACGATTGCGTACATGTGTGTAACCCTTCATTGCTGATTCTTGCAACGATTAATACTATCTTTGCATTTCTGAAGATCCGAGCAAAGATCTTCGCCGCCGTGACCTGTGACATCCGCGGGAAACTGTCGGTGCCCCATGTCCCTCGGCGAGAAACACAACTCGAAATAGTCTACTGCATATTTCAGAAAATTCCAAGACAAAACTACATGTTATAGAGGCTTCACAAGGAGTCCATTTTCTGAAAGATGTGCTTGCGAGACTCGGCACACCTTCAACGAGTCAATGCCTTGTAGGCCATCCACTCCAGCTTGAGCTGCAATTCTTTGAGCCTCATAAATCAAAACTGCAGGTCTAAGCGCTGCTCGTGGATCTTGGAGTGTATCAAGCTCAAATGAAATGCACCTATCGGATGAGCTCTCAGAAATCTTATAGCCCGCAAACGTTGTCTCTAAATTGACCACTTTTTGCTTGTCTCCGCGCATGTATGTCAACTCTTTTTTGGCGAGAAGATCCTCAAACCCCCAACGCAGCGCATCTGACCTAAGACCTTCTCCCAAAATGTCGCATCTCCAATGAGCGGCATTCAACCATGCTTCAAGCGCTGGCAGCGACCGATCAACGTAGCTGGCAGCAAACGGAGCAAGCGCGGGAGGCGTAGCCGACAACAGCCTCTCTAACGCCTCATCCGGGTCCACATATTCTGTGAGCTTCAAGTCAAAGTACTCCGCCTCAGACGAAGCGCCAACAGGAAGCGCCTGAGAGAACTGAACGCCCATGCGCTTTGCAAAGCCATTGCCTACTCTAAACGGCAGCTGAGCTCTACGAACACAGCGCTCAATAGTGCCAATGAGCTCAAGGTGTCCTAGAAACGCAAGGCGGTCGTCTTTCTTGTAAGCCACGCGAAGCCTAAAAATCTCTGCTCCACGCTCCGTCATAATCTCTGGCTGAATCTGTGGCCTCCCAGCGCGCCAGTCTTTCTTCGCCGGTTCAACCACCTCAGGAGCTACGCTCTCTACCTGCTTATCCGTCATGAGCGCACCCCCATCAACACGTTATCGACCTTCAAGGTTTGGCATACCGCACATCCCGTACAAGAGGTAAACGTGCAGTCAGGTGTGGTGACCTCGTCCATTGCTCGACGATATTCTCGCTGTAAATACCCCTTGGACACGCCAGGAGATGTGTGGTCCCAAGGAAGTTTTGCCTGGATATCAAAGGTTTCTGTTGCAATTTCAGAGAGCGAGAAACCCAGACTTTCTGCTGCCGCATTCCAAGCATCAAGATTAAACTCGCTGGTCCATGCATCAAACTTACAACCATTTTTCCAAGCCCGGTAAATCAAATCAAAACCGTCGCGGCCCATCTTTGAAAGCGCACCTTCTACCAGGGACGTTCCAGAATCATGATAGGCAATCTTGAGTCCCCTATCGTGATTTGACGACAAGAGTAACTGCTGTCTACGCTGGGCTTCCTCACGAGAAATCTGGCCTACCCACTGGAATGGCGTGTAGGACTTGGGTACAAATACGGCAACGGAGACAGAAACCGTAACGCCCTTGCCGCCAATTTCTCGACCGATATCTAAAATACGCTTTGCAACTGCGGGAATGGCTTGAATGTCTTCATCGGTTTCTGTTGGAAGGCCCATCATAAAGTAGAGCTTCATGCGGCGCCAGCCGTTTTCAAACGCATTTCTAGCTGCGGACTCAAGATCATCCTCGGAAACATTTTTGTTGATGACGTCACGCATGCGCTGAGAGCCTGCTTCTGGTGCAAACGTCAGTCCGCCGCGCCTTGAGGTAGAAACAGCGTCTGCCATCTCCGCGCCAAACGCGTCCATACGCTGGGAAGGAATGGAGATTCGCACGCCGCGTTTACGCAAATCAGAGTTCATACGACGTAGAATATAGCCGCACTGAGAGTGATCCGTTGTAGAGAGTGACGTGAGCGAGACCTCATCGTAACCGCTCTTCAAAAGGCCTTCCTCGCCTGCTTGGACAATCTGCTGAGCTGGGCGCTCGCGAACAGGACGATACGTCATTCCGGCCTGACAGAACCTACAGCCGCGAGCACAGCCGCGCTGAATCTCTAGAGCCAGCCTGTCCTGAACAATCTCGGTATACGGAACAATGCGCTGCGCAACAGGGTCTGTTACTGAAAGATCTGGCAGACAACGCTTATAAACCACGCTTGGTGCGCTACTTCCCTCTTTAGGAACCGCATATCCCCAGCGTGTTGAGGTATTGTCACGCACAATCTGATAAAGCGATGGTACGTAGACACCTTGAATCTCAGACAGCCTCTGCAAAATCTCTTGGCGAGAAACTCCGTCAAGCTTGGAAGTTCTCACGCACTCACACATCTCTACCAGCGCTTCTTCGCCATCACCCAATAGAATTGCATCAAAGAGCGGGGACAGCGGCTCTGAGTTCCAAACAGAAGGACCGCCACCAAAAATAAGTGGGTCCTCTTCATCACGTTCTTC
>CAURGZ010000047.1:0-9884 GCA_963524285.1 uncultured Atopobium sp.
GCAACCTTAGGATTGTTTGCAAGCGCCTCGGCAACTGCCTGGCCATTCTTGCAATGCTGAGCCATACGAACGTGCAGGGACTCAAGGCCAAGGTTAAGATAGAAAGCGTTCTGTGGTGACTGAATGGAACCAAAGTCACGCATAAGCTGAACAGTTGCCTTAGTAATAAAAGCGCCGCCGTTACCAAAGGTATCTGCATAGACAAGATTGTGATACGAAGGATCAGGCTGGGTCAGACCTGGAAACTTATCTGCGTGAGCAGCCCAGTCAAAGTTGCCACCGTCAACAATAGCTCCGCCAACAGCAGAGCCGTGACCATCCATATACTTGGTTGTGGAATGGGTCACAATATCTGCTCCCCACTCAAGAGGACGGCAGTTCACAGGGGTGGCAAACGTATTGTCAACAATCAGTGGCACATCGTGGTCATGAGCAGCCTTTGCCCAACGTTCAATATCAAGAACAACCAGTGCAGGGTTTGCAACAGTCTCACCAAAGACGCACTTTGTATTTGGTCTGAATGCTGCGTTAATCTCCTCGTCAGTTGCATCTGGTGAGATAAACGTACACTCAATACCCATCTTCTTAAGAGTGATAGCAAACAGGTTAAAGGTGCCGCCATAAATGGTAGACAGGGAGATAAAATGATCTCCAGCCTCAGCAATATTAAAGACGGCAAAAAAGTTTGCGGCTTGACCAGAAGACGTCAGCATTGCAGCCGTACCGCCCTCAAGCGCACAAATCTTTGAAGCTACGTTATCAAGCGTTGGATTTTGAAGACGAGAATAGAAATAACCCGCAGCCTTGAGGTCGAACAACTCTCCAAGCTGCATCGACTCGTCATATTTGAACGTGGTTGATTGAATGATAGGCACTTGCCTAGGCTCACCGCAACCAGGCTGATAACCGCCCTGTACGCAGCGAGTCTCGATGCTCTCAGACATAGCATCCTCCCTCATAATCATCATCCACGCCGCGCAAACGTCTCTGCGCTCCAAACGTGGACTATGTGACTACCTTAGGATACTAGTCTCTCTACCCTCAATCACACGCTCAATCAAAACTTTTTCATGTTCTGAAACAATTGCGAGATCTGAGGTAACATCTCTGAAGTCCATAGAATCTTTCCACTCTTTGACCAGAGAAATATTGCGCTGAGCTGTGCAAATAGTGCTGAGCTCAGAGTCAATGTCCTGCATAATCTGGGTGTAATTTGCGCGTTTCTCGCCCAGCATATCACTGAGGTGGAAAAGAATGTGCTCAACTTCACGAACTTCTCGCCTTGCATGGTGTACCTCAGAGAAGCTAGTCATATCCAGACCAAAGAGGCGCGCATCAATAGTCTCAAGCATGTAATCAAAGCGGCTGCTAATGTCTTCAAACGAGAGGCCATCTTTTAGTACCGCATCTGACCATGCAGGCTCAAAGAGCTCATCCAGCGCGCAGCGCAGGCTGCGACGGACAGCCTTCTTGCGCAGACCCTCGCAAATGCGATCGCGCTCAGACTCGCGAGCTGCTTCTACAGCGCTGACCAGCTTGGAGCCTTGAGAGAGCTCTCCAGACTCCATCAAATCTGCAACGGTATCAGAGAAGCCATCAATCTCACGAAGGCGCGTAGTTGCACCAAGCATCAGCCTATAAACAGGCTCAGCAATCTCAACTGCTTCCTCATTAAGAAGTGGCGAGAAAAACTTGGTAAGCAGCTGGGTTCCTCTAAGAGCAAACCTAAATGCTGCGATTACTGCAGGGTCTTCTGGATGAGCACGGAACTCTGTGTATGCATCTTCCAGGTTAGTTGCTGCATGAGCGCATGCCTCATCAAGAGCGTCAAGCGTTTCCCAAGGCTGAGTGGAAGGACCACTGACCAGCCAAAGAAGCTTTCCATGAGGCTCTCGAACGTCTCCAAGCTGCCTCCAGACGCACTTCTGTTGATTACAAAGCGAACCACGTACGTCAATAGCGCACACAGCGCCCTTTGTCAGCGGAAGTTCAAATCCCAGCAGAGTCTCTGCAACATAACCCAAAAATGGAGCGTGTCCAACAAGAATAAGTGTTTCTGCATCAGCGTGCTCAAGCTCTGCCTGAAGTGCAGGAAGATCTTGATCGTAAAGGGAGTCATGAATCTCCAGACCTTCTGCGTCCAGCGCCTCTGCCACAATCTCTGCAGTCTCAAGTGCACGAAGGGCAGGACTTGTCCAAATCTCAGCCTCTTCACCCTCTGGTCCTAACAGACCAAAAATATGAGGATAATTGGCAGATAAAGCCCTCTGACCAGCACGTGTAAGCTCTCGACTCATGTCTTCAGAGCCACGTTCAGATACACCATGTCTAACAAGAACCAAAGTCTTTACCATGTTTACCTCCGCTGGTCATCTGCAGAAAACTGCTTCTTATAGCGTAATAGGACGCCCGCGCAATTTTGCACGGACGTCCTATTTTTACTGCCAACGGGCAAATATATCGGTATATGGCGAGAAAAACTTTTATATCGCATCTCTGCTATGCAGTTTTTGCATAACGGCTATGCATAACCTGCACGCAAAAATCCAACTTGAAAGACTTGGCAACCCTGTCGGTTAGATTAGCGCGCCAATTGCGCTCCCCTACACCGCCTGTGACCTGCAATCTTAGAAGTCAGCGTTGCCAACGGTACGAGGGTGAGGAATAACGTCGCGGATGTTATCCACACCGGTGAGGTACATAACAAGGCGCTCAAAGCCAAGACCAAAGCCAGAGTGGGTGCAAGAGCCGTAACGACGAAGATCCAAGTAATACTTGTAATCGTCGGGGTTCATGCCAAGCTCAACAATGCGCTTCTCCAGAAGCTCAAGACGATCTTCTCGCTGTGAGCCACCAATAATCTCGCCAATGCCTGGAACAAGGCAGTCAGCTGCAGCAACAGTCTTGCCGTCATCGTTAAGACGCATGTAGAAGGCCTTGATTTCTGCGGGATAATCAGTGACAAAGATTGGCTTTCCAAAGTGCTGCTCGGTAAGGTAGCGCTCGTGCTCTGTCTGAAGGTCAATGCCCCACTCAACAGGGTACTCAAACTTCTGACCAGCCTTTACTGCCTCCTGCAGAATCTCAATGGCCTCCGTATAAGAAACGCGAGAGAACTGGGAAGTTGCAACGTGGTTCAGGCGCTCAAGCAGACCCTTATCCACAAACTTGTTAAGCATCTCAAGCTCATCTGGGCAGTGCTCAAGAACATACGCAATAACGTAGCGCAGCATCTCTTCTGCAACATCCATGTCCTGTGCAAGATCACAGAAAGCCATCTCTGGCTCAATCATCCAGAACTCTGCAGCGTGGCGGCGTGTGTTGGAGTTCTCTGCGCGGAACGTTGGACCAAAGGTGTACACATCACCAAAGGCCATAGCAAAGTTCTCTGCCTGAAGCTGACCAGAAACGGTGAGGTGAGAAGACTGACCAAAGAAGTCCTTTGAGTAGTCAACATCGCCCTTCTCGGTACGTGGAACGTTGTTTAGATCAAGCGTGGTAACGCGGAACATCTCTCCTGCGCCTTCAGCATCAGATGCGGTGATGATTGGGGTGTTCACGTAGACAAAGCCACGGTCTTGGAAGAACTGGTGGATGGCAAAGGCAGCCACAGAACGGATGCGGAAAACTGCACGGAACATGTTGGTACGAGGACGAAGGTGCTGTTGTGTGCGAAGGTACTCGAGAGACTGACGCTTCTTCTGCATTGGATAATCTGGGCTGGATGGTCCTTCGATCACAATGGTCTGAGCCTGCAGCTCAATAGGCTGTGGGCGATCAGGGGTAAGCTCAAGGACACCCTGAATAATCAGAGCAGCGCCAACGCCACAGGAAGCAACCTCCTCGTAATTGCCAAGGTTCTCACGATTCATAACAACCTGTAGGTCTTTGAAGCAGCTACCGTCATTAAGTGTGACGAAGCCAAAATTCTTCATATCCCTTACTGAACGTACCCAGCCGGCCACGGTAACTTTTTGGCCACCAAGTTGCTCTGCATCTGCGTACAATGCAGAAATCGTGATGCGCTCCACGGGCATACCCTCCTTGTAACTCACTCTGCAGGCTTTTCCTGCGCTCTGCAGGACTATCCTGCGAGACGAACAAATATCTATTTAGAATACCGCATAACCTCATGGCAGGCGCTCACTTTTATATATCTGGCGGTAATTACGCTAATCTCACACAGCCAAGCCGGCACGCCATAAAACACCACGCCATAAAACACATATCCGTAATTCGGCTAAACTAGTGCAGTGGAACGTGCCTGCAAATTGTCACCACTTCAAAAGGCCTGCTAAAGGAGAAACCATGGAAGACTACAAGCGCGAGTTTATTGAGTTTATGGTCCAGAGCAACGTACTTAAATTTGGCGATTTTACGCTCAAGAGTGGTCGCAAATCTCCTTTCTTCATGAACGCCGGCGCCTATGTCACTGGCGAGCAGCTCCACAAGCTGGGCCTTTATTACGCTCGCGCCATTCACGACAACTTTGGCCTGGATTTTGACGTAGTTTTTGGTCCTGCTTACAAGGGCATTCCCCTTTCCGTAATCACTGCAATGGGAATCAATGAGCTCTATGGCAAACAGGTTCAGTACTGCTCCAACAGAAAAGAAGCAAAAGATCACGGCGCTGACGCTGGCATGCTTTTAGGAGCAGAGCTCAAAGACGGCCAGAGAGTGGTCATGGTTGAAGATGTCACTACCTCTGGCAAGTCTATTGAAGAGACCTATCCTCTGATTACCTCTATTGCAAACATCCAGGTAGTTGGCCTTATTGTCTCACTCAATCGCATGGAAGTTGGCAAGGGCGGAAAAGTTGCAGCTCTCCAGGAAGTCTCTGAACGCTGGGGCATACCAACCGCAGCCATTGTCTCCATGGATGAGGTTACCGAGGCCCTCTACAACAAAGAGGTTGACGGCAATGTTATTATCGACGACACCTTGAAGAGCGCCATTGATGCCTACTACCAGCAGTATGGTGTTAAATAAGGCGAGAAAAACCTCTGCGTAGAAACCTGACTTATGACTCTGACTCAACTTAAATACGTTCTTGCTATTGCTAAGGCAGGCACTATTAACGCCGCAGCTAAACAGCTCTTTATCTCGCAGCCTACCCTGAGTAGCGCAGTTAAAGAGCTTGAGGCCGAGCTGGGAATCTCCCTTTTTAACAGGACCAGCAAGGGTGTTGAACCTACCGCAGATGGCGAGGAGTTTTTGAGTTATGCCAGGCAAGTTGTCATGCAGACTGACCTCATCGAAGAACGCTATCTGGGCACCGCCCCTTCTAAGCAGCGCTTTTGTGTTTCTTGCCAGCACTATTCCTTTGCAGTTGAGGCTTTTGTCAACCTGATTAAAGAGCACGGCGGCTCAAAGTACGATTTCCGTATCAGAGAAACGCAAACGTACGAGATTATTGAAGATGTCTCAAAGCTAAGAAGTGAAGTAGGCGTCCTTTACCTCAACTCGTTCAACGAGCGCGTTATTAGAAAAACGTTGCAGGACCAGGGCTTGGTTTTCTCGCCATTGTTTAAATGCAAGCCAAGCGTCTTTGTGGGAAAAGATAACCCGCTGGCAAAGCGCCCCTCGGTAACACTCAACGATCTTGCCCCCTACCCTCGCCTTTCTTACGAGCAGGGCGAGCACAACGCGTTCTATTTCTCCGAGGAGCTTCTGGCAACACTTGATCGCGATAAGGACATCATGGTCCGAGACCGCGCCACTATTTTCAACCTGATTATTGGCCTGAACGGTTACACCATCAGCACCGGCCTTATTAACGAGGAACTCAACGGCCCAAACATTGTTGCAATTCCTCTGGCTGTTGATGATTACATGGAAGTTGGCTACGTTACACACGACGAGAAGAGCCTCTCGCCCTTTGGTGAGCTCTACATCGATGCGCTTAAGCGCTGCTGCCAGGCAGTTACATGGGTGTAAAGGGTCTATAAAGAAGTAAGTTGTTTTAAGCGTTTTTATGCTTTATTAACTAAATTGAAAGCTGTTCAGCTGCGACGATTCTTTTTAATAAATAACGGTCATTGAATATGTTATTTATTAACCGATAAAAAGATACCGTTCACAGTAATAGACGTAACAATGATGCCTATAGGAATAGAATTAAGGTAAGAGAGTCGGCAACTACTCCTCTACAGCAATAGGCTAAAGACCGAAGAAAAACATAGTGAAGGGCGTATGGAGTCCCGACTCGTGTAGTAGATTTATCGAGGTCATCTGGGGTTTATTATGTTTTCTCACGATTCTAGAAACTTAAGCTTAAAAACAAATAAACTTCCCCAAAAGGCTCGTTCTTTGGCCTTATTGATTGCTTGTGTCACCATTGCAGGGCTACTTTATTTTTATAGTCTTGCCCAAAAACAGGCACAAGAAGAATTTTTTGCACAACAAGTTGCACAAAGGCAAAACGAGGCCTCGGAAACTTATAAAATTGGCGATACTGTACAACTAACTGGACTTGATCAAGAAGGAGGTAATCCAGCTGAGACTCCTTTTGGGGCTTATTTACCATGGATTGGTACAATAGAGGTAACGGTAACAGACGTAACCCTTTATCATTCTATAGACGAAGCAGGATTTACCTCTGAAGCACTTAACCATTCGTCAGCACCGGAAAATGCAAATAGCTTGTATCTAGTCTATACGCTTCATTTTAAAAACATAGATGCTGTTCAAAAACGCACCCCAAACGGGATGAGCTCTATATTACTTTCTAGCTACTCAATTAATGCCGAAGGACACGATATTTTCATGTCCCAAATCACACCTGAAAATGCCCGAATTAGCAGTTCGGAAGTGGAAAAAGAAAAAGGATATTTTTGGATTAATGCAGGAGATGAATGTGACGTCAAACTTGCCTTTGTACTATCTCCAGAAGAGATGAGAGATATTACTTCTATTCATCTGGCAGATATGGGAGGAATTTATTCAAACGCAAAGTTAGTTGATATACAGTCTGCATTAAAAAGTGATAAGTAGGTGTTTGCTATGAATTCATTGTTCAAGTCTGAATTTAAGCGACAGCTTACCTATAACCCATTATTTTGGGCATGTGTTGCAATTGGCATCTGTATTGCACTACTTGCTGCTTGGATTGAAATTCAAATTGAATTTAATACCTTAGAAGCAACTCTTCAACAGGGAAATCATCTTTCTTATAACACTTTACTCTCCCTTGTTTCTGCTTATACCGCTTGGATCCCAACACGAATCGGGGAATTTTACAGTGGACTGTACTATCTCTTATGGCCGCTTTTAGCAACCATCCCAACCGCCTGGATTTTAAGCAACGATTCAAAAGAAGGAGTGCTGGAACAGCAATGTCTTAGAATTAGAAAGGCTTGTGTTATCAGGATAAAACTATACGTAAGTTTTGTTTCTGGTGGTATTTGCTCTGCCCTACCTCTTATCCTTAATTTTTTAGCTGTAATCTGTTTCTTACCGTTATCTACACCAAAAATTTACGATGAGATATATACCGCAATCTCAATGAACTCTTTGTTCTCAGGACTCTTTTATAACTCTCCTCTTGCTTATGTCATTGCCCTCTCCGTATTAGCCTTCATAATTGGAGGGCTGTTTTCCTGCGCCGTTTGTCTTTTTGCCAGTTTAACTAAGACCACATTTCAAGCAATTTTCATTTCTTATTTCCTACTTCACCTGTTAGCATTCTTAGGCTCGCAATTTTCAGCAATCCTTTCCTCTGCTCACTTAAGAGAAGTAGGACAAAATGCATTCATTAAGTTAAATTTCTTTCAGTTGATAAGTTCTGAATATGCTCCAACAAAACTTGGATTTTATTTCTTCTGTTTTGTTTTGCTATTTCTAGTAATCTTCATTTCTTACAAAAAGACTTGTAGGAGTGATCTGCTATGAAACATCAAATTTCAAGGAGCTTCACTCAACTTTTTGATATGCATAAAAATCTTCTAGCAGCGCTTTTTGTGATGTTGTTATCTTGTACAGCGTTTATTTCTTCTTTTGCACAATTCAGCTTAATTACACAAGGAGGATATTCGTTTTCTTTAGGTGATTTGATTATCGCAACATTCTTCGGTTCTGCCCACACGCTCTACGTAGAGTGGACCGCGCTTTGCATCTCTTTTCTTCTCATAATCATTATTTCTAGCTCAGACACAAATGAACATTTTTCTCTTCAACGCATGATGAGGTTTGAGAAGAAAACTAGATTTTGGATTTATAGCTATATAAATATAATCGTATCTTCTCTCTTTTTGATTGCCGTCTATATAATGACATACGTTATCTTACTTATTTGTACAGGTAATAGCCCTGATATTGCTACGCTAAATGTGGATATCTTCATTTACCATACCGTTCAAACTGGTACAGAATTTTCACTCACAGCCCCAAAAGTATTAGCCCTTCTCGGCATTTATTATCTTGGTCTCTTGTTCTTTTCCTTTATTTACAAAGTAATGAAACTCTATACTCACAATTCACTAGCTGTATTACTAAGCGTAGCACTACTAGTTTTAGGAGAGTTTTTTCCTGAACTTCCATTCCCCTCTACATTAATGACTTTTTCGAGACTTCTTCCTTTTAATCCAGAAGGATATAGCCCTGTCTATGCAACTTTATATTTTCTTGTTGGAATCATTTTTTTAAACATTTTTGGCCTCATCGGAACTAAAAATGCAGAGTTTGGCGGTGAGTAAACATGTCGTACATTTCAGTTGAGCATCTAACAAAAGAAATCGGAAACGATACTGTTCTCAAGGATGTCACATTATCCCTGGAAAAGAGAGGGATAATTGGTCTCGAAGGCCAAAACGGCTCTGGTAAAACAATGCTTATGCGAGCGGTCTGTGGCCTCATTAAACCTACCCAAGGATATGTTTCTATTGAAAACAAAAAACTCTGGGATGATATAGATTTCCCACCAAGTGTTGGCCTGCTCCTAGAAAAACCAGCACTTCTCAGCTCATATAGCGGTCGTAAGAACCTAGAGATTCTCTCGTCAATAAAACAAATCGCGTCTGAGCAAGATATTGATGCTGCAATTGAAAAAGTAGGACTTGATCCTACAGACAAAAGACCTGTTAGGAAATACTCCCTTGGCATGAAGCAACGCTTAGGAATTGCCATGGCGTTTTTTGAACAACCGGATTTAATTATTCTTGACGAGCCAACAAACGCTCTTGATGAAGACGGTGTCCATATGCTCACTGAGCTCATTGTTGAACAAAGAGATAGAGGCGCAACACTTCTTATATCAAGTCATGATGCTGAGTTCTTAGAGGTTGTCTGCGATGTAATTTACAAAATGAAGCTCGGTAAAATTGTCGAGAAAATCGACGTGCAAAGACGTGCATCATGAAACTAAAAAGCAAACTACCATTATTCGCAATTGCCATAAGCATTGTACTGGTTTGTGCTCTTAGCTACAGAGTTTGGTGGGTGAATACCCATGCACCAACTATCCCCGAAGAGATTTATCAAATGGGAGAATGGGTCCCTCTTGACGGAAATTTTCATTATTCGTCTTCTGAGAATACAAAGGGATATTCAATACGAATAACTGAAATTGCCCTAACCACATATGACGGTTACCTGGAAAAACATGGTATTACACCACAACAACCCAATGCTCATGGCAATCAAACAAGTGTGATAGATGTCACTATAGAAGTTAAAAATGATAGAGAAGAGACTGAGCCTGTAGGAGGAATAGATTTTCTCGGCGCGGTTTTAATTCCACAAGCCAACAACACCTATTACATTTGCGATTTAGGAAATGAAAATTCCCTTTGGCCGCTTGTCCAGCCAAATATAACCACTTCGCGAATTGCCATCAAACCGCACACTTCATATGTTCTTCATGTGCCTTATGTAGTAAATCTCACAGG